>NZ_JAXCHH010000005.1:0-369718 GCF_034043975.1 Tenacibaculum sp. IB213877 | reverse complement strand
TCACTCCTGTAGTAGGGGAACTCGTATCGGCAATCGTTGCCGTTCCACTGACAATACTCCATATTCCTGTACCTACCGTAGGCGTATTGGCTGCCATGGTAAACCCTGGGGTGTTACATTGGGTTTGGTCGGTGCCTGCTGCCGCTGTTGTAGGCAACGCATCGTTGGTCAGTACCACATCATCCGTACTATCGGTACAGCTTCCGTTGCTGATCGTCCATCGTAAAGTCACCGTATCGCCTGCCGCTACCGTCACTCCTGTAGTAGGGGAACTCGTATCGGCAATCGTTGCCGTTCCACTGACAATACTCCATATTCCTGTACCTACCGTAGGCGTATTGGCTGCCATGGTAAACCCTGGGGTGTTACATTGGGTTTGGTCGGTGCCTGCTGCCGCTGTCGTAGGCAACGCATCGACCGTCGTGGTGATTCCCGTACTTAAAGACTCACATCCTGTGGTGGTATTTACCACGCGAACCGTTACCTCTTGGCCATTACTTAAGCCTGTAGTCGTATAGGTAGCTGTAGCTGATTCCGCTTGTACGCTTACTCCGTCTACAAAGAACTCATACACATCTCCTCCCGTACCCGTAAAGGTCACACTTTCTCCCGCACAGATCGTGTTGTCTGCGTCACTACTGCTTAATCCTGCTGTGGGTAACGCATTAACCGTAATAGTACCGGTTGCTTCACCCGAAGTACATGCTCCTGTTAAGGGAATGGTATAATTAAAAACTCCTACAGCAGATGGAGTTCCTGAAATTGTAATAGTATCAGCATTCCATGTAGCGCTAACACCAGCTGGCAATCCGTTAGCTCCTGAAACTCCGTCATTTGCTATACCTGTAGCTCCCGCTGTTGTATGTGTAATATTTGTCATAACTGTATTGACACATGCATCAGGTTCACTAGAAGGTAATGATGCCGTACAGTTAGTTCCGTTTATTGTTATAATTAAGTTCGCATTATCTGAATTAAGTCCATCAAAAATTACATAATTAAATGTTTCTGTTAATGTTTGACCCGCTTCAAGGTTGTTTACATCTGTATTTGCTATGTCTAGGGTATAACTATACGTTCCGTCTGAATTAATGGTAATTGTACCATATGTTCCTACATAAGTTAAACCTGTAGCAGGGGGTACTACATTTCCTTCTAATTCTATTACTAAAACAGAAGATTGGTCTTGCCAAAAAATATCAGATACTCCAGCTATTTGTCCTCCTGGGTCTGGATCTGTTACATTAGGCCCGTAACTATATATAAGTTTTAGCTGATCTATAGGCTCTGTAAAAAACACATTAATATTACCTGTTGCATCTTCAGGTGGTGCAACACCAGTACCATAAAAAGTAGGGTTTCCAGAATCATTAACATCTGCAGTAGTTACATAGGTAAAAGCAGATGCTGTGCCCGACAAACTTCCTTCAATTCTAATTTGATCTTGCCAAGAAGTAGCTTGGGAATAATCTATATCAACTAATAAAAATCCAAGATTATAAACCGGTTCACTAAAGGCAATTGTTAAATCTGTTGTTGCTCCCGGAATATTGGTTGCTGGATCAATATTATAAAGTAAATAACCATAATGACCTCCATTTGTAGAATAATATACAACCTGATTATCTATAGTACCAATTGAATTTATATCTTCTGTAGTAAAATTGAGTGTTACCCCATTAACCACCTTAACTTGACCTCCAACAGCTTCAAAATTAGCAAATTCATTTTCCCATGTTAAGGTTGACAACCCTCTATCTATAGCATCTGCTCCGCTCGGACCATCATCTGTAATTACATTTCCTGTAGTGCTATTATTTACATTAAATGTTACGGTATTGGTATTATCTTGTGCTACTGGTGGCTCTGTAACCCCAGTGATATCTATTTCTAGTATTCCATAATCTGAGGCTCCTACTGAATTTACTGCTGTATAAGAAAAAATATCTTGAATTATTTCTCCATCTCTAAGACCTGTTACAGTTGGGTTTGTTTCATCAACATCATATGTATAGCTTCCATTTGCTTGCATTGTAATTGTACCATATAAAGTAGAATATGTGGATCCTATAACACTTGAATATAAGTTTACATCATCAACTATTAGTGGAGAAGCTGAAGTACTATCATTAGTTAGCACATTCCCCGTAATTACACCTGTGTTACTTGCAGAAACAGAATTAACATCATCAACAATGTTTGTTGTATGCACTCTTACTGTTGTTTGTGCACTTGCTGTATCTCCATTGCCATCTTGTATAGTTATACTCATTACTCTATCACCATTAGAGTATGGATTTGCTAAATCTCCATAATATAAAAGTGATAGAAAAGTTTCAAATTCGGCATTTGAAATTATACCGCCTGAATTCTCTGTTATGGTAAAGGTTGTATTTGTGTTTTGAGTAACTCTTATTACTGAGCCTCCTATACTATAAAGAAAGGTATCAAGGGTTGGATTAAAATAAAAAAGGTTAAACCCAGAACCATTATATATGGCCAGTAACTCTTCATTGGGTGTATCAAGTATCCCTGTAAAATTAATTGTTGCAGTAACAATACCTGTGTCTGAGGTAACTGTTGCACCATCTGTTAATGGAAAAACATTTGTAGTTGTTGGTTCTAACGTATAGGTATAGTCTGTTCCTGCTCCTGACCCATTTAAATCTATTGTTGGTAAAGCAAAAGAATTAATGCTCCTTGAAAGTTTTAAATTTTCAGAATCATTTATCTTATTAAACTCATAAAATAGCTTATTAGGTTTTTCTTTGAAAGGTGTTTTGCTTTTTACAACTGTATGTAATAAAGAATCTTTTAGTGATTTAGAAAGTAAATAATTAGCGCTTGCTATGGTTGGATTTAATAAAACTATTAAAAGCAACCAAATTATAGACGCTTTAACATTTTTACGAGTATACTTTTGCTCCATAAAACAATAATTTTGCCTATTGTTATTTTAACTTTAGGTTAATATTTATTTCATAGGGAAAAGTATCCTAATCCACACTTTATATTTTCTATAAAGAATAGCAATTCTCCCCCACTATGTAAATCATTTCCTTAGCTTAAGTATCTTATTTTCACAAGTATAAATATAATTAAAAATAATTAATGTAATTACTTTTAATTTTTTATTTGTAAATAATAGACCTTAATTAATATAAAAACTAAAATTATTGAACTTGTGAAGTATATTTTTAATTAATGGTTGAATGTTACTTATTATTCTGTGAAATGCATTTATATGTCGACGAAAAGCATTTTACTTTGGTTTAAAAAGAACAAAGAGGGATGAGTTAACTCATCCCTCTTTGTTCTTTTATTTTTTCATAGGCCGATTGTATTTTCTGGAATTTCTCTTTGGCGGCTATCTTATCTTCTTTTGATGCATTTTCTAATCGGTCTGGATGATATTTTTTTGCTAACTTCCTATATGCTTTTTTTATTTCATCATCTGTAGCTTTTTCTGACACTCCTAACACTTCATATTCATAGTCTGAATTTTGTGAATAGGTTGTTGACTGACTTTGTCTTTGTTGATAATAAAGAGAACGCAAATACAAATAATCTTGCATTCTTATAGACATGTAACTTGCAATTTTTCTAATCTCCAGCTCTTCTGCTGGTGTTACTTGACCATCTGAATACGCTACTCCAAATAAAAATTTTACCAATTGTACTCTTGCACCGTAAGGCATGAACTGACCAATTCTAGCGCATGTTTCACGAGTAGAAATTCTTTCTTTCATTACTTCTCTAAACTGAGCAAATGCTCTGTTTGCCTTATCTTTACCGTAGGTATTAGCAAAATACTGCCTTACATAATCTAATTCAACTTTATTAATATATCCATCAGCTTTTATAATTACTGATGCCAAAACAAGTAAACTGGTTTCAAAATCTTCCGGACGGTCATAAGAAGATCTTCTTGAAGCTCCAGGACCTCTATTAGTGTATATAGTTGTAGATGCTGATCCGAAAAATTTAAAAAGGAAAAAGAGTAAAATCAGTATAAGAAAAATTCCGTTCATAATTTTATTTAAAAGCTTCAAAGATAATGAGATTATTACTTTATTATCTATTTACCTTTTCTTTAATGTTTTGTTTTTATTAATTTTTCATGACTTGTTTAGTGGTTGTGTTTGGTGTATCTTTGCTTTGATAAAATTTGAATTATTATGTATCCAGAAGAATTAGTAAAACCAATGCGCGACCAATTAATTAACGCTGGTTTTGACGCATTATATACTGCTGAAGATGTTGACAATGCTTTAGCAAAAGAAGGAACTACGTTAGTAATGGTAAACTCTGTTTGTGGTTGTGCCGCAGGTACAGCACGCCCAGGAGCTATTGCTTCTTTAAAAGCAAACAAAAAGCCTGCTAACTTAACAACTGTTTTTGCTGGAGTTGAAAAAGAATCAACGGCCAAAGCACGTGAGTATATGATTCCTTTTCCTCCATCATCGCCAGCTATTGCGTTGTTTAAAGACGGAAAATTAGTGCACATGTTAGAGCGTCATCATATTGAAGGTCGTTCTGCTGAAATGATTGCTGAGAATTTAGCACAAGCTTATGAAGAGTATTGTTAGTTGAGAAACAAGACTTTTAAAGATAAGATTAAAGACTAAAAATCCACTCGATTGAGTGGATTTTTTTTACTTTTATCACTTATGTAAAGAGAATATGAACAAAAAACTTAAAATAGACGGTATTGATAAAATTATCATCAAAAGATTGGTTGAAGATGCTCGAACCCCTATATTAAGCATTGCACGTGAAGTAGGTATTTCTGGTGCTGCCATTCATCAACGGTTACGAAAATTAGAAGAATCTGATTTAATTGATGGCTACAAAATGGTACTGAATCCAAAAGCTTTAGGGTATTCCACCACCGCTTTTGTAGGAGTTTTTCTAGATTCTGCCAGTTTATATTCTTCAGCAATAAAACGCTTAAAAGAAATCCCAGAAGTTGTTGAAAGCCATTACACCACGGGTAATTATGCCGTTTTTATTAAAATAATGTGTAAAAACAATGAAGACTTGATGCACTTACTTAATAAAGATATTCAAACTATAAAAGGTGTTTCAAGAACAGAAACATTTATATCTTTGGATCAACAAATAGACAGACAAATTAAAATTTAATCCCTCTCTATGAACGAATTTATTTTCTACTTTAAAATGGGCTTATTTCATGTTTTAGACATTAAAGCCTATGACCATATTTTATTTTTAATTGTATTAGCCGTAGTATATCAATTTAAACAATGGAAGAAAGTTTTATGGTTAATTACATTATTTACTATTGGACATTCCTTAACCTTAGCGCTTTCTGCCTATGGTATTTTAAACGTTAGGGCTGCTCTAGTTGAATTTTTGATTCCTCTAACTATTTTTATCACAGGATTAATGAATGTATTAACAGCCAGAAAAGCATCTGTTGGTAAAGAAAATCAAAATTTATTTTTTGCTTTGTTCTTCGGATTGATTCACGGACTTGGTTTTTCTAATTATTTTAAGATGATGATTGGAAAAAGCTCTGATAAATTAGTGCCTTTATTAGAATTTGCTGTGGGAGTAGAAGCTGCACAAATTATTATTGTTGTTGCTATTTTATTAATTGGCGCATTAGTTCAATCAATTTTTGGAGTAAATAGAAGAGATTGGATTTTAGTAGCTTCATCCATCGTAATTGGATTTGCAATACAAATGATGATTGATCGTGTTTTTTGGTAAATAATTAACGTAATTACACTTAATTTCTAACTATTTTAGCTACATAAACCTAAAAATTTGACGCAGAAAGAACTAAAATACGCTAAAACTTATTTGAAAATGGCGTTTGAATGGGGGCAATTATCTCATTGTGAGCGCAAAAAAGTTGGAGCTATTATTGTAAAAGACCGAATGATTATTTCTGATGGTTTTAACGGAACTCCAACAGGTTTTGAAAACCCTTGCGAAGATGAAGAAGGATATACCAAATGGTACGTTTTGCATGCAGAAGCTAATGCTATTTTAAAAGTAGCTAACTCAACACAATCATGTAACGGAGCCACTCTTTACTTAACATTATCTCCTTGTCAACAATGTAGTAAACTTATACATCAAGCAGGTATAAAAAGAGTAGTATATGCTAATAAATACAAAGATATTTCCGGATTAGAATTTTTAGAAAAAGCAGGTGTAGAACTTATTTATTTGCCAAATGAACAATAATAACTTACCCATATATTTAGCCATAGCCGTGGTTTTTGGAATACTATTAGGAACGTTTTTTAACGCTAGTGCTCCTATACCATTAATTCAAAGTTCTGCCAAAGAACAAAAAATAAAACGATTGATCAATTACATTCAACATGATTATGTAGACGATGTAAATACAGATGAATTGTTAGACGAAGCTATTGCCAAAATTTTAGATAAGTTAGATCCTCACTCTGTGTATATCCCAAAAGAAAACCTACAAGCAATTACAGAAAGTATGCAAGGTAATTTTGTGGGAATTGGTGTACAATTTAGAATGATAAATGATTCTATTACTATAATTCAGCCTATAAAAGGTGGTCCAAGTATTAAAAAAGGAATCAAAGCTGGAGACAGAATTTTACTAGCTGATAAAGACACATTATTTGGAAAAAAACTAAGGAGTAATCAAATTCTTAAAATTTTAAAAGGAAAACCGAACACAAACGTTAAATTACAACTATACAGAAAAAGCAATGATAGTATTTTTAATGTTACTATAACACGAGATAAAATAAATATTAAGAGTGTAGATATAGCCTATATGCTTAATGACAGTGTTGGGTATATTAAATTAGATCGCTTTGCCCGTAATACTTATGATGAATTTAAAACCTCATTAAATAAGTTGTTAAACAATGGTATGACCGATTTAGTGTTAGACTTACGTGGTAATGGTGGCGGTTATATTGATATTGCCAATAGTATAGCTGACGAGTTTTTAGAAGATGGAAAATTGATTGTTTTTACCAAAAACAATAAAGGCAGAGTTAATAAATCTTATGCTACAGATGAAGGTGATTTTGAAAAAGGCGGATTGTACGTTTTAATTGATGAAAATTCAGCCTCTGCATCAGAAATTGTAGCGGGTGCACTTCAAGATAATGACAAAGGAATTATTATCGGTCGACGTTCTTTTGGTAAAGGTTTAGTGCAAGAAGAAATGGAATTAGGTGATGGTTCTGCGGTTCGTTTAACAACTGCACGTTACTACACTCCTACAGGACGTTCTATTCAAAAACCATACAAATCATTAACTGATGAGGAAGATGCTACTGCTTATTTTGCTGAAGATTCTCAAAACGACTCTTATGATGATGATATTCACCAACGTTATCAAAGTGGAGAACTATTTAATAAAGACAGTATAAAAACTGTTGATAGCTTAAAATACACCACTCCAAAGGGCAAAACAGTTTATGGAGGTGGCGGAATCATTCCCGATGTATTTGTAGCTATTGATACTACCGATTATTTACCAGCTATCTTTTTTAAGCCGTTAAATGATTTTGCGTTTACGTATGTTGACGAAAACAGAAGAAAATTAAAAAACTATAACATCAATGGTTTTATAAAAGATTTTGATAGCGACAATTCAGTATCAAACAAATTTCTGTCTAAACTTAAAGATTTCAACCCTTCTCAAAGAACAAAAGATAAACTGCGTAAATTTTTGAAAATTTCAATTGCTCGTGAGCTTTTTGATGATGAAGGTTTATATAAAATCAATCATTTAGACGATAAAATGATTGAAAAAGTATTGGAATTAGAAAAAGAGAATTAATTAGTTTTCTCCTTTTTCTTCTCTTTTAGATTGATAAACCTCAGCAATGGTTTTGTTTTTAGGATAGCTTTTTATTTGTTCTAAAGTATCACCTGCTTTTACATAACCCGTTTGTAATACTTTAAAATAAACTCCCGGATAATCTTGTTGCCAAAATTGTTTAACAATTTTCATATTATTGAACCGAACACCTAATTTCATACAAGGTTGACGTGGTTTGGTTGCTTCTAAAACCACTTCTCCTATTTTAAATGTATCACCAACATGAATTTTGCTTTCATCTAAATCATCAATCGTTAGGTTTTCACCAAACATACCTAACTCCCATTCTAAATTCGGATACAACTCTTTCCAGTAATCGTAATGTTTTAGTGAATATCCATACACTGCTTGATCAATACCACCGTGGTATTTTCTGTCACAAATTGAATCGTCTCTTACATCTTCAATATCTAAAAATATAGGATCTTTTACCGAAAATTTGTAAATCCCGGTAGTTACCAACTTTCCTTTCCAGTTGATTTCTTTTTTATTGCCAATATTTGTTGAGATAATTTTCATTTTTTATTCTACTAAAAAGTTTTGCAAAACATCTGCAATTTTACGATTATCTGATAATTGCGGAATTTTATTTTGACCTCCAAACTTGCCAATCGATTTCATATACTCATGAAACCCTCCTTTTTTTACCTTTCGGATGATAAGCGGACGCAATACTTTACCATCAATCAAATCTTGATAATAAATATTTTGTTCTTGCATAGAAGCATCAATTTTTGATGCCATTTCTTCAAGATTTTCAGGCTCATTTTCAAATTCAATAAACCATTCGTGATAGGGTAATCCGCTTTCCGGATTTACTTGTGGAGCCACTGTAAACTCACTCACATTTACATCTGTACCCACAATAACACCATTCAAGGCTTTTTCAACTTCTTTACCAATTACATGCTCTCCAAATGCTGAAATAAAATGTTTAATTCGTCCAGTTACCTTAATTCTGTAAGGATCTAACGAGGTAAATTCAACTGTATCACCAATATTATAGCCCCAAAGTCCTGCTGTAGTATTTAATATAATTACATAATTCACTCCAAGTTTTACATCTTTCAATGAAATACGAGTTGGATTTTCATCAAAGAATTCTTCCGCAGGAATAAATTCATAAAAAATACCAGAATTTAACTGTAATAGCATTCCTTTTTCTTGCTGGGAATCTTGATATGCAATAAAACCTTCAGAAGCTGGGTATAGCTCAATATAATCGATCTTTTTACCAATTAAAGCTTCAAATTTGTTCTTGTAAGGCTCAAAATTTACGCCTCCGTAAATAAAGAAGTTGAAGTTTGGAAAGATCTCTGAAACCGTTTTGCCAGTTTTTTCAATCAACTTTTCAAAATACATTTGTACCCAAGACGGAATTCCGCTAATCACGGTCATATCTTCAGGTAATGTTTCTTCAACAATTTTATCAACTTTGGTATCCCAATCTTCAATACAATTGGTTTCCCAACTTGGGAAACGATTTTTAAGTAAATAATTAGGTACATAGTGTGCAACAATTCCACTTAAACGTCCTAATTTTATTCCGTTTTTATCATCTAACACAGGACTTCCTTGTAAAAAAATCATCTTACCATTTACAAAACTAGCATCGTTTTTTTCGGCAATGTAAAATAACAAAGCATTACGAGCTGCTTTGATATGTGTTGGCATAGATTCTTTAGTAATAGGAATATATTTTGCTCCGGATGTGGTTCCTGATGTTTTTGCAAAATAGATAGGTTTTCCTTTCCACAATACGTTTTCTTCTCCCGTAAGAATTCTATCTACATACGGTCTTAATCCTTCGTAATCATTAATAGGAACTCGTTTTTTAAAGTCTTCATAATTATTAATTGATACAAAATCATGGTCTTTACCAAAGGCTGTTTTGCAACCTTCAGAAATTAAATATTGAAAAACTTTTTCTTGAGTTTTATGTGGATTATTTGCCCATCGATATACACTTCTTCGCACCGATTTAGCAAATGGAATAGCAATTAACGATTTAATGCTCATTATCTATGTATCTTATTAAAAAAAAGAGTGTAAAAGCACTCTGTTATTATTCAAAATCTATGTAGTTAACAGGATTAACTGGATAACCGTTGTTCCAAAGTTCAAAATGTAAATGCGGACCTGTAGTCAATTCTCCTGTAGAACCTACACTTGCAATTACTTCACCAGATTTTACAAAATCTCCTTGATTTTTTAACAAATTACCATTGTGTTTGTAAACTGAAACAAACTCGCTAGAATGTTGCACCATAATAACGTAACCGGTTTCTGCTGTCCATTCTGCAAAAATTACTGTTCCGTCTGCAACAGCTTTTACCGGAGTATCTGTTTTTGCAACAATATCAATAGCATAGTGCTTTTCAACTGCATCAAATTTTTGGGTTATACTACCCGTAACTGGTGCAAAAAACACAATATTTGCTTTATCATTAGCTCCATTAGTGAACAGAAACAAATCATCATCTTCTACTTGTTCTCTAAACAAAGAATCGGTTTTAGTAGCGTTTAATTTTGATTCATCTATTCTTTTCTTCTGAGATTCTGCCTGAACGGAATCAATATCTTCTGGCTCTATTTCTCCCGTTAAAACAGGTTTAATAGCTTTAGCGTAATTTTCTAGAATAGCAAGCTTGGTTTTTAATGAATCTGATTCATATGTAAGTCTAGTTGCTTTTCTTTTTAGTTCTGTTGATGAATATCCGGGAATATACTCTCGTAAAGAAGTAAAAGCTATTAATAATGTAGTTAGTGTAATTAAGATAATAGAAAATACACCTCCTAAAACAAATACATTTAGTCGTGATAATTTTAATGAAAAGCGTTCTTGAAATGTATCTTCATTTAAAATAACTAACCTATACTTATCGGTTAGTTTTTGTTTTAGTTTACTTTTTTTGTTGTCTTTTGCCACAAATAATTGGTTTAAGTTTCAAATATACAACGAAAAAATAGCAGAACTATTTTTTATAAAAATTCATCTCATCAATATACTTCCAAACTTCTTCAGATAGTAAGGGACGTACATTTTTACTTTCTTTAATGGCATTTCTAATCATAGTTGAAGAAACCTCTACAATAGGTGCATTTACTCTATGAATTTTAGGATGATTGTTGAATTGTGTTTCTATAATTCCGTCAGAAATTCTTGGATATACATAAATATCGTAATCATCTAAAATAGCTTCATAATTCTTCCACTTATGAAAGCTTTTCAAATTATCTTCTCCCATAATTAAATTAAATTTAACATTTGGGAACTTTTCTGATATATGTGCTAAGGTATTGACAGTATAATTGGGTTGTGGTAACTTAAATTCAATATCCGATGGTTTGATTTTGTCATATTCCTCGGTTGCTTTGTACACCATTTCAAACCGATGGTGATTATCAAGCAATGAATTTTTCTTTTTAAAAGGATTATGAGGTGTTACCACCATCCAAATTTCATCTAAATCAGAATTTTCTACCATGTGATTGGCAATAATTAAATGCCCAACATGAATAGGGTTGAAAGTACCAAAATACAATCCGATGTTTTTCATTTATTCTTCCTCGAAGTTTGCTTTTGTAGGTAACTCTAAAAAATTGGCTACTAAATTTTCAGCTTCATTTAAAGCTACTTCTAAATCGTAGTTTTTAATAATTTTATCAAACTGTGGTGCTGTTGCTAACTCTACTGAAGCTTTTGCAATTCGCATGTTGATTTTGTCTTCACTTTCAGTACTACGTTTTTTTAAACGTATTTTAAGTTCATCAACGCTTGGTGGTTTTACAAATACAGCCAATGTTTCTTCCGGAAACTTCTTTTTAATTCGTAATCCGCCAGCAACATCAATATCAAAAATTACGTGTTTTCCTTTTGCCCAAATACGCTCAACTTCTGTTTTAAGCGTACCATAAAAATTATCTCGGTACACTTCTTCCCACTCTAAAAACTCATCATTTTTAATTTTTTGAATAAATTCTTTTGCTGAGATAAAATAATAGTCAATTCCGTCTTTTTCCTCTCCTCTCGGTTCACGAGAAGTGGCAGAAATTGAAAACTCTAAATTAAAACGTTCTTGTTTTAATAAATGACGTACAATAGTAGTTTTACCAGAGCCCGAAGGTGCTGAAAACACAAATAATTTACCTTTAAAATCTTTCGTCATTTTACAATACGTTTAATATTTGTTCTTTAATTTTTTCTAGTTCATCTTTCATTTGGATAACCAATTTCTGCATCGGCGCAAAATTTGCTTTTGATCCAGTAGTATTGATCTCTCTACCGATTTCCTGAACTATAAATCCTAACTTCTTACCATTAGAGTCGTTGGACTCTAACGCTTGCAAAAAGTAGTCCAAATGATTAGCTAAACGCACTTTTTCTTCATTAATATCTAACTTTTCTAAATAATAGATAAGTTCTTGTTCAAAACGATTTTCATCTGTTTCAACTTTCAAGTCATCAATAGCCTTACGCAAACGAACTTTTACATTAGCAATCCGTTCACCATCCATTGCTTTGACCTCTTCTAAACACGCTTTAATGTTAGTAATTCGTTGTTTAAAATCTTCTTCTAAAGCTGCTGCTTCATCGGTTCTATATTGATTGATTTCTTTTAAAGCTATATCAATATGAGTATCTATTTGCTTCCATTCATCTTCATCAAGCTCTTCACGTTCCGTTTTTAAGGCATCTGGCATTCTAACTGCCATTTTCATTAGCTCAACATCATCCGACTTTCCAGTTTGCACAATGTTTCTCATTTGTTGAATATACTCTGTTACTACTCCTTTATTAATAGTAGTTGTAGTTTCATCAGCAGTCATTTCAACATAAATTGAAAAATCTATTTTTCCTCTTACCAAAGACGAAGCTATTTTCTTTCTAACATCTAACTCCTTTTCTTTATAATAAGACGGAATACGTGTATTAAGATCCAGATTTTTACTGTTTAATGATTTTATTTCTATCGTTACCTTCTTAGTTGGTAATTGTAATACGGATTTACCGTACCCTGTCATTGATTGAATCATGCCTTGGATTTGTTGATGGACAAAGATACATTATTTAC
The DNA here is from genome assembly GCF_034043975.1 of Tenacibaculum sp. IB213877. Lineage (NCBI taxonomy): Bacteria > Pseudomonadati > Bacteroidota > Flavobacteriia > Flavobacteriales > Flavobacteriaceae > Tenacibaculum > Tenacibaculum sp. IB213877. The sequence goes on along the minus strand of NZ_JAXCHH010000005.1, from coordinate 356,791 downwards.
TTGTACCTACCGGTACCTGTTTAGACACCAAATACACCCCCAAGAATATGAGAAGTGTAGCTATTAACTTTATAGCATTTAAACTATCACTACCAACAATCAATGCATATATGGTAGCTATAACTGGTTGTAAATAAATAAAAACGCTCACCGTAGTAGGTTTAAGTTTTGAAAGTGCAAACAGGTTAAATAAATAAGTGATACAAGTAGTAAACAATACTACAAATCCTGCTTTAACATAAATAGTTGTTGGCATTTGAATCCATTGAACTTCAGAAAGCTCTTGATAACCAAAGGGAAGTACAAATAACAACCCAAACAAATACAACCATTTTACAAACATAATAGGGTTATATTTAGCTATGAGCCTTTTTACTATTACCAAATACATTGCATACGAAGCAGCATTGATAAACACCAAAAAATTACCCAACATCATATTTTTTGCATTGGTTAAAGATTTGTTTCCGTATAGAATCAGTACTAAGGCACCAATTAAACCTACCAATACACCTATAACCTTTCGTTGGGTAAGTTTTTCTTTGATAATGATACTTGAAAAAATCAGCACTAAAATGGGGGTAGTTACCATAATTACCGCTCCGTTAATTGGAGAGGTATAACTTAACCCTTTAAAGAAAGTGAGCATATTTAATCCAACTCCAAAAAAAGCTGCGAGCGCAATTCTTTTATAATCAGTTTTTTCTATGGATTTTGCTTTCACAAATAATCCAATACTCCAAAAAACTAACGTAGCTCCAAATACCCGTAATAAAATGAATCCGAAAGGTTTGATATATTGAGGCATTACCTCTTTGGCAACTGTAAACGTTATACCATAAATTATGGTAGCTATTGATGTTGCGGTTAATGCTAGTAATCTTTGATTCATCCCACAAAAAAGTCTTTTAAAAAAAGGCTAAGGTCGTATAAATTTTCCTTCTTTTAACAAAAAGATTACTTTTACAACAAATAAAAAATTGGTGATAAAAAACAAACATATTATTGTTATCAGACTTTCTGCTATGGGTGATGTAGCGATGACAGTTCCTGTAATTAGAGCATTTGTAGAGCAACATCCTGATGTAAAAATAACTTTTGTTTCAAAAGGTTTTTTAAAACCATTGTTTGAAGACATTAAAAACGTCTCTTTTTTTTCTGCAGAAACAGATAAAAAACATAAAGGTTTTTTGGGTTTATATCGATTATTTTCTGAACTGAAACAACTCAACCCAACTCATATTGCTGATTTACACAATGTATTACGCTCAAAAATAGTTAGAACTTTTTTTAGGCTTTCAGGTTATCCTGTCGCATTTATTGATAAAGGAAGAGCTGAAAAAAAAGCATTAACGAGAACCAAAAACAAAGTATTTAAGCAATTAAAAACTTCACACCAACGATACGCTGATGTATTTGAAAAATTAGGTTTTCCCATAGCGCTTTCAAATCCAATGCCTATTAAAAAACCTCAACTAAATAATATCATTACTTCTCTTACTGGAGAAAAAACATCAAAATGGATTGGTATTGCTCCTTTTGCTGCTTTTGCATCAAAAGTGTATCCGTTGGATTTAATGGAAAAGGTAATAAAAGAACTTTCTGAAAAAAACTACAAAGTACTTTTATTTGGAGGCAAATCTGATGCTACATTACTTGAACCTTTAGCAGAAAAGTACCAAAATGTAATATCGGTAGCAGGAAAACTAGGTGGATTAAAAAATGAAATTGATTTAATTTCTAACCTTGATTTAATGCTGTCTATGGATAGTGGTAATGCTCATTTTGCCGCTATGCAACAGGTAAAAACAATTACACTTTGGGGAGGAACACATCCGTATGCTGGGTTTGCACCTTTTAATCAACCTAATGATTATTGCATTTTACCCGATTTAGAGAAATATCCAAACTTACCTTGTTCTGTTTATGGTAATAAAATTTGTGATGGCTACGAAGATGTTATGCGAAGTATTACTCCTAAAAAAGTGGTTGATAAAATAACTTCTATTTTATAGATAACTGATTTTACTTTGGAAATTGAATATCTAAGCTGTGTTTATCGCAAGCTAATTATTTGAGCACGTTTATACTTAAAATAGTAAATAATTATAACTTACTCGAATGCTAAAAACAAAAAAAGCAGCATTTTACAATGCTGCTTTTCCTTTGGTTGATTAACTTTTGATTAGTCCACTAAAGGTGGTATTCTTAATACTTGCCCTGGATAAATTTTATCTGGGTGCGATAACATTGGTTTGTTTGCTTCAAAAATTACTGGATACTTCATTGGATCTCCGTAATATGATTTTGCAATTTTACTTAAAGAATCACCTTTTTCAACAGTATGGAACTGAGCCATTTCTGCCTCATTTACTTCCTCTACTTCTGCAACTGTCATATTATCTTCTACCGATGCAATTCCATCAGTATTACCAACAACTAAAACCACTTTTTCTTTAGTTGCTAAATCTGCTGCTTCGCCAAATACAGTCGCTTTATCATCATCAACAGTAACTTCTAAATCGTTTACTTCTAATTCTAAAGCTCTAACAGCATTCTCTAATTTTGCAGCTTTTTCAGCAGCTTCTTCTTCTGTAGTTTTTCCGATACCGAACACTTTTGCTCCGGCATTTTTAATGAATGAAAATAATCCCATTTCTTTTTTAATTTTTTTTGATTAATAATTTGTTTTTCGGATTACCAAGATACAAATTTTAGACCATTTTTTAACATTTTAATTTTTTTTTGATCTTACTCTTCACCAGAAAATGAGTTCCAGCCTTGTGCTTTTAACTTAATTTCTTGATTTGCACGCGTTACCAAGTGTAAACCTTCTTTTTCTTCGGTTATATGACCTATGACTGTTAAATTAGGATTTCCTTTAATTTTATCAAAATCATTGATAGAAACTGTGAAAAGTAATTCATAATCTTCTCCTCCGCTTAAAGCAACCATTGTAGAATCAATATTAAATTCCTCGCAAGTAGAAATTACCTTTGGGTCTAACGGAAATTTATCTTCATACACCTTACAGCCAACTTTGCTTTGGGTACAGATGTGAAATAGTTCAGAGGATAATCCGTCAGAAATATCAATCATAGAGGTTGGCTTTACTTCTAAATCCTTTAACAATTCAGGTATATCTTTTCTTGCTTCAGGCTTTAACTGTCTCTCAATGATGTACGTATAGTTCTCTAAATCTGGTTGACTTTGTGGGTTTACTTGAAAAACCTGTTTTTCTCGTTCTAAAACTTGCAGCCCTAAATAAGCACCACCTAAATCTCCAGTAACTACAATTAAATCGGTTGGTTGAGCTCCATTTCTATAAACAATATCTTCTTTTTTAGCTGTACCTATTGCTGTAATAGAAATTAACATTCCTTTGGTAGATGAAGTAGTATCTCCTCCTGCCAAATCAATTTTATAAGTATCACATGCTAATTGAATTCCAGCGTATAACTCTTCTAATGCTTCTAATGGAAAACGATTAGAAACCGCCAATGAAACCGTAATCTGTTGAGCTTCGGCATTCATTGCATACACATCTGATAAGTTAACCATTACTGCTTTGTACCCTAAATGTTTTAAAGGCATGTAACTTAAATCAAAATGTACTCCTTCTACCAACAAGTCAGTAGTAACAACAACTTCGTTATTTTCTGGTGAAATAACAGCGCAGTCATCTCCCACTCCTTTAACCGTAGATGAATGATATATTTTAAAATGTTTAGTTAAGTGATTAATTAAACCAAACTCTCCTAGTTCAGCTAATGAAGTTCTATCTTGATTTTTATCTTCTAACATACTGCAAAGATAATTGTTATATAATATTTTAACGGATTAATTGTTTTAGTAATTAAATAATATTATAAATTTGAGTCTTATACTTAAAAACACCCCTATGAAAAGATTGTTATTTTATTTAATAAGCATTCCCTTTTTAGTTTCATGTTCCTCATCGACACCTGAACCAGACTCTCCTGAACCAACTACTAATTCAAGAGTTTTATGTGAAAATGGATTTGCGGACGAATATCCATGTAATAATTATGATTTAATGGGGCACATTCCTGTATCAACTTTAGCTAATTCAATGGGAACACCAGAAGGAAGTGATGTTTGGGGATGGACAGACCCAACAAACAATAAAGAATATGCTTTAGTTGCTACTACAAATAGCACAGCTTTTGTAGATGTTTCTAACCCTACAAATCCTATTTTTTTAGGCAGATTAGATACTAATGCTGGCACAAACTACTGGCGTGATGTAAAAGTTTTTAACAACTTTGCCTTTATTGTTGCTGATGGAGTTGGTGAACATGGTATGCAAGTATTTGATTTAACTCGTCTAAGAAATGTTAATAACCCTCCAGTAAATTTTACTGCTGATGCTGTTTATTCTGGTGTTGAAAGTTGCCATAATGTAGTAATTAATGAAGACAAAGGAGTTGCTTATTTAGTAGGTTGTAGAAGCACTAATGGCGGCGGGCCTATTTTTGTAGATATTACAAATCCAACAAATCCAACCTATTTAGGTCAACATACAGATGATGGATATTCTCATGATGCCCAAGTAATAACTTATAACGGATCGGATTCTGAACATGTTGGCAAAGAAATTTATATTGGAAGTAACGAAAATGAAATTTTAGTGTTAGATGTTACAGACAAATCAAACCCTGTAAAATTATCTTCATTAAACTATCCACAAGTGGCGTATGCTCATCAAGGTTGGTTTACCGAAGATCACAGGTATTTTATTCTTGGTGATGAATTAGATGAACAAAATTTCGGAATGAATACTCGTACTCTAATTTTTGATTTGCAAGATTTAGAAAACCCTGTATTATCATCTACCTATTTAGGGCCAACAGCAGCTATCGATCATAACGGATATGTTGCACAAAACAACTTCTATATAGCTAATTATACTGCAGGGATGCGTGTACTTGATATTTCTAATATTGGAGCATCTTCCAATTCTATGACCGAAATAGGGTATTTTGACACATACCCGAGTAATAATGGGACAAGTTTTAATGGTGCATGGAGTGTCTATCCTTATTTCCCTAGTGGAAATATAATTATTAATGACATTAACGGTGGTTTATTTATTGTCCGTAAGTCTGGCACTTAATGAAGAAATATTTAATAATATTATTTCTAAGTTTAATTGTTAGTTGCTCAAAAGAGCAAATTTCAATTCCGAATAGACAACCAACTGTTAGTAATATTAAAACGTTTGGTGGTACAGGAAATGAAGTCGCTAATTCAGTGATTGCAACTTCAGATGGTGGATACGTTATTTTAGGGTTCACATTAAGTAATGATGGTGATATTATCAACAAAACAGATGAAAGTGCAGATTTTCTTGTTCTAAAATATTCTTCTAATGATGAGCTACTATGGAGTAAAACCTATGGAGGAAGTGATGATGATAGAGGGCAAGATATTATTCAAACTCAAGATGGTGGTTATGCTGTTTTAGGCTATAGTAGAAGTAATGATATCGATGTTTCAGAAAACTTTGGCAATCAAGATTATTGGTTAGCAAAATTAGATGTTAACGGAAATCTTCAATGGCAAAAATCATTTGGTTATTCAGGAAGAGACATAGGAACTTGTTTAATTCAAACCGATGACAATGGTTATTTAATTACGGGTGAACTTGATGTTACTGCATCTAGTGGCGAGGGTAATTCTAGAACTGCAAGTAGACATGCCGGGGGTGATTATTGGGCTATCAAACTTAATAGCAATGGAAGTAAAGAATGGAGCAGATACTATGGAGGTACGTTTACTGATACTCCGCAAGGAATAGCAAAAACAGATGATGGTGGATTTATTATTGTAGGAACTTCCGATAGTAGCGATACAGATATTACTAACAACAAGGGAACTTACGATTTTTGGGTAATCAAAATTTCTGGTGATGGAAATTTAGTTTGGGAAAAGAATTTTGGAGGTTCAGAAATAGACGAAGCCAGAGCAATTACTGCGACAAGTGATGGCAATTTTTTAATTGTTGGTGATACCAGAAGTACAGATAAAGACGTTACTCTAAATAATGGCGGTGCGGATTTATGGCTCATTAAAATTTCTACCGAAGGAAATCTTATCTGGGAAAAAACTTTTGGTGGTAGTAGTTTTGATGTAGCACGTTCTATCAACCCAACATTTGATGGCGGTTATATCATTTCAGGAAGTTCTAGAAGTTTAGACAACGGTTTTTCAAATCAAGGGCAAAATGACGCTTGGTTACTTAAAATTTCTTCAGAAGGAAGTCAAGAATGGCAAAAATTTGTAGGTGGTAGTGAAATTGATTTTTTTTACGACGCTGTGCAACTTCAAAGTGGAAATTATATCGCTATTGGAGAAAGCTCTAGTAATAATATAGATATTCCAGAAAACAAAGGCTTTTCTGACATTTTAATCGTAAAAGTAAAATAATAATGAAAAAATTAGTAATATTCTTTTTAGGTTTATCAACCTTATTTTCATGTAGTTCTGATAATGATGAACAACCTAAAACCACATCTGTAACTATTAATTTTACTCATAGTTGGGAAGACACACCCGTTACAAGTGCCGATTTTAATGATATAAAATTCACTAATGAACATGGAGAAGAATTGAGCATTGAAAGACTTCGCTACATAATTTCAAATATTCACCTAACTAGTACAAGCGGACCAAGTTTCAAAATCAATGACTATTTATTGGTAGATTTAGGAGAAGAACAAAACCTAACTTTTACCACAGAAACTACCATCCCAAACGGAACATACAATCTTGCTTTTACTTTTGGGTTTACTGATGAAGATAATCAGGACGGAATTTATCTTGATTTGAACTCTACAAGCTTTAATGTTCCAATGATGATGGGTGGTGGATATCACTACATGCAGTTTGATGGAAAATTTATAGATGTTAATGATGCTGAAGTTGGTTTTAACTACCACGCAATTCGTGCTGTTGATAATTCAGATCCTGATAATTTAATTTTAAAAGACACCTCATTTGGTGTAACATTGAGTGAAGTTGTAGTAGTAAACAATACAGCCACAATGACTGTTAACATGAATATTGCTGAATGGTTTAAAAACCCTAACGAATGGGATTTAAATCAGTTAAACCAAATGTTGATGCCAAATTATGAAGCGCAACTTTTAATGAGCGAAAACGGTAAAACAGTTTTTAGTCTGCAATAATGAAAAAATGGGTGCATATTCTTGTCATTTCTGTATTGGTTTCTTGCTCTTCGGATGGAAATCAAGAGGAAGAATATGTGCCTGTTCCAACATCTTTAAATATTCCTCAGTTGTTTCAGGAAAAACTAATTCAACCTGTAATTCCTACTAACAATCCGTTAACCGAAGAAGGAATCGCTCTAGGAAAAAAGCTCTTTTTTGACACAATTTTATCAAAAGACAATTCCCAATCATGCGCTACTTGCCATGATCCTCAAAAATCATTTACCGACAATTTACAATTTAGCCTTGGAGTTGATGAATTAGAAGGCACACGAAATGCGATGCCATTATTCAACTTAGCATGGAATTTCGATGAGCGTTTTAATTGGGGAGGTGATGCTTTTGGTATAGAAGCCCAAGCATTTGAGCCTGTAACAAATCCTGTAGAAATGGATAGTAAATGGACAGATGTTGAGCAAAAATTACAAAATCACCCTGAATATCCAACGCTATTCAAACAAGTTTTTGGAATTTCAACTATTGATTCTACATTGGTGGTAAAAGCCATTGCTCAATTTGAACGTACTTTAATTTCTGGCAATTCAAAATTTGATAAATATCTTAATGGTGAAGCCTCTTTGACTCCTGAAGAGTTAAATGGTTTTACTGTTTTTATGGATGAAAACAGAGGAGATTGTTTCCATTGTCACGGAAGTGAAAATAATCCACTATGGACAGATAATCAATTTCATAATAACGGATTAGACGAAACTTTTACCGATTTAGGTTTGGGTGCCGTAACTGGTGACCCTAATGATAACGGTAAATTCAAATCTCCTTCGCTAAGAAATTTAGCCTTTACCGCTCCGTACATGCATGATGGTCGTTTTCAAACTTTAGACGAGGTAATTAATCATTATTCCGAAGGACTAAAAAACTCTCCAACCATTGATCCGTTGATGAAAAAAATTGACCAAGGCGGCGTGCAATTAACCACCCAAGACAAGGCGGATTTAAAAGCTTTTTTGCTTACACTTTCCGACAACGACTTTATTACAAGTACTGATTTCAATCAACAATAAATTTTATCAATTGTTACATTAAAATTATCATTTAAACTATCTATGGTGAAATGATAGTTATGTCGTATATTTGCACTCCAATTTAGATTTAATCTATTTTTATGATAAAGGTTTCAGATACAGCAAAAAAGAAAGTTATTGAGTTAATGACTGACGATGGTTTTGATGCCACAACCGACTTTGTACGCGTTGGCGTTAAGAGTGGTGGGTGTTCTGGATTATCGTATGATTTGAATTTTGACAAAAATCAAGAAGAAAACGATAAGGTTTTTGAAGATAATAACATTAAAATTATTGTCGACAAAAAGAGCTTTTTGTACTTGGTAGGAACCACTTTAGAGTATTCTGGAGGTTTAAATGGTAAAGGATTTGTGTTTAACAACCCAAATGCTAACCGTACATGTGGTTGTGGAGAAAGTTTTTCTCTGTAACTACTGATTTTATTGATAATTGATTACTGAAAAGAATGAGTAAGTATACTGAAGACGATTTAAGAGAAGAGTTAAAAACCAAAGAATACGAGTACGGTTTTTATACAGATATAGAAAGTGAAAAGTTTCCGAAAGGTTTAAACGAAGATATTGTACGTGCTATTTCTAAAAAGAAAAATGAGCCAGAATGGATGACCGAATGGCGTTTAGAAGCTTTTAGAATTTGGCAACAAATGGAAGAACCTGAGTGGGCAAACGTGAAATACGAAAAGCCTAACTTTCAAGATATTTCTTACTACTCTGCTCCAAAAAAGAAACCAAAACTAAACAGTTTAGATGAGGTTGACCCAGAAATGTTGGCAACTTTCGAAAAACTAGGTATTTCTTTAGAAGAGCAAAAACGTTTAGCTAATGTGGCTGTTGATATTGTGATGGATTCTGTTTCTGTAGCAACAACATTTAAGGAAACTTTAGCTGAAAAAGGAATTATTTTCATGCCAATTTCAGAAGCAATTCAAGAGCATCCTGAATTGGTAAAAAAATACATTGGTTCGGTAGTACCGTCAACCGATAATTTTTATGCAGCATTAAATTCAGCTGTGTTTTCTGATGGTTCTTTCTGTTATATCCCAAAAGGAGTTCGTTGTCCTATGGAATTATCAACCTATTTCCGAATTAACGAAGGAGGAACAGGTCAGTTTGAAAGAACATTGGTAATTGCTGATGAGGCAAGTTATGTTTCGTATTTAGAAGGATGTACTGCTCCACAACGTGATGAAAACCAATTACACGCAGCGGTTGTTGAATTAATCGCTTTGGATGATGCAGAAATTAAATATTCAACAGTACAAAACTGGTTCCCTGGCGATGCCAAAGGAAAAGGTGGAGTTTTCAACTTTGTAACCAAACGTGGTTTATGTGAAACCAATGCCAAAATTTCTTGGACGCAGGTTGAAACAGGATCTGCAGTAACTTGGAAATATCCAAGTTGTGTACTAAAAGGAAACAATTCAGTTGGTGAATTCTACTCTATTGCGGTAACTAACAATTATCAGCAAGCAGATACAGGTACTAAAATGATTCACTTAGGTAAAAACACCAAGTCTACAATTATTTCTAAAGGAATTTCAGCAGGAAAATCACAAAATAGTTACCGTGGATTGGTACAAATTGGCCCAAGAGCAGAAAATGCACGTAACTTTTCACAATGTGATAGCTTGCTAATGGGTAACGAATGTGGCGCACACACTTTCCCATACATTGAAGCGAAGAATAAATCGGCTCAAATTGAGCACGAAGCAACTACTAGTAAAATTGGAGAAGACCAGTTATTCTACTGTAATCAAAGAGGAATTGATACTGAAAAAGCTATCGCTTTAATTGTAAATGGTTTCAGTAAAGAAGTATTGAATAAATTACCAATGGAGTTTGCAGTAGAAGCTCAAAAATTATTAGAAATTTCGTTAGAAGGATCAGTTGGATAAAAAAATTAGAAAAAACGCTTAACGCATATAGCCAAAAGCAAATAGCATATTATGTTAAAAATAAAAAACTTACACGCAGAAGTAGAAGAAAAATCAATCTTAAAAGGATTGAATTTAGAGGTTAAAGCAGGAGAAGTTCACGCAATTATGGGACCTAACGGTGCTGGTAAAAGTACTATGGCCTCTGTTATTGCAGGAAAAGAAGAATACGAAGTAACGGAAGGAAACATTGAATTAAACGGTGAAGATATTAGCGAATTAGCTCCAGAAGAAAGAGCACACAAAGGTGTGTTTTTATCATTCCAATATCCAGTAGAAATTCCAGGAGTTACAGTTACTAACTTTATTAAAACTGCTATTAACGAATCTCGTAAAGCACAAGGTTTAGAGGAAATGCCTGCTAAAGATATGTTGAAGAAGATTCGTGAAAAATCTGAGTTATTAGAAATTGACCGTAAGTTTTTATCACGTTCATTAAACGAAGGTTTTTCGGGAGGTGAAAAGAAGCGTAACGAAATCTTCCAAATGGCAATGTTAGAGCCTAAATTAGCCATCTTAGATGAAACCGATTCTGGTTTAGATATTGATGCGTTACGTATTGTTGCTAACGGTGTAAATAAATTAAAATCTAAAGACAACGCGGTAATTGTTATTACACACTACCAACGTTTATTAGATTATATAGTACCTGATTATGTACACGTTTTACACGATGGTAAAATTGTAAAAACAGGTGATGCTTCTTTAGCAATGGAGCTTGAAGAAAAAGGTTACGACTGGATTAAAAACGAATTAGTGTAAAACGTACTTGTCTGTTCCCACAAAGGAGGGAAACGTAAGTTCAGCGCAAATTTTAAGTTTCAACAATACGATTCTGCAGCCAATGCAGAATGACAGAAGAAAGAAGAATGGAGTTAAAAGAAAAAATAGTATCATCATATGTAGCCTTTGAAAATGGAAAAAACATCAATTCAGATGTGCATGAAATCCGTTCAAAAGCGTTACAAAACTTCGAAAAGTTAGGATTTCCTACTAAAAAACTAGAAGCTTGGAAATACACTTCTTTAAATTCAGTTTTAAAAGAAGATTACAGTATTTTTCCAAAAGCTGAAAAAGCTGTTGAGTTAGCTGATGTAAAGAAGTATTTTATTCACGATATTGATTCGTATAAAATCGTGTTTATTGATGGTAAATACAGCTCGTTTTTATCAAATACTACACATGATGGTAAAGACATTTGTTTATTATCATCTGCTTTATCAAAACCAAAATATAAAGCTGTTATTGAAAATTACTTTAACAAAGTAGCTAAAGAAGACAACATGACTTCTTTAAATACTGCTTTTGCTAGTGAAGGAGCTTATATTTATATTCCTAAAAATGTTGAAGTTGAAAAACCAATTCAAATCATCAACTTTACTACAGGAACTGAGGCTGCAACAATGTTACAACCACGTAATTTAATCATTGCTGAAAGAAATGCGCATGTACAAATTATTGAGCGCCATCAAAGTTTAACAGATGCTCCTGTATTAACTAACTCGGTTACCGAAATCTACGTTGATACACATGCCAATGTTGATTATTATAAAATTCAGAATGATAAAGTAAATGCTTCTTTAGTTGACAACACTTACATTGAACAACAAAAAGAAAGTAACTGTTCGGTACATACTTTTTCTTTTGGAGGAAACATTACACGTAACAACTTAAACTTCTTTCAAAAAGGAGAACACATTAATTCTGTATTAAAAGGTGTAACTATTATTGAAGGAAAACAACACGTAGATCATCATACGTTAGTACATCATATTGAGCCTAATTGTGAAAGTCATCAAGATTATAAAGGAATTTATGGTGAGCGTTCTACAGGTGTTTTCAACGGAAAGGTAATTGTTGAGAAAGAAGCTCAAAAAACGAATGCTTATCAACAAAACAACAATGTTTTAATTAGCGATAAAGCTACCATTAATGCAAAACCTCAATTAGAAATTTTTGCTGATGATGTAAAATGTTCTCACGGTTGTACTATTGGTCAATTAGATGATCAAGCCTTATTTTACATGCAACAACGTGGAATTCCGAAGAAAGAAGCAAATGCTTTATTAATGTATGCTTTTGCTAATACTGTTTTAGAGAGTGTAAATATTCCGGAAGTAAAACAACGAATAACAAAGTTAATAGCACAAAAACTAGGCGTTAATATTGGCTTTGACTTATAAAAACTAAAAACCGACTTTTCAGTCGGTTTTTTTATTTCTTTATTTTAAATAACATAAGCTCTTCATCATCATTCGGAATTTTGGTGAATTTCTCAAAAGTTAATCCGAGTTTTTTTAACAGCTTTTGAGACGACGAATTATCTTTTACGGTAATAGCACTTATCTCCTCTATTCCAAAGTCGTTAAACGCAAGATTTTTTACTTTATTTGAAGCTTCAAAAGCATACCCTTTACCTTCAAACTGTGGTAAAAATGAAAAACCAATATCTACTCCATCTAGTCCTTCTCTATCATATAAACCGCAACATCCCATTTTAGTGTTATCTTCTTTATTAATTACGGTAAAATTACCATATCCTAATCTTTCTAATTGAGGTAACATTCGGTTTTTTATATAATTTTCTGCATCTTCAAGAGTACGGACTTTTCTATCGCCGATAAACTGAATCCATTTTGGAGTGTTTAACAATTCCAAAATAAAAGCTCCATCTTCTACTTGTGTTGGTTTTAAAATTAGTCGTTCTGTTTCGTAAGATTTGTATTGAGTCATTTTTTATACGTGTTGGTCGACCAAGATAACATTTCCATCTGGATCAAAAAATACAATACTGGCAGGTCCTGAAGAATTTTCATCTGCCTCGCTATCCAACTTAATATGATTCGCTTTTAAATGCTTTTGAATATCACGTACATCATCAAAATCATTTAACTTATTAGCATTTTCATCCCAACCAGGGTTAAAAGTTAAAATGTTGTTTTCAAACATACCCTGAAACAAACCAATAAGCGAATTTCCGTTTTTCATAATTAGGTAGTTATGTACCATACTTCCTGCAAAAACGGAAAACCCTAAGGTTTCATAAAAGTCTTTAGATTTTTGTAAATCTTTTACCGCCAAACTGATTGAAAATGCCCCTAGTTTCATTGTGATATTTTTAATTTCTTTCTTCGAAAGGAATGATAATTCCTTTTTCTACGTAATTTTTCAAACCGTTTAATAGCAATGCCCAACAATATGAGGAGTGTTTGAAATGATTATTTTGCTCGTGCCAATCTTTATGGAAAAAATGCACCCATGTACTGCCTTCTTTTTCAAACAGATCAAAACCAAATGTAGTTGGGTTCCAGTCAGGGTCAGACTTGGTCATTTTAATATAAAAAGATTCATTTTCTTTACATTGTGTTACTTTTCCAAACCAGTTATAGGGCTCTCCAAAATGAAAGTTATATTCCGCTCCTAATTCTGGTGTTCCTGTACACTGTAATGGCCACCAATGAATCAATTGGTTAGGTTGTGTAATTGCTTTAAAAACTTTGTTTGACAATGCTTTAATTTGAAAATTATGATAAATAGTAAATTGTTGGTTGATATTTATCTTCATACTCATTAAATTACTTTGCTATTAAAGTTAGAAAAATTATAATAAACCAAAAAAAGAATTACAAAAGCAATTTATTATCTTTTTTTATCAAAGCCTGTATTAGAAAATAGTATGCTATATTATACAAAAACACACTCAACATAATAAAAAGAGTATTGGTTCCATCAATTTTTTTTGCTCCAGAAAGCGCATCAGAAAAAACAAATATCATAATAGATATAAACATTTCTTTATTACCAAATTGAGATCCATTGCTTACAAGTTTTGAAAATGAAATAGCTAACAAAAATAATAGGGTAATTGATGTTAGGATTGATAAAAAAAAGAAGCTTGTATTTACATACATACTATACATTACTACTCCCATTATTGTTATTGATAGTGTAAATATTAATCCTATAAATTTATGATCATTTTTTTCTTTATAGGACAGTAATAAACTAATCCATGAAATTCTTAAAGCTATAAGGCTAAGCATTCCTAGAAGAGTATATTCATTGAGGGAAAACAAAGCTCCTGTTACTAGAATAAAAAAAGATAGGATATAAAAATTTACATTAATTTTTTTTACTGAAAAGAAATAAAATATTATTAAACATGATAAGCTTAACACTCTAGGAAAAATTAAAAAAGCTCTTTCATCTATATAAATCATCCATAAATCAACCAACCAAAAAAAAATAAAGAAAGTGATTATGATTATCTTTTTATACATTAAATAAGTCTTCTTTTTAAGTGAAAGCCTAAAATAAGAAAAATTCCTCCACTTTTACACCGTATAGTATATAATGAGCAATTTATTTACACAAATTGTCAGGCTAATTTATAATAAAAACACATTGATTTTACTGCATAAAAAAACCCACTCTAGATGAGTGGGAAAAATTGCTATGAAAAAGAAAAAGAAAGTGGTTTTTTAACCACATTCCAAATATAAAACCTTTTTTCACTCTACCAAATTTTTTTAACAAAAATTATTTAACTGTTAATTTTCTCTACACTTTTGTTATTTAATTTATATATATCATGATTTTCTGGACATTCTGCTACTCCTTCTTTATTAAATTTTAATCGATGACCATACTCGCTAACCCAACCTATTTGTTTTGACGGATTACCAACAACCAAAGCATAAGGCAAAACTTCTTTAGTTACTACTGCTCCTGCGCCAATCAAAGCATATTCACCTATATTGTTTCCACAAACTATAGTTGCATTTGCCCCAATACTTGCTCCCTTTTTTACCAAAGTGGGTTTAAACTCATTTTTTCGGTTTACTGCACTTCTAGGGTTTATTACATTCGTAAATACCATTGATGGTCCTAAAAACACATCATCTTCACAAATTACTCCTGTGTATATAGAAACATTATTCTGTACCTTAACATTGTTACCTAACTTAACATTAGGAGAAACTACAACGTTTTGTCCTAAATTGCAATTATTACCAATTATTGAATTAGGCATGATATGGCTAAAGTGCCAAATTTTTGTTCCCTCACCTATTTTACAACCTTCATCAATGACAGCTGTTTCGTGAGCAAAATATGTATGTTTATGACTCATGCTAACAAAAATAAAAAACTCAACCGAATTGGTTGAGTTTTTATATTCTATTCTACCCTAAAAGTAATTGGTAATGTATATTTTACTTTTACTGGTTTTCCGTTTTGTCTTCCTGGTGTAAATTGTGGAATTTTACTAACTATTTTCTGTGCTTCTTTGCTTAACCTAGGATGCGGTGCTCTGACTTTCACCTCAACTACTTCTCCATTTTTATCGATAACAAATTCAGTGAAAATTCTTTTCTTACCAGGAGATAAACCTAATTCATTTGCTAGATCAGCATTAAAATATCGCTGCACTAAACGATTCATCTTTTTATCAAAACATTTTCTAGTCTCTGTTTGACTCATCCCCTCACATCCTTCAAATACAGGAATTTCTTGGACATTGCTATAATTTACAGGATTGGGATCATCTTCTTTATCAATAAAGTTTTCATCAACTGTAGTAAGCCCATCGATAAAAGAAGGTTCATCCGGCGTAGGATCAATAATAGGTAAATCATTAACATCTAATGGTTTATCAACTACATCTACTTTAGTAATTTCAATTATTTGAGTTCGTTTTTTTGGTTTAACTCTTTTTTGCGGAATCTCTTTTACATATACAAATGGTTTATCAAGTGTAATAACAGTATTAATTTCTTCTCCTCTATCAGGTTCTTTAATAGCTACATTTTCTGATTGGTGTTCTAATGAAATAAACACAATAAATAATACCAATACTAACCCAAGTTGGGTAAATACAGTAGAGAACTTTTCCAATTGTTGTTTGGGATGTTTTTTGAATTTTTTCATGATACACAGTTTTAATGTTAAAACTTTGTTAAAACAAGAAACATGCCAATAAAAAAGCAGCTCAAAAAGCTGCTTTAACATTAATATTTTTTCGAAATAATTTACATTTCTAATGCTTTCGTTGGATTTCCGTCCATCAATAATTCTACTGGATTTTCTAAAGCTTCTTTAACCGCTACTAAGAATCCAACAGACTCTTTACCGTCAATAATTCTATGGTCATACGATAAAGCAACGTACATAATTGGTTGAATTACTACTTGACCATCCACCGCCATAGGACGATTAACAATATTATGCATTCCTAAAATTGCACTTTGTGGTGGATTAATGATTGGTGTAGATAACATAGAACCAAATACACCTCCGTTAGTAATTGTAAACGTACCTCCAGTCATTTCATCAACAGTAATTTGACCATCACGAGCACGTAACGCTAAACGTTTTACTTCGCTTTCAACTCCTCTAAAGGTTAAGTTTTCTGCATTTCTAATTACAGGAACCATTAATCCTTTTGGCCCTGAAACAGCAATAGAAATATCTTGGAATTCAAAAGAAACCATTTCTTTACCATCAATCATTGAGTTTACAGCTGGATACATTTGTAATGCACGTACAACTGCTTTTGTAAAGAAGCTCATAAAACCTAAACTAACTCCGTGTTTAGCTTTAAAATCATCTTTAAATTGCTTACGTAAATCAAAAATTGGTTGCATATTAACTTCGTTAAACGTAGTTAACATAGCTGTTTCGTTCTTTACAGAAACTAAACGCTCAGCAACTTTTCTACGCAACATAGATAGTTTTTTACGCTCAACTCCACGGTTACCCATTCCTGGAGTTCCCATAGATGGCACAGCTTTTACAGCATCGTCTTTAGTTACTCTACCGTCTTTACCAGTACCTTGTACATCAGAAGCACTCATCCCTTTTTCAGCTAATACTTTTTTAGCTGCAGGAGATGCTGTTCCTGTTGCATACGTTTCTTTCTTAGGTTCAACTTTAGCAGGCTCTTCTTTCTTTTCTTCAGCTTTCGGAGCTTCCTTTTTTTCCACTCCTCCTTCTGGTTTTGCAGCACTCATATCAATATGACAAACTACTGCTCCAACCGCTACTGCATCACCTTCTTCTGCTTTTAAAGTGATAATTCCACTCTCTTCAGCAGGTAATTCTAAAGTTGCTTTGTCAGAATCTACTTCAGCAATTGGTTGATCTTTTTCAACATAATCACCATCTTCAACTAACCAAGTTGCAATTTCTACTTCTGTAATTGATTCCCCTGGAGAAGGAACTTTCATTTCTAAAACACTCATGTTTCTTTATTTTTAGTTTTGCTGATTTTGTTTCAGCATCCAATTTATTTGGTTTATTTTATTTTCTTTTTTTAATAACTAATCAAATACTTGATCTATTATTGCTTGATGACGTTCTTTAAATCGTGTACTTGAACCTGCTGCTGGAGCAGATCTGTATTTTTCTGTAGCACTTTCTAATTTAGCTAATTCAAAACGTTCTAACATATACCCCCAAGCTCCCATATTTTTAGGCTCTTCTTGTGCCCAAACATAGCGATCTACATTTGGATATCTATTCATTACTTCTTGAATTTTTTCTAAATGCAATGGAAACAACTGTTCTATTCTAATTAAGGCTACATCTTCTCTTCCTAAATTTTCTCGCTCTGCTAATAAATCGTAATAGAATTTACCTGTACAAAACACCATTTTTTTCACTTTAGAAGTATTTATAGTATCATCAATCACTTCTTGGAAAGTTCCATTTGCTAAATCTTCAATAGTATTTACTGCTTTAGGATGACGTAATAAACTCTTAGGTGTAAATATAACTAATGGTTTTCTAAAACTTCTTTTTATTTGACGGCGTAAAATGTGATATATATTTGCAGGTGTTGAACAATTTGCAATTGTCCAGTTATCTATTGCACTTGATTGTAAAAAACGTTCAATTCTTGCTGATGAATGCTCTGGTCCTTGTCCTTCATAACCGTGAGGCAACAACATTACCAATCCGTTTTGTAATTTCCACTTGTCTTCTGCTGAGGAAATATACTGGTCAAAAACAATTTGTGCTCCGTTAGCAAAATCACCAAACTGTGCTTCCCATATTGTTAGCGTGTTAGGTGCAGCCATTGCATAACCATAATCAAACCCTAAAACTCCATATTCTGATAAATGTGAATTATATATGGTGAAATTTCCTTTATTTTTCGGATTTGTATTTAATAAGTTTACACGCTCTAAAGTTTCTTCATCACGCATAATAGCATGACGGTGTGAAAAAGTACCTCGCTCAACATCTTCTCCAGAAATACGAACATCATAACCTTCTTCTAACAATGTTCCGTAAGCTAAATTTTCAGCAGTACCCCAATCTAAAGAATTGTCTTCAAAAACCATTTTTTCACGGCCATTCAAAATACGCTCTGCTTTACGCACAAACTTATGTCCCTCTGGAGTTGTAGATATTACTTTAGCAATATCTTTTAAGGCATCAACTGAATATGTGGTATCAATGGGTTGTAACATATCTGTTAATTGCTTACGCACAAAACCTTTCCAAACGTCTGGCATAAAATCTTGAATTTTTGAAGTCGATTTCTTTTTAGACTCTGCAAATTCTTCTTCTAAATGGTTTTTAAAATCCTCAGTAATTTGAGTCACATAGTCTGCAGTTACACTTCCTTCTTTTATAAGTTTAGCAGCGTAAATTTCTTTAGCATTCTTGTGTTTTGAAATAGCTTTATATAGTTTTGGTTGTGTAAAACGCGGTTCATCTCCTTCATTATGACCGTATTTTCTATATCCTAACAAATCTATATATACATCTTTATTAAACTTTGCACGGTATTCAACAGCCATAGCCATTGCATGGCATACTGCTTCTGCATCATCTGCATTAACATGTAATACTGGTGAGAGTGTTACTTTAGCAACATCTGTACAATACGTACTTGAACGTGCATCTAAATAATTGGTTGTAAAACCTACTTGATTATTTACTACCACATGCAATGTACCTCCTGTTTTATAGCCATTTAAAGTCATCATTTGAGCTACTTCATAGACTATTCCTTGGCCAGCAATTGCAGCATCTCCATGTACTAAAACAGGTAAAATTTTGCTATTATCTCCGTTATAGTTTAGATCAATTTTTGCGCGAGTAATTCCTTCTGCAATAGCATCAACAGTTTCTAAATGGGAAGGGTTAGGCACCAAATTCATTTTCATTTTCTGTCCGCCTTTATACTCTTTGCTTAGTGTTAATCCAAGATGATATTTAACATCTCCGTCAATAGATTCATCTTCAAAATCTTTTCCTTCAAACTCACTAAATAAATCTCTAACGGGTTTTTTAAAAATGTTAACCAAGGTATTTAAGCGACCACGGTGTGCCATTCCTAATACACACTCCTCAACACCAAACTTCTCAGCTGCATCTCTAAGTGCAACACTTAATCCGGGAATTAGTGTTTCTCCTCCTTCTACAGAAAAACGTTTTTGACCCACATATTTTGTTTGCAAAAAGCTTTCAAAAGTTGAAGCTTGGTTTAATTTTGAAAGAATATATTTTTTGGAATCTAAGTCGTAGTTCGGATGATTATCATTTTGATTTAAACGGTTTTGCCACCACTTAATTTCTTCTGGGTTACGTAAGTACATATATTCAACCCCTATACTATCACAATAAATAGCTTGAAGATGATCAATAATTTCCGATAACGTTTTAACTCCTATTCCTAATATTTTTCCAGCACTAAAAACTGTTTCTAAATCATCTTTAGATAATCCAAAATTTTCAATATCTAGAGTTGGTGAATATTTTCTGCGCTCACGAACAGGGTTTGTTTTGGTAAAAAGATGCCCTCTCGTTCTGTAACCGTTAATTAAATCTATTACTAAAAATTCTTTTTGCACTACTACAGGCACCTCAATTGAAGTTTCTTCTTCATGCAAAGAATAATTTTCATTTGCTAAGTCATACCCTTGAAAAAAACTTCTCCAACTTGGCTCTACTGCATCTGGATTTTTTTGATATTGCTCATATAAATCACCAATAAAACCTGTGTGTGCTGCGTTTAAGAACGAAAACTTGTCCATATATACTATCGTACTTTTCTTTATTAAGAATAATGAACACAAAAGTACAACTTTTGATAAAAACAAGATATTTTTTTACTGTTATTTTGTTAATATTAATAGAAAATAATTTTGTTGTTTTTTGTTTTTAAAATGTACAGAAACAGATTTTTATCATGTCTTTTTTATTTTATCTAGTTTTATAATACTATTTTTAATAAAAAAATTTGCAGATATAAAAAAACTGCTTAAATTTGCACTCGCATTTAAAACGAGGTTCGTTTTTAAATTCCTCCTTAGCTCAGTTGGTTAGAGCATCTGACTGTTAATCAGAGGGTCCTTGGTTCGAGCCCAAGAGGAGGAGCAAAGGCAAAGTAGAAGCCGATAATTTCTACATTTTACATATATTTGTTCTAACAGAACATTCCTCTTTAGCTCAGTTGGTTAGAGCATCTGACTGTTAATCAGAGGGTCCTTGGTTCGAGCCCAAGAAGAGGAGCTAAAAAAAGACTTACACAACTATGTGCAAGTCTTTTTTATTTTTACCATATGATATTTCCAAAAAAACTCGAACAAAAATTAAAACTGAGAGAAGAAAATGAAGCGTTACGAACCTTGGATTCAAAAAACGAGTTAGTTGATTTTTCTTCTAATGATTATTTAGGTTTTACGAAGTCTGAACTCATTTTTGACAAAACACATCAGTTTTTAATTGAAAAAAACTTTAAGTTGAATGGAGCAACCGGATCAAGGTTATTGACTGGGAATCATCTTTTATATAGTGAAGTAGAAGTTTTTTTAGCTGATTTTCACAACACTGAAAGCACTTTGGTTTTCAACTCTGGTTACGATGCTAATATTGGTTTTTTTGCGTCAGTTCCTCAAAGAGGAGATGTTATTTTATACGACGAATTTATTCATGCTTCAATTAGAGATGGAATTCAACTTTCAAATGCAAAAGCGTATAAATTTCAGCATAATACTATTGAGGAGCTCGAAAAATTATTGATTCGACATTCTGAACTTGTTTCAGAATCTCATTCAAACATATATGTAGTCACAGAATCTGTTTTTTCCATGGATGGAGATTCCCCTGATTTAGCGGCAATGATAGAAATTATTAAAAAAAACAATGCTTATTTGATTGTTGATGAAGCTCATGCTATGGGAGTTTTTGGCGCTGGATTAGTTCAAAAATTAAATTTAGAAAATGAAGTTTTTGCTCGTATTATCACTTTTGGTAAAGCATTAGGCTGCCACGGAGCAGCGATTTTAGGAAGCAAAAAGCTCACCCGATATTTAGTAAATTTTGCTCGTAGTTTTATTTACACTACAGGTTTATCACCTCATTCTTTAGCAACTATCAAAACCTCTTATGAGCAATTAGATGATGATTCAACGGATAAACTACATCAAAATATTCATCATTTTAAATCAGAAATTGAGCGATTGGAGCTGAAAAACCTTTTTATCGAAAGCAATTCAGCTATTCATTGTTGTGTAATATCAGGAAACACAAAAACTAAAAACATCGCTAATCAATTACAACAAAACGGATTTAATATAAAACCTATACTCTCTCCTACAGTTACTGAAGGAAAAGAACGATTACGTTTTTGCTTGCACAGTTATAATTCTACCCAAGAAATTACTCAGGTTTTAGAGAACCTTGCTACTTTTGCAATCTAAACGTCATTGCGAACGAAGTGAAGCAATCTGCTTCTATAAATAGAGATTACTTCGTCGCAATGCTCCTCGTAATGACATGAAACAACAAAAATATTTTATCACAGGAATTTCTACAGAAGTAGGAAAAACCATTGCTTCTGCAATTATTACAGAAGCCCTGGAAGCTGATTATTGGAAACCTATTCAATCTGGAGATTTGGATTATTCAGACACCCATAAAGTTCAAAAGTTGATTTCTAACAAAAAATCAGTTTTTTATCCTAATTCTTATGCATTGCAAACTCCTATGAGTCCACATGCATCTGCTGAAATTGACGGTACACAAATAGAACTCAAAAACATCAAAGAACCAAAAACTAAAAATCATTTGGTTATTGAAGGTGCTGGCGGATTATTAGTTCCGTTGAACGACACCAATACTATTTTAGATGTTATCAAACCAGATTACAAAGTAATTGTGGTCTCTCGTCATTATTTAGGAAGCATCAATCACACCTTGTTAACCATTAATTTATTAAAAGAAAAAGGATTTGATGTATCCTTAGTTTTTAGTGGAAACGAGCATCCAACAACAGAAAGTATCATTAAAAAAATGACAGATGTTCCTGTAATTGGAAGAATTGAAGAAGAACCATATTTTGATCAAAATGTAATCAAAGAATACGCTGAATTATTTAGAGATAAATTATAAATGTCATTCCTGCGAAGGCAGGAATTTCACAAAAGTAACCAACAATTAAAAAGATTCCTGCCTTCGCAGGAATGACAGATCATATGAACTTAACCGAAAGAGACAAAAAACACCTTTGGCATCCGTTAACACAACACCAATTACATCCAAATCATTTGGCAATCACCAAAGCCAAAGATGCGTTGTTGTATGACGATCAAGGGAATGAATATATTGACGGAATAGCATCTTGGTATACTTGCATGTACGGTCACTGTAACGAATATATTACCCAAAAGGTTTCCGAACAAATGCAACAACTGGATCATGTAGTTTTTGCAGGATTCACACACGAACCCGCTATCAAGTTATCAGAAGAACTCATTAAAATTCTTCCTGAGAATCAAGAAAAGATCTTTTTTTCAGATAACGGTTCAACATCGGTTGATGTAGCCATTAAAATGGCGTTGCAATATCATTTTAATCAAGGTGAAAAAAGAGGAAAAATCATTGCTTTAGAAGATGGATTTCATGGAGACACCTTCGGTGCAATGTCTGTTTCCGGACTTTCGGTATACAACGGGCCTTTTGAAGATTTTTTTATTGATGTAGAAAGAATTCCAGTTCCTACTCAAGAAAATTTTGAAGAAGTAAAAACTCAGTTTTTGCAATTGATTTCAGAACACAAAGTTGCTGCTTTCATCTACGAACCTTTGGTTCAAGGTGCTGCGGCTATGAAAATGTTTGACGCCAAATTCTTAAATGAACTTATTGAAATCGCCCATAAAAACAACGTTTTAGCCATTGCTGATGAAGTGATGACTGGCTTTGGAAAAACAGGGAAGCATTTTGCATCCGATTACCTTGAAAATAAGCCAGATATTATTTGTATGTCAAAATCACTGACCGCTGGTTTGGTTCCTATGGCAATTACGAGTTGTTCTCAAAAAGTATATGATGCTTTTTTAAGTCATGATATTGCTAAAGGATTTTTCCACGGACACACCTATTCTGCAAATCCAGTAGCGTGTATTGCTGCCTTGGCAGGAATTGAATTATTACAATCAGAAGAAATCCAGCAAAATATTCAACGAATTATTAAATCACATCAAGAATTTGATGCGAAAATTAAGCAACATTCTAAAGTCAAATCAACTCGACAAAAAGGTGTTATTTATGCTTTAGATTTAAATGTTGAAATGGAACGTTACGGAGATTTACGCTATAAGTTATTCAACTTTTTTATGGAAAACGGCGTGTTTTTGCGTCCGTTAGGAAATACCATATACATTTTAGCTCCGTTTGTAATTACAAACGACCAGCTTCAAAAAGTGTATTCGGTTATTGAAAAGGTTTTAGATACTTTCTAAAATCTTTTCTTTTTCTAAAAGGTTTATTTCCTCACCAGTTTCTTTAATACTAACATATAAATCTTCATAAACCCATTCCTTATTCACTCTTATTCCTCTTACAATTAGTGTAGCTTCTCCTTTTTCACCCTTAATTGGAATAGAAAAATCTACATCTCCATTATCATTGTTAACAGAAATATTACCATTTGGAAAACCATTGGTTTCAATATTGTCTCCTATTAATTCTATAAGTTTTTCATTCTTATTAGCAATTTCAATAGCATCATCAATAGGAGATATTTCCTCCATTTTACTTACCACTCCAAAAATGGTAGCTCCAATACCGAAAACAAATAGGAGAATAAAAATTAAACACCCAGAGCAACATCCTAAAGGTAAAGCCCAAGGCCAGTTTCTGGAAAACCAATTTTTTTGATATTGTTCACTCATAGTTTTCCGAGCAAGATAGCTAAATTATTTACTTAAAAATAACCATAGAAAACATATTTTTGTCAAAATTACTTTAATTTGATAAATCCAATATCCATAACATCATTTGCCTCAATTTCTGCTTTAGGAAGTACTTCTGAAGAAGTTTGGAAAGCGTATTTAGACAACAATCACAGAATTTCAACAAAAGATTTTGGTGATTTTTCTGCTTGGGTTGCACAACTTTCTAATGATGATAAAAAAATTATTGAGCAAATAAAAAACTCAGATAATAAGTATAAAAACTTAGATGACACTGTTTTGTTTGCGCTGTATGCTTCGAGAAAAGCAGTTGAAAAAGCAGGTTGGAAACCAGAAGATAACTTCGGAATTAATATCGGTTCTTCTCGTGGCGCCACTTCTTTATTTGAAAAATATCACAAGGAATTTTTAGACAAAGGAGTATCCTCAACGTTAAGTTCACCTACAACTACCTTAGGAAATATTTCCTCATGGGTGGCACACGATTTACAAACCAACGGTCCTGAGGTTTCACATTCCATTACTTGTTCCACAGCATTGCATTCATTATTAAACGGAGTTGCATGGGTTAATTCTGGAATGTGCGATAAGTTTTTAGTGGGCGGTAGCGAAGCTCCGTTAACCGATTTTACGGTAGCACAAATGCAAGCTTTGAAAGTGTACGCGAAAAGGTCGTTGAGCGAAGTCGAAACGTATCCATGTAAAGCTTTAGATTTAGAAAAAACTAAAAACACTATGGTTTTAGGCGAAGGAGCTTCTGTAATCTGTTTAGAAAAAGGAGAAAGCACCAAGGCGATTGCTAAAATTGAAGGAATTGGATACGCAACAGAAGTTTTAAAACACAACACTTCCGTAACTGCAGATGCAGAATGTTTTCAAAAATCGATGAAAATGGCAACACAACACATCAATTTGGAAGAAGTTGATGCTATTGTGATGCATGCTCCAGGAACGATTAAAGGCGATTCTTCCGAAGTAAATGCAATCAAAAAAGTTTTTGGAAATCGTACTCCGTTTTTAACCACCAATAAATGGAAACTAGGCCATACATTTGGTGCTTCAGGACTATTAAGTTTAGAACTAGCTTTATTAATGCTACAACATCAACAAGCAGTTCGAGTTCCTTTTGCGCAAGAACAAATTCAGCCTAAAAAACTGAACAAAATATTAGTAAATGCTGTAGGTTTTGGCGGAAATGCTGTTTCGGTTTTAATTTCAAAATAAGCCAAAAATAAATTTACTTTTCCTACTTTTGAATTTGACAAACAACGATTTTATGAGTGAAATAAGACACGATTGGACGAAAGAAGAAATTCTAGCTGTATATAACAAACCTTTAATGGAGCTTTTATATGAAGCTTCAACTATTCATAGAAAACACCACGACCCTAACACTGTACAAGTAAGCACCTTAATCTCTATCAAAACCGGTGGATGTTCAGAAGATTGCGGATATTGCCCACAAGCTGCTCGTTATCATACTGATATTGAAGGCAACGATTTAATGACCGTGAATCAGGTAAAAGCACAAGCGTTACGTGCTAAAGAAAGCGGTTCATCTAGAGTTTGCATGGGAGCTTCTTGGAGAAACGTAAAAGACGGACCTGAATTTGATCAAGTATTGGAAATGGTTCGTACAATTAACAAGTTAGATATGGAGGTTTGCTGTACCTTAGGAATGGTAACCGAAAACCAAGCTAAACGTTTAGCAGAAGCTGGTTTATATGCGTATAATCATAATATTGACACTTCGGAAGATTATTACGATGATGTAATTTCTACTCGTGCCTTCAAAGACAGAATTGACACCATTGAAAACGTTCGTAAAACAAATGTTACAGTTTGTTCCGGTGGAATTATTGGTATGGGAGAATCTTTAGAAGACAGAGCAGGAATGTTAGAAACGTTAACGCGTTTTTCTCCGCACCCTGAATCGGTTCCGATAAATGCTTTGGTAGCTGTTGAAGGAACTCCGTTAGAAGACCAACCACCTGTAAATATTTTTGAAATGGTGCGTATGGTTGCTACTGCTCGTATTGTGTTACCAGAATCTCAAGTACGTTTATCTGCAGGTAGAACGCAAATGAGCAGAGAAGGTCA
The DNA here is from genome assembly GCF_034043975.1 of Tenacibaculum sp. IB213877. Lineage (NCBI taxonomy): Bacteria > Pseudomonadati > Bacteroidota > Flavobacteriia > Flavobacteriales > Flavobacteriaceae > Tenacibaculum > Tenacibaculum sp. IB213877. The sequence continues at coordinate 330,255 of NZ_JAXCHH010000005.1, read as the reverse complement.
AGCTATGTGCTTCTTTGCAGGAGCAAATTCAATTTTTGCAGGAGATAAGTTATTAACTACTCCAAATCCAGATATTAATGAAGACATGAAAATGTTTGAAGAATTAGGGTTGAATACGCAAAAAGCATTTTATAAACACGAGCAACGAGAATCGGTAGAAGCAGCTAATTCTCAATATCAAGATTTAGGAGAAAAACCAAAATGGACAAGACCAGATCATAAAATTGAGCGTAACGAAGCTAAAAAACAAGAAGCCAAAGTTTTAAGATCTTAAAAACATAAAACCATCATAATTTGATGGTTTTTTTTTGCAACCTATGTTACAAGAAATTAAGTAACGTTTTCTTAACTTTGCTGTTTTAAAATTGTGAATGCATGGAACTACAATTGCAACAAGTAGACAGAGTTGAAACCATAACCAAAGAAGATTTTATCAAAAACTATTTTAAACCTCAAAAACCTGTTGTTATTGAGCGTTTTATCGAAGATTGGCCAGCATACTCCAAGTGGTCTTTAGACTATATGAAGGAAATTGCAGGAGACAAAACAGTTCCGTTATATGATGATAGACCGGTAGATTATAAAGATGGTTTTAACGAACCACATGCAACTATGAAAATGAGAGAGTATGTAGATTTGTTAAAACGAGAACCTACAAAATTTAGAATATTTTTGTGGAATGTTTTAAAAGAGGTTCCACAGTTACAAAAAGATTTTACATTTCCAGATTTTGGACTGAAATTAATGAAAGGATTACCAATGCTTTTCTTTGGAGGTCGAGATTCGTATACTTTTATGCATTATGATATTGATTTAGCCAATATTTTTCACTTCCATTTTGAAGGGAAGAAAAAGTGTATTTTGTTTGATCAAAAACAAAATAAACACTTGTATAAAATTCCGCATTCATTAATTACACGTGAAGATATAGATTTTAATGATCCTGATTTTGAAAAATGGCCCGCATTAAAAAATGCAAAAGGTTTTATTGCTGAATTAGAGCATGGAAATGTGTTGTACATGCCTGAAGGATATTGGCATTATATGCGTTATGTTACACCGGGTTTTTCAATGAGTTTGCGTGCTATTGCTCGAAATCCAAAAAATTTAGGAAAAGCCGTATACAATGTATTTATAATGCGTAGCATTGATAACATTATGCGAAGAATTCGTGGCCAAAAATGGATTGACTGGAAAAACGAACAGGCCATTACAAGAACTAATAAAGCAAATAATATAGTTTAAATTATAATTAGCATACCCCAAAAACTTAATTTTTGGGGTATATTTTTTATAAGAGATAATATTACCACTGAAAATTTTAAGTTTTAATTAAAATAAAAAACTAAATATTTTCTTAAATTAGTTGCTTAAAGAAAAAGAATTATGAAAAAATGCCCTCATTGTTCTTCTGTGGAAAGAAGAAGAACAAGAAGAAACGGATTTGTTAGATACATTCCTTTAGTAAAAACTTATTATTGTTTGCATTGTGGAAAAAAATACCATTGGGTATCTTTGATAAATTTTCCTATTAAAACTTAATCCTTACTTTTTTCATTACCTATTATATACTTTTTATACTTACCATCTCTATATCTATAATAAATAAATATAGGCATTAATATAAAAGACATAAAAAACACTCCTAAGCCCATTACTATTTGTGCTTTGGGGTATTCCATGTATAATAAACAAGCCCCAACAATCATCCATATTAAAAAAATGATAAAAAGGGTTATAACAAGTTTTTTCATCTTTTAAAATTTGTTACAAAATTACAAATAAAAAAAATCCTAAGCTTTTGACTTAGGATTGATTTTACTTTAATAACAACTTACATTTTCATTAACCAAGAGCGCATATCTACTTCTTGTTTAATTATATCTCTTAGTTCTTCTATTTTAACTCTTTGTTGTTCCATAGTGTCACGATGACGAATAGTTACTGTATTGTCTTCTAACGTATCATGGTCAACGGTTATACAGAAAGGTGTTCCGTTTGCATCTTGACGACGGTATCTTCTACCTACAGCATCTTTTTCATCATACGTAATATTAAAATCCCACTTTAAATCGTCAACTATTTTACGTGCTATTTCTGGTAATCCATCTTTCTTTACTAATGGCAAAACTGCCGCTTTAAATGGCGCTAAAACAGCTGGTAATTTTAAAACTGTACGTGTGGTTCCGTTTTCTAATTCTTCCTCTTGTAATGAATTAGAAAAAACGGCTAAGAACATACGATCTAAACCTATAGAAGTTTCTACTACGTAGGGTATATAACTTGTATTTTCTTCTGGATCAAAATATTGTAATTTCTTTCCTGAAAACTTTTCGTGCTGACTTAAATCAAAATCGGTACGTGAGTGAATTCCTTCTAATTCTTTAAAACCGAATGGAAATTTGAATTCAATATCAGCTGCTGCATCTGCATAATGTGCTAATTTTTCATGATCATGGAAGCGGTAATTATCTTTACCCATTCCTAATGATAAATGCCATTTTAAACGGGTTTCTTTCCAGTTTTCATACCATTCTTTTTGAGTGCCTGGTTTTACAAAAAATTGCATTTCCATTTGCTCAAACTCGCGCATTCTAAAAATAAACTGACGCGCCACAATTTCATTACGAAAAGCCTTACCTGTTTGTGCAATTCCGAAAGGTATTTTCATACGACCCGTTTTTTGCACATTTAAGAAATTTACAAAGATTCCTTGTGCTGTTTCTGGGCGTAGGTATACTTGCATTGAACTATCTGCAGAAGCTCCTAACTGAGTGCCAAACATTAAATTGAATTGCTTAACATCTGTCCAGTTTTTACTTCCAGAAAGCGGACAAGCAATTTCTAATTCTTCTATCAATGTTTTCACATCTGCTAAATCTTCATTTTCTAAGGACTTTGCTAAACGAGAAAGAATGGTATTTATCTTTTCTTGATAACCTAAAACTCTAGCGTTTGTTGAAAGAAATTCTTCTTTATTGAAAGCATCACCAAAGCGTTTTTCTGCTTTTTTTACTTCTTTTTCAATTTTAGCTTCAATTTTAGCACAATAGTCTTCTACTAAAACATCGGCTCTATATCTTTTTTTACTATCCTTATTATCAATTAACGGATCGTTAAAAGCATCTACATGCCCAGAGGCTTTCCAAGTGGTAGGATGCATTAAAATTGAGGCATCTATACCTACAATATTTTCGTGCATTTGCACCATTGCTTTCCACCAATATTCTCGGATATTCTTTTTTAACTCTACTCCGTTTTGTGCATAATCATATACCGCACTTAAACCATCATAAATTTCAGATGATTGAAAGATATAACCGTACTCTTTAGCGTGCGATATTACATTTTTGAATTGATCTTCTTGTTTTGCCATATTGCAAAAATAAAATAAGGTTTTTATATAAAGTAATTAAACATAAAAAAAGTGAAGAAGTTATATTCTTCACTTTTTTATTTATTTGAAATATTGATATTATCTTAATTTTATAGAGGAGTTACCTGAGAAAACACCATCTACAAAAACATTTACAATATATTCTCCATTCTTAATAAGATCTCTGTTTACTAATATTAAAGAAACAACATTTAATTCATTGTTTTCATAATTAGCTTTTATTTCATCGCTATATTCTATTTCTAAACCATTTTTGAGCGTTGTGATATCTTCTGGAGCTACAACCTTTTTTTCTATATCGTGAATTTGAACGTATATAGTTTTTTCTCCAGGCACTGTAAATTCATTTTTTGGCAATTTAAAGTTTACCTTAAAAGCATCTGTTCTATTAGATCTAGAAGTAGTTGTTAGTCTTCCGCTACTTCTTTCTTTCATTGCTGTTACATCAATGTTTTCAACTTTTAATGCTCCAGCATAATTTATTTTTGCTTGCAACTCTTGTGCATATTTTAATAGCGAGTCATTTTTTGCTGCCAATTGTTTTGTTATAGAGTCTTGTAAATTCAACTCATTGGTAACTGCCTTTTTTGCATCTTCTAATTCTTTATTTAATATATTAAGAGAGTCTACTTTATTAAACAAAATTCTGTTTTGTCGTTCAAGAGTAGCTACTTGTCTACGGTATTTTCTTATCAGTTTAAAGTTGTTTGTTTTTAAATTTTTAACAGAATCTCTAAGAGCAATAATTTTATTTACTTCTTTAATTAGTCTTTTTGAAAGTTCTTTCTTTTTAACAGATAAATCTTTATAATCATTGATAATTTCATCTAATTCTTGCTGAAGTGCTAACTTCTCTTCTACAAAAGCATTTTCTAATTTTACATAATCGTCATTTTTTTTGTAAGCATAGAAAAGTAAAATAATTAATAATCCTACTAAGAGGTATTTTAAACCATCTTTCTTTTTTGGGGATTCGTTCATTATAAATAAAGTTATGGGTTAATGATTTTCTAAAAATAGTAACGTTTTTTAATTATGAAAATTATTTTATTAATAAAAAAAAAGTTAATTTTTTATCTAAGCTCTAAAACCTTATTTCCTATTAATTTATCTTCTAAATATACATTAAGTTGATAAGCTCCTTCAGAAATATGATTTCTATCAACCTCAATTAAAGAAACTAAAGATATTTCTGGGCTAGAAAAGTTTACTTCAATCTCTTTGCTATAGGAAATGTTTTTTTTGGTTTTCAACCATATTTTTCCAGTAGGAGAAATTGTATTTTTATGATTGTCTAGTATACTGATGTAGATTTTTTTTACTCTTGAAGCAACTAATTCATTTGTAAGTAAGTTAAAAGACACTTTAAAAGCATCCGTTCTGTTTGATCTTGAAGTTGAGGTGTATTTATCATTACTCTTTCTTTTCATAGCAGTAAATTCTAAACCATCAATTTCTATTACAGATGCTTTCTTTATTATTTCTTCTAATTGCTGTTGACTTTTCTTTAAGTTGCTGTATTTTTTTATAATTTGCTCATTAATAACACTTTGCTTATCTAACTCCTTTTTTACTGTTACATTTTCAACTTGCAAAACACTATTAATTTCATTTAAAGAATCTATTTGAAAGAAAAGTATTCTATTTTCTTTTTCCAAATCTGAAACTCTTCTTCTAAACCCTTTAATTAAGTTGTAATTTTTCTCTTCTAAATTTTTAATAGAATCTCTTAGCTGTATAACTCTATTTCTTTTATTTCTTAAATTACTAGAAATAGATATTTTTTGATCAATAACCTCATCATAGTCATTAATAATTTTGCTAAGCTCTTTTTCTAACTCATTTTTTTCTTCTTTGAATGCTAACTGAAGAGTTTGATAGTCTTTTGTGTTTTGATAAGATAAAAAACCGATAGCAAAAATTAAAAGCAATAGAAATATAACAATACCTCTATTTTTATTTTTTGAGTTCATTATGTGGGGAATAATTAATGTGGTAACAAAATATATTACCCCGCTAAAATACTATTTTTTAGTACACTTATACACAAAAGCCGGTGGAAAGTTTAAAGGTTCAAAACTTAATGAAATATTTTCTCCAAAGATTTTTTTAAGTTTTTTATAATATGATAAGCTATATTGAAACTGCATAAAGTAGCCCTTATTTTTTAAGATATTATAAGATGCTCTTAATATGTTTTCAGATAAATTACTAGGTAATATGGTTAAAGGCAAGCTGGATATAATATAATCTGCTTGATCAAAACCCAACTTATTTAATTCTTCTTTTACATCTTCTGCAGAAGCTTTTAAAACTTTTAATTGCGGATTGTTAATTTGAAGTAATTCATTATAAAAAGTATCGTTTATTTCGAAGCAGACTAACATTGTACTAGGTTGTAGCTTTTTTAAAATGTATTTTGTAATAGCTCCGTTACCCGGACCTAATTCAACTATAACTTTAGCATTTTTAAAATTTACTGGTTTTAATATTTCATTAGCTAAAAAACGAGAACTTGGTACTACAGTGCCTGATGTTTTATAGTTTTTTAATGCTTCTTTAAAAAATTTAATCTTTTTGCTCAAAATAAATACCCTTACTTTTTTGTATATTTCATGAAAGTAGGTACGCAAATATGCAATTTTTAAAAGACTTTACTAAATTGTTTTATCCTGAATTATGTGTTGGGTGTAATTCCAACCTCTATTCCAGTGAGTTAATATTGTGTTCTAGCTGTAGGTTTGATCTGCCTATCTTAGATATTGAAGATCCAGAAAAAAATTTAGTGGCTTCATCATTTTACGGGAGAATACCTATAAAACACGCAGTATCTTTGCTTTCTTTTCAAAAAGAAAATACTACTCAAAAATTAATTCATCATCTCAAGTATAAAAACAATCAAGAAATCGGAAGCTTTTTAGGACAATGGTTTAGGAACCACTTAAAAGAAAAGAACTTTTTTTCGGATATAGATTATATTATTCCTGTTCCTTTACATCCAAAAAAACTACAAAAAAGAGGTTATAATCAAGTTACGACCTTCGGAAAAAGTTTGAGCAAAGAACTTGAAATTTCTTATCAAGAGAATATTTTACAACGAGTAGATTTATCATCAACACAAACCTTAAAAAAGCGTTTTGAACGCTTTTCTAATGAAAACACTAAGTTCAAACTCACCAATCTTACTTTTTTTGAAAACAAACATGTTTTATTAGTGGATGATGTAATTACTACCGGCGCCACGCTTGAAGCTTGTTGTAATGAATTGTTAAAAACTAAAAATATTACTATTAGTATAGCCACTATGGCATTTACTGAAAAAACCTAAGTGTTTTTTAGTACTTTTGATGTCAAACTAAAAACATTATTGTGAAGTTATTTTACAGGCTTTTAATACTATCTATTTTATCGGTTTTAACTATTGAATGCGCTCGAAAAGGAAGACCTGAAGGAGGTCCTAAAGATGAAACCGCACCTATTATGGTTACCGCAAAACCTGCAAATGAATCGGTAAATTTTGATGCTAAAAACATTAGAATTTATTTTGATGAATACATCGTTTTAAAAGACTTAACTAAACAACTGGTTATTTCTCCTCCATTAAAAAACCCTCCTTTAATTACTCCACAAGGAACCCCAAGTAAATACATCAATATTAAAATTTTAGACACTTTACAACCTAATACTACGTATACTTTTAACTTTGGTAATGCAGTACAAGACAATAATGAAAATAACAAATTAGAAAACTTTAAATATGTTTTTTCAACAGGAACTTATATTGATTCTTTAACTACAAAAGGAACCATTAATGATGCCTTAACTGGTAAACTAAAGAAAAATGTAAGCATTTTGTTATACAGATTAGATTCTACTTATACCGATTCTATCATGTATAAACAAAAACCTAGTTACGTTGCTAATACTGCCGATTCGTTAAACTTTCAGTTTACCAATTTAAAGGAAGGTAAATATGTAATTATGGGGTTAGATGAAGAAAATAGAGATTATATTTTTAACCCAAAAACTGATAAAATAGGATTTTTAACAGATACAATTTCTTTACCAAAAGATAGTATTATTACAAATTCTCTTACTGTTTTTAAAGAAATTCAACCCTATACTTTTAAAAGGGCTAAAGAAGTTACTAAAGGTAAAATTGAGTTTGGTTTTGAAGGAAAACAAACCGATATGAAAGTAGAATTACTTTCTCAAGTTCCTTCAGATTTTAAATCGTATACACAATTTGAAAAAGAAAAGGACACCCTTAATTATTGGCACACTCCTATTGACGTAGATTCTTTAAATTTTAGGGTTGCCAATAAAGAATTTATTGATAGTGTAACTGTTCGTTTACGAAAGAAAAAAATCGATTCGCTAGTTGTAAATTCAACAATAAGCAGTACGTTACATTTAAACGATACCGTATTTTTAACAACCAATAATCCTGTTGAACTTATTGATAATTCAAAAATTTCTTTGTTTGATAAAGATACCACTGAAGTAGCTTATGAACTGTATAAGAAAGAAATCAATAAAATTGCGTTACTGTTTGATAAAAAACCGAAAAATAGCTATACGTTAAAAGTATTACCCAAAGCTATTACCGATCTTTATAATACTTCAAATGATACTCTGAGCTACAAGTTTTCTACTAAAGAAGTGGAAGATTACGGAACCATTGCTCTAACCATTCAAAAAGAAACGGAGAGTCCGGTAATTATTCAATTATTAGACAAAAATAAAGTGATTAGAACTGATTATGTAACTAATCCACGCATTGTAGAATTTACCTTATTAGAACCTAAAGAATATACAATTAGGGCAATTATTGACACAAATGGTAACAAAGTATGGGATACTGGTAATTTCTTACAGAAAATTCAGCCAGAACGTATTGTCTATTATACGGAAAATTTAAAATTAAGGGCTAACTGGTCGTTTAACGAAACCTTTATTATAAAATAAAAAACATCCGAAGTAGGCTTACTTCGGATGTTTTGTTTTATTTGAATAATTTAACTACTTGTTCTTTTTTGCCCAAGTATCGCGCAATCCAACTGTTTTATTAAAAACTAATTTTTCTGGAGTAGCATCGTCATCTACATTAAAGTAACCTAAACGCTGAAACTGAAAACGATCTCCAACTTTTGCTGTTTGTAAACTTGGTTCAACAAAAGCATTGATAACCTCCAAAGAATTCGGATTTAAAAACTCCATAAAATCTTTGTCTTTGTGTGCATCCGGAGCTTCATCAGAAAATAATCTATCATACACTCTTACCTCAGCTTTTACTGCATGTTTTACAGAAACCCAATGAATAGTTCCTTTTACTTTGCGTTTGCTTTCTTCTGTACCGCTACCCGATTTACTTAACGGATCGTATGTACAATGAATTTCGGTAATATTACCGTTTTCATCTTTTACACAACTTTCTCCTTTAATTATATACGCGTTTTTTAAACGAACTTCTTTACCTATGGTTAATCGGAAATACTTTTTATTAGCTTCTTCTTTAAAATCGTCTCTTTCGATGTATAATTCGCGTGAAAAAGGAACTTCTCTCGACCCTGAATTTTCATCCTCCGGATTATTCTCAGCAATCAAGATTTCTTCTTTATCTTCCGGATAATTGGTAATGACCAATTTTACCGCATCCAACACTGCCATTACTCTATCAGCAGTTTTGTTTAAATCTTCACGAATTTTAAATTCTAACAACGCTACATCAATCACGTTTTCACGTTTTGAAACTCCAACAGTTTCAATGAAACTACGAATAGCAGCCGGTGTATACCCCCTACGACGTAATCCTGAAATAGTTGGCATACGCGGATCGTCCCATCCTGAAACAATACCTTCTTCAACCAACTTTAACAACTTACGCTTACTCATTACAGTATAGCTTAAGTTTAAACGAGAAAACTCGCGTTGTTTAGGCACTAATGGATATTCTCCGTTACTATATTCATACACATTATCACGGAACCAATTGTATAAATCGCGGTGAGGTTTAAATTCTAACGAACAAAGTGAGTGTGAAACTTGCTCAATATAATCGCTCTCACCATGCGTCCAATCGTACATTGGGTAAATAACCCAATCGGTACCTGTTCTATGATGGGGTTTGTGTAGAATTCGGTACATAATAGGGTCACGCAACAACATGTTTGGTGATGCCATATCTATTTTAGCACGCAAAACATGTTCACCTTCTTTAAACTCACCGTTTTTCATTCGCGTGAACAAATCTAAATTTTCCTCAACGCTTCTATGTCTGTATGGACTCGCAACACCTGGTTCGGTGGGTGTACCTTTTTGTTGAGCCATAGCTTCTGATGATTGCGAGTCAACATAGGCTTTACCATCTTTAATTAATTGTACTGCCCAATCGTATAATTGCTGAAAATAATCAGAAGAATAACGTTCGTCTGCCCATTGATACCCTAACCAAGCTACATCACGCTTAATAGCATCTACATATTCTTGCTCTTCTTTAGCTGGATTGGTATCGTCAAAACGTAAGTTTACCGGAGCATTATATTTTTCTCCTAAGCCAAAGCTAATTCCGATAGCTTTTGTGTGCCCTATATGTAAATATCCGTTAGGTTCTGGTGGAAAACGAAAACGTAAATTTTCTTTTGGCATACCATTAGCCAAATCTTCTTCAATAATTTGCTCAATAAAATTGAGTGATTTTTTTTCTTCTGACATATAATCAACGTTATTTGACGCAAAAGTAGTTATTTATAAAGAAAAAAAGCAGTGAAAATTCACTGCTTTTTTATTTTTTGCGTTAGGGATTGAATGGTGTGTTTGAGCTCTTTTGCTTTTGCAAAAAGCGAGTAGTGAAAGCCCGCTCGAACGCCCTACTTTTTATTGTTTTCTAAGTTAACATCTGCCATTAAACCAGAAGGATCTATTTGAACAGACTGTACTGATTTTGCAGCAGCAAACGTGTAGGTTGGATATGCCCATCCCCAATCTTTTAAAGTGGTTGCTTTGGTTTGCTTGCATTCACGCATCATTTCTAAGGGAATGTTGAATTGCTCTTTGCTTCCATCTGTATAAGTTACTTCTAAATCAATTGGCATTGGCATTGCCCCGATTCTTTCTAAAGTGATTTCTTTATCGTTTACTGATTTTACTCCGTAATCAATTGTATGTGTGGTTTGCGTCCATTCATTCAAATACCAGTCTAAATGAATTCCTGAAACTTTCTCTGCTGTACGCTTAATATCGTTTGGTGTTGGGTGTTTAAACGCAAAATCATCAAAGTATTTTTTTAACGTTTTAGCTACATTATCAGCCCCAATGATATATTCTAACTGGCTTAAAAAGATGTTTCCTTTACTATAACTTGCAATCCCGTAAGCCATGTTTCTTTCATAACGATCGGCATGTGTTGTTAAAGGTTCTTCTAACCCTGAATTTACCACATATCTATACCCTCTATACGAACCTTCATGCGGATTTGCTTTTCCTTCTCCCAAAATAATATTTTCTGCCTTGTTTGAAATATAGGTGGTAAATCCTTCATCCATCCATGGATGTTTACTTTCATTGGATGCTAATAAAAACTGGAACCAGGTATGTGCCATTTCATGCGCTGTAACACCAAATAAACTACCCCAAGAACGTTGTCCTGTAATTAAAGTACATTGTGCATACTCCATTCCGCCATCTCCTCCTTGAATTACAGAATATTGTTTATATGGATATGGACCCACATGCTCGCTATAATACTTCATTAATTCAGCTGTTTTTGGCTGTAACTTTTTCCATCCTTCTAGGAATTGCTCTTCCATGGTTTTCTTATATAAAAAGTGTAAGTCTATACCATTATCCATTTTAAAAACATCATGCTGATATTCCGGGTCTGCTGCCCAAGTAAAATCGTGAATATTTTCTCCTTTAAAGTTCCATGTTAATTTATCTCCAGAAGGAAGTTTTAACGCTTTGGTTGTATCTTCATAACCATGACCTACTTCTTGCGGATTTTGAAGTTTTCCTGTTCCGCCCACAACATAGTTTTTATCAATATGAAGAGTTACATCAAAGTCTCCCCAGACTCCGTGGAATTCACGTGCAATATAGGGTGATGTATGCCAACCTTCAAAATCATATTCCGCCATTTTTGGGTACCACTGAGTCATTGACAACGCAACTCCTTCTCTACTATTTCTTCCAGAACGACGAATTTGTAACGGTACTTGCCCATCAAAATCCATTGTAAATGTTACGCTTTCTCCTGGTTGAATAGGCTTATTTAACGCTACTTCTAAAACAGTACCCACAGTTTCGTGCTTAACTTCCGTTCCGTTTTGTTTTAAAGAGTTTACTTTAATGAATCCTATTTCAGAAGGATTTAACTTAGCAATTCTACTTTCAAACTTTGGTTGCTCTTTTGTACCAATGTTATTCACCATTCGTCCATCAGGATCTTGAATGGTATGTAAACGAGCATCCATTTGCGAATTGGGTTGAAAAGCATTGAAGTATAAGTGATAAAACACCTTGTCTAACACATCAGGTGAATTGTTGGTGTACACTAAGGTTTGCTTTCCTTTATACTGATAGTTATTCACATCCATGTCAATATCCATCGTATAATCAACATGTTGTTGCCAATAATTATCTTTTTTTACAGATGTTGTTTTTTGTGCAGTTGATGCACAAGAAACCATCAATAATAAAGAAATTGAATAGATTATTTTTTTCATCTTGAAGATTTTAATGATGAGATTCCTGCCTTCGCAGGAATAACAATTATAATTAAAAAAAGAGCATTGATCAATGCTCTTTTTATGTTCTTTTTATTTTACGGATTATTTTCCGTTTACCATTCTATCTGCCATACGTAATGCATTGTATGCATTTACCACACGACCCGATACTGATAATTCTGAGAAAGGAACTAATTCTCCATCAGGATTTTCTCTTGATGCTGAACCAGGTTTTACCACTTCTAAATCAATTTTAGTTCCTGAATTCATTAAAATGTGCTTAACCTGACTAGCTGATAACTGCGGATAGTACGAGCGAATTAATGCTGCAACTCCTGCTGTTGAAGGAGAAGCCATTGAAGTACCACTAAATTTTTTGTACTCTCCATCTGGTGTTGTTGAATGAATTTTTACTCCAGGAGCAAAAACATCTACATTCTTTTTACCATAGTTTGAGAAACTTGCTGGTAAATCCTTATCATAGTTAGAGCTCATTGCTCCTACGGTTAAGAAATTATCTGAAATTTCATTTAATAAATCAGGTGAATCATTCGGGAATGTTTTTTCTACATCAATATTTTTACCATCATTTCCTGCTGCATTTACAATTAATACATCTTTTGAAGCTGCATATTTAATAGCATCAAAAACCCATTCTTTATTTGGTGAGAATGCTTTACCAAAACTTGTATTAATTACTTTTGCTCCGTTATCTACTGCATAACGAATACCTAAAGCTACGTCTTTATCGTACTCATCTCCATCAGAAACTGAACGTACTGCCATAATTTTTACGTTACTAGCTACACCGTCCATTCCTTTACCGTTAGCTCTTGTTGCCGCAATGATACCAGAAACGTGAGAACCGTGAGCTTCATCTTTAACAGAGTGGCCAGTGTTACCATCACCATAACCTGGTTTGTCATTAATATCATAAGCATTGTCTCCTACTGCTGTACGGTAATCAGTTTTTAAATTATCTCCATTAATAGTAGCTTCTGCTTTTTTAACTAAACTACTTAATTCACCTTTTGCATCAGCTAATGTTAGTCCAAAACTATTCATTCTTTGAGCAGTTGCTATGGCTTTTTTCAATTCTTCATCAGAAGTATTAATAGCATCAATTTCTTTAATAGTATATTCTGACTTGCCAAAATATTTAGTTAACGTTTCATCTGCTTTAGTAACTGCTTCCAAAATTCCTCCGTAGCGTGCTTTATTCGTTTTAGCTTCCGCTACTTTTTCTTCTTGATATGCTTTTACTTCTTCGTACAATTCAGCACTAGCAATAGATGGTTTCATTAAAATACGTTCGTATTCTAAATGTTCTTTATAAGAACTTCCTAAAAAGTTCCATCCGTTAATATCATCAACATATCCATTTTTATCATCATCAATTCCGTTACCTGCAATTTCTTTGGTATTCACCCAAGCTACGTCTTTTAAATCTTCATGCTTTAAGTCAGTACCACTATCTACAACTCCAACAATTACCGGAACTCCTGTTTTCCCTTTTAAGAAATCATATGCTTTGATAACACTCATACCAGGAATGGTATCAGTAGCTAAATCTAAATGTTGCCAATTATCTTTTTCATAATCCGTTAATTCGGCTTTTTTAGCTGGAATGTTAATAGCTACATTAGTTCCTTGCGGAACAGGAATTTTATTATAGGCTGTTTTACAACTTGCTAAAGTTGCAATGGCTACAGCAGAATAAAATACGGGTTTTAAAACTCTCATAATCTCTATCTTAATTAAATATGTCTGTAAATTTATAACTCTCTTTTAAGCGCACTCCTTTTTCGGTGTGCTTTACGGTAATTAATTCGTTGTGTGCATCGTGTTCTAAAAATAAATAGAACTCATTATCTGCTGCCTCTTTTAAAAAGGATTCTTTTTCTTTAAGTGTTAATAACGGACGAGTATCATACCCCATCACATACGGTAACGGAACGTGACCTGCTGTTGGTAATAAATCTGCCATAAACACTACTGTTTTGCCTTGATATCGAATTTTAGGCAACATTTGTTTTTCTGTATGACCGTCTTTAAACAATACATCAAAACCTACATAATCTCTTGTATTAAGGTGCAAGAAATTTAGTTGACCACTTTCTTCAATAGGTAAAATGTTTTCTTTTAAAAAGGATGCTTTTTCTCGCGCATTTGGGTGCACTGCCCAGTCCCAATGACGTTGGTTACTCCAAAAACGAGCATTTTTAAATGCCGGTTCATAACCTGATCGGTCTTTATTCCATTGTATAGCTCCTCCACAATGATCAAAATGTAGGTGTGTTAGAAATACATCGGTAATATCATCTCGATGAAAACCATATTTAGCCAAAGATTTGTCTAGAGTATAATCTCCATACAAATAATAATAGCCAAAAAATTTGTCTGATTGTTTGTTGCCAATCCCGGTATCAATTAAAGTAAGCCGATCTCCATCTTCAATAAGCATGCAACGCATTGCCATTTCAATCATGTTATTGGCATCGGCAGGATTGGTTTTTTGCCAAATAGTTTTAGGAACAACACCAAACATTGCTCCACCATCTAACTTAAAATTTCCGGTTTCAATAGGGTAAATGCGCATAATTAACAAAGATGCACTTTTTTTACGATATGATTTGTTAATAAAAATAAAAAAAGATGCAGAATCTGCATCTTTTTATGTGTTATTGTGATTTGTTTTTTTCTAGCAGGTATCCAATAGAAAAGTTAGCATCCCAGTCAAAAATGATTTGTGTGCAATTTGTAGCATCATAAATAGCCTTGTACATTACTAAACCTGATTGCAATTTTTTTCCTTTTTCTTTTGCTACTTTGGCAAAATCTTCTGCATATGGACTTAGCTGAGTGTACCTTTCTTTACCTATACGAACTGAGGCTGCTAAATGATAAGGGACACCACCAATTATAAAACATCTTTGTCTTTTCTTTTTTGGTATTTCCATAGCTGTGGCTTTGACGGCTTCATATACCACTGAGTCTTCAATACCTTTTTGGTAATATTTTGATCCTAAAGTTTCTTTTGTGGTAATTTTTCCTTCTTCAATATATCCTATTTTGAGATTTCCTGATCCCATATCAACTATAAATGAAGAATCCTTAAACTGTTCTGGCAAAAGTGCTTGTAAAGCATATTTACCTTCTTGTTCTGGTGTTATTATTTCAACTTGATATTTTAATTCTTTAAGTTCATGTACTATTTTTTGTGTAATCTCTTCTTTCAATGCTCCTGAGCTTACCACAAAAGAAATATCTTGTTTTTGCAACCCAAATAACATAAACTTATCAATGTAATCTTTAAGTTTTAAATTAACTTCAGAAGAGTTGGTCATACCTTCTGAAATTAAACTACTACCAAATTCTCTTCTTTTTAGTTCCCAATTGTTGTCTTTATCTACTTCAATTACAAAAGAATTAAATCCTGAATTTCCTAATTCAATAACCCCCTTAAGCTTTCCGTCTTTTGGTTTTATAGGTGAGTATTCAAATTTTGTGGGTGAATATTTTTTATTAACAGTTTGTTTGGTATTTATTTTACAAGAAAAAAAACTTGTTATTATTAATAAGAACAAGCCAATTTGGAAGTTTTTTTTCATAAAATAAACAATATTAACAGGTGTTGTGGTATTATAAAAACTGTAAATAACGGTTTTTATCTCTTACAAAGATATGAATACTTTATAGATAAATTTGTTGGGTTTTGTATAAATACAAAACAATTTTTTAAAAAGGTGTTTCTAATAAATATCCTATAGAAAAATTAGCATCCCAATCAAAAACAACTTCTTGTACATTACTTGCATCTAGTATGGCTTTATAGATATTTAACCCTGAAAACACTTTTTTCTGATCATCATTAATTAGTGAATTGTAATTGGTTAAATCTTTATGAATAAGTGTAAACCTTTCATCATCTTCTCTGGTATGTTTTGCCAATTGATACGGAACACCTCCTAGTAAAAAACATTTAGATTTTAATTGATTAGGAATGGTAAGAGTTTTCTTTTTTACATCTTCATAAACAACATCATGGGGTACTCCTTTCTTATAGTATTTTGTCCCGTATGTTTCTTTTGATATAAATTTATTATCTTTTACATAAGCTATTTTTGTGTTTCCAGAACCCATATCAACTACAAAAGAGGTATTATAAAATTTCTTGGGTAGCACCGATTTTAATGCGTATACTCCTTCTTGTTCTGGTGTTACAATATCTATATTATAACCTATATGCTGTAATTGCTCTACTAATGCTTTTGTTACTGCTTCTTTTGCCGCTCCAGAGCTAACTACAAAATATATTTCTTTACCACTTACCCCATATTCAATTATCTTTTGAATATGATCTCTCAATTTAGAGTTTATCTCTGCTGCATCCGCTTCTCCTTCAAGAAGTAAGCTAGAACCATATTCTTTTTTCTTAAGAATCCAGTTTTTACTTTTATCCATTTCAATGATAAATGAATTGAGCCCAGAAGCTCCTAACTCTACAACTCCTTTTAATTTTCCATGTAATGGTGAATTAGGAATAAAAGAAAATTTATAATTGTTTATTGAAGATTGTTCTTCTTTTACCAACAAACCATTACTAGCTTTTGATATGTTTGTTTTTTTATTGGTTGTACAAGAAAAAAAACTAATTAACAAAATAGTTAATACACACAAATAGGCATACCTTTTCATTAAAATAACTTTAAAAATTTCAGAAAATAACCAAGAGTAAAAATCTTTAGCAAAAAGAAATATTCTCTTAATTTATTTGGGGGAAGTTTTGCAAAGATACATATTTTTTTTAAATTAAAAAACAGTGTTTTTCCTGAGCTTATTTAACTTCTATAAAATAGAAGTCGGTTTTTTAAGTTATATATTTGTACCCTTTTACCGTTTGGTATGTTATTTGTTTATAAAACCATTTAATATTGATGATTATGAAGTTTAGAGTTTTTTTAATTGTTTTATTACACACCTTTTTATTAACAGCTCAAACAACTGAGCTGCCAATTAAATCTGCAACAGTATTACCTTTAGAAGTACTTGAAGATGAATCTTTAGAAAAGACATTAATCGATGAAGTGAACAAAAATGCTCTTTGGAAGAAATTAATTTCAAGTAATCTTTTATCTATCGGTTTAGTAGATATGTCTAATAGTGACGACATTAAATATGCAGGAATTAATGATGATACTATGATGTATGCTGCTAGTTTACCAAAGATTGCTGTTTTATTAGCTGCTATGGATGCCATAGAAAAAGGAGAACTAGCTTATACAGATGAAATTAAAAAAGATTTGCGGTTAATGATAAGCAAATCTAACAATCAAGCATCAACCCGAATGATTGACCGGTTAGGGTATGAAAAAATAGAAGAAGTTTTACGTGCGCCTAAACACAAATTATATGATGAAAAAGCTGGTGGTGGACTATGGGTTGGTAAACGATATGCTGCGGGTGGCAAACGCTACCCTGAGCCTTTAAAAGGATTGAGTCATGCCGCAACTACTTTAAAGGTTTCTAGTTTTTATTATCAATTAGCAATGGGTAATCTATTAAGCGATGAAAGCTGTAGAGAAATGTTGGATATTATGAAAGATCCTGCTTTACACCACAAGTTTGTTAACACATTAGACAGAATTGCTCCTAACGCTACCTTGTATAGAAAATCTGGTTCTTGGAAGAATTTCCACTCAGACTCAATTCTTGTGTGGGGACCCAATAGAAAATATATTTTAGTAGCCTTAGTTGACAATAATTTAGGAGAAAAAATTATTAGAAATTTAGTGGAACCAATAGAAAATGTATTAAAAAAATCACGTTCTTTATAATTGATTTCTGAATTATAGTTAGTGATACAAAAACTTCTTTATAAAGCTTTTGGAATACGTGCAAATGAAGTAAGTATTTCACTACTTATGCAGTTATATATCTTTTTGATTATAACTGCATTACTTATAGTAAAACCTGCTGTGAATGCAATATTTCTTAATACTTTAGGTTCAGAAAATCTTCCTTTAGGATATGTATTAGTAGCAGCAGTAGCAGTGATAGCAACTTATTTTTATAGTTCAATTACTAAATATTGGTCACTTAAAACAGTAATAGCTACTTCTTTAGTACTTTTTTCTATAAGTTTTATATTGTTAGCATATGTTGGGTCGCATAATCAGTTATCGTCATTTGCTTTATATTTTTATTATGTTTTTGTTTCATTATTTGCTGTTTTAGCAACCTCACAATTTTGGGTGCTTGCTAATATTGTTTTTAATGTAAGAGAAGGTAAACGGTTATTTGGCTTTATTGGTGCAGGTGCTATAGCTGGAGGTGTTTTTGGTGGTTACCTTACCAGTTACATTGCCACCAAACACAATGTATATGCCACCATTTATGTAGCTAGTTTTTTATTATTAGCTTGTGTTATTTTACTCCAATTTATTTGGAAACTACGTATAAAAAAACTAAATATTTTTACTCTTGAAAAAAGAAGATTTAACAAAGAGAATAAAACAAAAGGCACAAGAGAATTAATTTTCAACTCTAGGCATTTAGTGTATATTGCTGTTATTACAGGTATTTCTGTAATTGTAGCAAAATTAGTAGATTTCCAGTTTAGTGATTATGCCCACAAAGCTTTTGACAATTCTGAAAAACTTACTTCTTTTTTCGGTTTTTGGTTTTCAACATTTAATTTAATATCGCTGTTTATTCAACTGTTTTTAACTAGCAAAATAGTACATAAAACAGGAGTAGCTTTTACCTTACTTATCCTTCCTCTAGGAATTTCTTTAGGATGTATTTTATTCTTTCTCTTTCCTGAATTATGGGTAATGATTTTAATTAAAGGTGCAGATGGTGTATTTAAACAATCTGTTAATAAATCAGCAATGGAAATGGCTATTTTACCTGTTCCTAACACCATTAAAAATCACGCTAAATCTTATATCGATTTAGCTGTAGATAGTATAGCAACTGGTTTTTCTGGAGTTTTACTGATTTTACTTATCAAGTATTTAAGAGTAGCTCCTCAATATATTATAGGAATTACTATTTTCTTAATTTTAGTTTGGTTAGTATTTATTTTTAAATTAAAAGATACTTATTTCAATTCTTTTGTAACCAATATTGAAAGAAAACTTAGCAATACATCAGCTAAACTGTATGATTCAAGACAAAGAAGAGAAACTACTATACAATCTGCAACAAGAATTATTAATTCTGGTGATGAAGAGTCCATTCTATCTTTACTACATTCTATTAGCTCTTACCGAATATCTAACTTAAAAAACAACATTGTTGGTTTACTTACTCACCCAAGTAATAAGGTAAAGGTTGCTGCCATTCATTTGTTAGATACTCACGGACATAAAGGTTCAAAAGAAAAAGTAGAAGAACTTTTAAATACAGAGGATATTGAAGTTTTAAATGCTGCTTTTAGGTACTTAATACACCACCAATCAACAGATGAAACTTCCTTATTTAAAAAGTATTTAGATCATTCGAATGAAAATTTAGCCAATGCTGCTCTTTTAACCTTAGCAGAAGAATCAAAAGAACATCCGGAGTTTAAATCAAAATTTCATTTAGAAAGTAGAATAGAAAATAAAATTAAAGAGATTCTGGAAGGAATCCAAACACCTTCAAGAGAATTAATTGGTCAGGTTTTGTTACTTATTGGATATAGTAATACCTCAAGATTTTATTCCTTTATTTCAAAAAACTTTAATAATAATACTCCTTATATAATTAAAAAAGCGATTAAAGCTAGCGGACTTACTTCAGATAAACAATTTGTAAACATACTACTCTATTATTTAGGTAAGAAAAAGTATAGAAAAGCAGCTATTAAAGCTTTTGTTGATTTTGGACCGAAAATATGTAATTTACTTATTGAATTAGATAAGAAAGATATTCTTAAAGAGTCTCAAAAAAGACATTTACCAAAGGTTGTTAAAGCTTTTAAAAGTCAAAATTCGGTAAAAGTTTTACAGCGATTATTGAGAAGTAAAGATGTTGTTACGCGTTTGTCTGCTGCCAGACAATTAAGAGAGTTAAAGGCAAAAAACAATCAATTGTTTATCAATAATAGAAGAATTAGAAAAGCAATTCTATCAGAATGTAAACAATATCATTTTTCTGTAAACGCTATGCACACCCTTAAAAAGGGTAATAGCAGCGTAAAAAAAACAAAAGAGAATTTAATAGACATTCTTCATCAAGAAACTCAATACAACCTAAAAACCATTTTTACTTTGTTAGACTTTTTATATCAAAAAAGTGAAATAGCTCTAACATATGCTGGTTTGTTAAGTAAAAACCAAGAAGTTCAAATAAGCTCTTTAGAGTTGTTAGAAAATATTTTAGAAAATAAGCTAAAAACTAGAATTTTTCCTATTGTTGAGTATCATATTTCTAATGATGTTCCTAACGAATATAGCCCTATTCAGCCTAAAGTTATTCCCGAAAGAGCATTACTCTCTAGCTTGATTAGAAATAGAACGCAAACAACGTTAATTGCTGTTCTTTCGCTTATTGAAAGCTTACAAAACAAAAAATACAGGTCTTTAATTAAAGCTCTTACCAAACACTCAAATGTTACTGTAAGAAATCAAGCACAAAAAGCTTATCAAGCTATTCAAGGCTAGATTTCTAAGTTTAAACATTTTCTAAATTAAGATGGATTGATTATTCTATCAATTCTAGTGGCTAAACCCATATGTGCTCCTGCTGAGTTTTTATTAAGTACATTACTCATCAAACAAACAATATATTTTTTTCCTTTAGGATGCTCCACAATAATTACCGAGTTCATGTAATTATACACATTTCCTGCATATTTCGCACAATCCGGATTTTTTTCTCTGTCGCACTTATATAAACTTCCAGATTTGAAGTAGACCGCAGCACTGTCTAGTTTTCTTGAATGTGCATATCTAATTCTTCTATCAGTTAAATATAATAAGCGTTTTATTTCTAAACTTGTACGTTCGTCAATCACTTTACCTTGTTCAAGTTGCACCAAATATTTCATCAAGCCCACAGGAGTTCCAATACTTCCTCCTTTTCTTCCAATGTATTTTCCGGCAGGTCTTGTAAACAAACCTCCCAAGCGCCATTCGTCTTTAGTAATTCCTAATTTACGCAATGGTTCATTGGCAACTCTATGCATTAGGTTAGTTAAAGAATCTCTTGGTGTTTCTTTAAAATATTGTTCTGCTTGTTCTTCAGTTAATTCAAAATAATCTTGTTCAAATGCTGCCATTAATATGGCCTCTCTAAAAACAACACTTGCAGCCCCATTATTACTTACAGAAACCATATGGTCTATCCATTCATAAAGTGAAAACACATCTGAAGCTACTACTCTTCTCTTTCTATAGGTATCTTTTTCAATGTTATACACTGGAATAGTATGATGATCTCCTAAGCCCCAATATCTAGAGGATACTTTTATATTTTTTAGATAATAAGCTCTTTCTTCCCAAGAATCAGGGCAAAGATTACTTAATTGTGTCATAATAGCATTTAAAACTGCTATTTTTCCAACACTTCCAGGTTGATATCCTACATTTTCTCTGAAAGCTGCATATTTTAAACTATCAGGATTTGTCATGTCTAAAACTGTAGCCGAATAACCTCTTCTGGGAAATAATCTTTTGATCTCTCTTTCAAATTCTGGAGTAGAAGTTAATAGCATATTTAAACTATCGTTTTTTCTTGAAAGCAAATTCAACTGAATTTCTGCCATTGTTTTGTAGGATCCAGGTCTTAATCTTCTGTTTTTAATGCTATCATCATGCATTTTCTTTAAACGATATAATCTTGCTATTCCGGTATATTCATATCCATCTATAGGATAAGAAACAAATCCTAGACTTATACCAATGCTTATGGCTACAAAAAGAGTAGTTAGTTTTTTCATGTTAAATTATATTTTAGTGGTCAATGCAATTGTTGTGTCAGCATCAACTTTTGGTGTGATTGAATTTAAATAAGAGGAACTTTTGGCTGTTTTATTTTCTACAAAAGGTCTTATTTGAAAAAGCCATAGTTTATCATTTTTAAAACCGAATTCAACATCATAGGCTTGATTATCGGGCATTTTATTTCGAATAGTTTTGGCTAATTCTCTAATATGTTTAATGTTTTTTTGATTTAAAATAGGACTCTCAAAAGTTGCTATATGTGGTTGTGTACTTCCTGTTTGTGGTAAACGGATATAATCATTCTCTCTTGCAGGCGTTAATAAATAATCATCGTTTTGAGTGATTAATCGGGTTTCTGCTCGTTGTCCGTCTACTGCACCTCCGGCTCCTCTACTAAAAGCAACTGTTAAATCATCGCTATTTCCTGAATTCACTCCAGTGGTTATCATTACCCCAGAATAATCAACATCAACACTTGGAATAATTAAAATGGAAGGAAAAACATTTTCTGGGTTCGCTAAATAGCTTTGTCTCCATTTAAAACTTCTTTCTGTATATGGTGAAGCCCATACTTGCTTAATCCCATTGATAATTGCCTCTTCTGAAAGAATATTAAACAAGGTTAAATTTAAACCTGCTCCTGTAAATTCTTTAAGATCTTCCATGTTAGTATCACTTCTTAAAAATACAGGTATACTTCCTATTTTATTTCCAAAAACTTGAATGAATTGCGATTTAAGATCGTTAACAAAATCATCTTGAAGGGGAATGTTAATAATTGCTTTATGGAGTTTTTTTAATGCTCTTAATTGAAAGTTTGCTATTTTTTTTGAAGATATTCCTTTGGCTTTCATTTCGTTTGCTTGAGCAAACGTGTCGTTTAAATATGCCCAATAACTTTTATCTTCTTCAGGCATTATTTGATTCATATGTTCTCTAAAAATTCCGAAAGGAATGATCAACCCTTCTACTACCTTCTCTGGAAACATCTTCTTTAATTCTGCTAAATTTGCTGCTTTAGGTCCACAAAGTTTTCCGGAATAAGAAGCATCAATAGTTTTCATATCTACCACTTGCTTTTTATCCAGCTCAATTTTATCAGTTGGCACGGTAATAATACTTGTATTTTGTTCTTTTTTAGCAAATAATTGTTTTTCCTCATCAGACATTTCTAAGGCGGTTTTCATTAACACATTCCCTTTGTTAGAAACAGCATAAAACACTTCTTGTCCGTGGTATTTTTTTAAATCTTTTAGGTTTTGATAAGATAAAGCAGCATTAGGAATTCCTAAATTCCTTGCTAATAATTGAACATGCGATACCAAGTTACCTTCAGAAACGGTCATGATTCCTGCCACTGGCTTTAAATCAGAAGGTGGTTTTTGGAATATATAAATATGATTAGCATTTACCTTTACATACTCTGGATTTTCATCTACAACTATCAATTTACCATAGGCGTAGCCAGGATTTAATCCGTGAATAGCACTTTGGTTATCAATTTTCATTACTTTATTTTCAATATGAGAAATATTAGCAACAAATCCTCCTAGTTTACTTACCTCGTCTCCTAAGCTTAATGCTACACTACTACGAACTCTGTCATCAATAAAACCATAAGCTAACGGTTCAAATTCGGTATATATATCAACAATGTCTTGATATTTTGCTTTTACCATAGCAGCACTCCATTCAACCATGCTTCTGCTAACTAATAAAACTTCATTTAACTGCTCAATGGTAAGAGTTTCTTTATTTTTAATTTTATCCAGTTGATTTTGAACTCTACCATATTCCCAAGATTCTATAAGCCCTGTTCCTGCTGCTGCACATGAAAGAGATGATATTTTATATAAATTTTCTTCTAAATTCTCTGTTTGCCATTTTTGTGCTTCTTTTAGTAAGGTAGATTCTAAATTATTAGATAAATCCAATAGCTGTAATCTGTCACTCGTCTTTGGATAATCGTTTATGCCTAAACGAATAGCGTACAATGCATCTGATATTTCAGATACTAATATTTTGGGTGATGTATTCTTATTGTTGTTCTCTAAAAAATTTAATAGAACCTCTGTAGTGTTATTTTTTGGTAAGTCTTTAATATGTGAAGCTAATGTGGTAAAATCTATAGGTTTATAATAGGATTTCATAGCTGATAGTAACTTATAAAAACCCTTTTTTTGTTCCGATGTTAATTTAGATTTATTTTCTTCAATAAATTTTTTAACCAATTGAATGTCTGAAGCCTGTGGTTGCCCATGAATTTTGATTCTTATATCCATAAAACTAGGCACTTCTTCTGCAAGCAATTTAGATTCACTACGAATTTTCTGAGTTAAATTTGTGTCTTCATTATGTGGAATATCTTTTAAAGCTTGACGTAAAACATAGTAGTTCTTATCAATAAAATCAGTATCTTTTAATAGCCATTCAAAAAATTCTTTCCCCCAAACTTTTTCATCTTCAGATTGAATAGCTCCTCGGTAGTATTGTCCTCTTCTTAAAATCCAACCATCATCTGTATTTGCTAAATATTTTCCTATTTGATATTGCTTAAGTCTACTATAATCATTTTTTGAATCTAAGAACTCTTTTTTATTTAATCCTGTAAGTATTTCACCAAAAAATAAATGATTCGTTTTTCTTAATTCTAAAGCACTTTCTTTAAAAGTAGCATGCTGATTTCCTCCTCCAATGCTATCAGGACATGGATCTTTAGGATCTCTTATAGTTCCATCTTTACAGAACCATTTAATTCTGTAGTAAGGACCTCGAACATCTTTTTTATAGATTCGAATTAATTTTTCAATTTCTTTGGAAGATTTTTCTTGAGCTAAAGAGGAAGCTAAAACAAAGAAAAACAAACACATAGTAAGCTTCTTAATCATATAACACTAATTTAATTTCAAAATTAGGTATTAATTACTCAAAAATTAACTCAATGAAATTTATACTTAGCTCATTTGGTGAAGGATATAAAAAAAGCGTATCAAATTGATACGCTTTGAGGTGCCGAGCGGATTCGAACCGCTGTAGATGGTGTTGCAGACCACTGCCTAGCCACTCGGCCACGGCACCTTTTGATAAGGACTGCAAATTTACAATTTTTCTTTGTTAGCGCAACTTTTTTTTAACTTTTACGCTTTTTTGATAAAATAATTTCAACCTCACCTACATTTCCTCCAATAGGTGGATTGATTTTAGCTACACTCACCGTTGCTTTTTTTACCATTGATATTTCTTTAAAAATACGATTTATAATGCGCTGCGCTACGTGTTCTAACAGCTTTGAACGAATAGCCATTTCTTCTTTCGCTATTTTGTTTAAATGCACATAATCTACTGTGTGCTTTAAAATATCTGTCTTTGCTGATTTTAATAGATTTGCTTTTACCTCTATATCAACTCTATATTCTGAACCAATTTTAGCTTCTTCATCTAAACAACCGTGATTGGTAAAAACCTTTATATTGTTAACTCTAATTGTTCCCATTAAAACGAATTTTTGGCAAAAGTAACTTTTTTACTTTACTTCAAAAGTTTGTTGTTCACCATCAATTTTAACTGTATATTTTCCTTTTGGCAAATACATTTTTCCGTTTTTAGCTTCTTTTAAAACAGCATCTTTATTTTTCTTTTTATAGGCTTTTAATCCTTTGTCATTAAAAGAAACATCAAAAAGAACTTCATTAAATCCTTTAGTGGCATCAACAGTTACCGAATTTACTTTTACCTCATCAGAAAAAATATCAACAGTAACTTTTCTGCTTGAATTCACATAAAAAGGAATGTTTAATTCTGGTGTGTTAGGTTCTAACCATTTACTCCAAGAACTTCCCCAAGAGTTACGTTTTGTAATATTTTCTACTGAAAAAATATGAGTTGACTTTTTCTTAACCTCATCTGTAAAATCTTGTAAAGATGCTATGTTAGCTTTGTACAAACTACGTCCGTGAGTTCCTATTACCAAATGTTTTACTTCCGGTTGAACTACTAAATCATGCACCGCAACATTAGGTAAGTTTTTGTTGAAGATCTCCCAAGATTCTCCTCTGTTTAATGATGTATACAATCCGTTATCAGTACCTACATACAATACCTTTTCATTTGCAGGATCTTCTTTGATTACATTTACCGGTGAATTTGGAATGTTACCGCTAATGTTTTTCCAAGTTTTACCATAATCATCAGACATGTACACGTATGGTGTAAAATCATCCCATCTATAGCCGTTTAAGGTTACATAAACGCGTTCTTTTTTATGTTTTGATGCAATTACGCGACTTACCCATAAATCTTTAGGGAAAGAATTAGAAATTTTATCCCAAGTTCCTCCTCCGTTCTTAGTAATATGAACTAATCCATCATCAGAGCCCACATAAATTAATCCGAATTGGAACGGACTTTCACTAATCGATGTAAGGGTTCCATACGCTACGTTTCCTTTTTTTCCTCCGTTAGTTAAATCGGCAGAAATAGTTTCCCAATCATCGCCTTGGTTTAAAGAACGGTGCAACTTGTTTCCTCCTAAATATAGAATATCTTGGTTATGCTTTGATAGATGAATTGGCGTTTGCCAGTTAAATCTGTACGGACTTTCACCTAAAGAATGCTTTGGTTGGATGTATTTGTTTTTGCCTGATTTTCTATCAATTCGGTAATAATTTCCAAATTGATATCCTGTATACACGATATTCGGATTTCTATCATCAACTTGCACGTGCATTCCATCACCACCCATAATAGATTCGTATGGATTTTGACCCGATTGTTGCCAAGATTTATCAATTTTAGCATTGTGTTTAGCTACCCAAACTCCGTTGTCTTGCAATCCACCATATACTCTATATGGTTTTTGATTGTCTACATACACCGAGTAAAATTGCCCAACAGCAGGTTGATTTAATTTTATCCAATTCTCTCCATCATCATATGAAATATTCAACCCACCATCATTACCATCTAGTAGATGACCTTGTTTTTTGGGATTTACCCAAAGCGCTTGATGATCGGCATGTACATTTTCTCTACTGATAGATTTGAATGTTTTTCCTCCATCTTTCGATTTTAAAATAGGCACACCTAATACGTAAATTCCGTTTTTATCTTGCGGATCTACTCTGATTTCTCCAAAATAATATCCGTAAGAATAATATAAATCGTCTAAGTAACCTTCATGTGTTTTTTTCCATGATTTTCCTCCGTTTTCTGTTTTAAAAACCTCCGCACCAATTACTGGAGTGTCAAATAATAACGAGTTAGCATCTTCTAAATATTTAGCTAAATCGACTGGTTTTACAGTTCCTGCACGAACCATTTGTTTTACATTTTCTGCTCGGTACTTTTCCTGAAAACCGTTCATTTTAAGGTACGAATTCAGTTTTTTATCTGAAAGATTTAAAAACTCGGTAGTACTCATCGTTTTAAAATCTTCTTTAGTCATGACATTGCTATCTTTTTTCTTTTCTTCCTTTTTTCTTCGGAATTGACTATCGTGAAACGCATACACCGTATTTTCATCAAAAACAGCTAACCCAATTCTTCCAACACCACTTCCGTTAGGAAATCCGTTATTTTCAGAAATTTTTGTCCACGTGCTTCCTGCATCGGTAGATTTATAAATCGCTGAATGTTCACCATCACCATCAAAGTTCCATGCTTTTCTATCGCGTTCCCAAGCAGCAGCATATAAAACGCTAAAATTATTTGGAGCTTGTTGCATATCTATTATCCCCGTATTTTCATTAATGAACAACGTTTTTGTCCAAGTTTTACCGCCATCGGTAGTTTTAAAAATTCCTCTTTCTGCATTTGGAGAGTACAAATGACCAATGACACCAATAACTACCTCATCAGGATTATTTGGATTGATTAAAATTCGACCTATATGATGCGAATCATGTAACCCAACATTTGTCCATGTTTTTCCTTTATCGGTAGATTTTAAAATCCCGATACCCGCATAAGATGAACGTGACGAATTATTTTCACCCGTTCCTACCCAAATGGTTCCGTTTTTCCAATCTACAGCAATATCTCCAATATTTTGCGTTGGAGAGTTATCTAATACGGGAGTAAAAGTTGTTCCGTTATTGTTAGTATACCACAAACCACCCGAAGCATAGCCTACATAAAATTCGGTTGTGTTATTTGGGTTTACATCAATATCAACTACACGTCCACTCATTACTGTTGGACCTATGTTTTCAAAAGGAATATTCTTTACTAATGATTGTGCAACCATTTGTTCTTTTTGCTGTAATGCTTTTTGAACAATTTCTGAAGAAGTTGCGGGTTGTTGTGCAAAAATACTTGGCGATAATAAAAGTAGTAATTGTGTAAGTTTTTTCATTTGGAAAATAGATATGATTCCTTCAAAAATAAAAAATAGTTTTTGATTTATATTTTTAATTAGCTTTGTAAAAAAACCACTATGAATGTTTTTATCCTATCTTTAAGTGGATATATTTATTCAACTAATAGAATTTTTAAAGAAGCTAAAAAAAGGGGACATAAAGTTTCTATTATAGACCATACTAAATGCTCTATCAGGCTAAATAACGGAAAGAAAGAAATTATTTTTGAAGGAGATAATATTATTAATGAACCTGATATAATCATTCCTAGAATTGGCACTTCTGTAAATAAACACGGATCTACCATAGTAAAAGAGTTTGAAATGAATGGTGTATATAGTACTGCTAGCTCTCAAGGTATTGCTTGTTCACATAGCAAAGTGCAAACTTTACAGTTATTAAATGATAAAAAATTACCCATTCCTAATACTATTTACTCTGTAAATAAAGATAATGTTTCAGAACAGATAGATTTTTTAGGTGGCGCTCCATTAATTATTAAAATACAAGATGGAACACAAGGCGTAGGTGTAATGTTAGCTGAAAGCAAAAAATCAGCAAAATCAATTATTGACACTTTTTATGGTTTGCACACTAGCATTTTGCTACAAGAGTATATTAAAGAGAGTAATAGTGAAGATATACGTGTTTTTGTTGTGGGTGATAAAGTTGTTTCTTCTATGAAAAGAAAAGGAAAAGATGATGATTTTAGATCTAATATTCATAAAGGAGGTAGCGGTGTTAAAGCAAATTTAACAGAGGAAGAGCAACGCATTGCAGTAAAAGCTGCCCATTATTTAGGGTTGCCTGTAGCAGGTGTAGATTTGATTAGATCCAATCGTGGTCCATTAGTCCTTGAGGTAAATTCAACTCCAGGTTTGCAAGGTATAGAAGCATATACCAAAATAAATGTTGCTGAAGAAATTATAAAATATTTAGAATATAAATGTTCAAACAAAATTTCAAAAATCAAGAGGTAATCATCAGGGGACAAAAAATTGGTCTCGGTGAATCTAAATTAATTAAAATACCTATTGATAGACTTCCAACCGGTACTTTGATAGAAATTCCAGTATATGTTTTTAACGGAAAAGAAGCTGGACCTACCGTTTTGCTTCAAGGAGGGTTGCATGGTGATGAAACCAATAGCGTAGAATTGGTAAGGCGTATGTTAATTGATAAAAACTATAAAATATACCGTGGGTGTGTAATAGTTGTGCCCTTACTTAACGTATTCGGTTTTTTAAGTTTTTCAAGAGACATGCATGGGAAAGATGTAAACAGAAGTTTTCCTGGGTCTAAAAAAGGCTCATTAGCAAGTAGAATGGCCTATTATTTAATGAAAGAACTTACTGAAAATGTAGATTTTGGAATTGATTATCATACAGGAGGAGAACAACGCAGTAATTTTCCTCAAATTCGCTATACTCCGCAAGATGACAAAGCAAAAAAACTCGCCGAAATTTTTAATGCTCCTTTTGTCTTCGAATCTTCTTTAATTTCAAAATCCTTTAGGAATGAATGTTTTAAACACGGAATTCCTATCATTGTTTATGAAGGAGGAGAATCTTTAAGACTCAATGAAAATGCTATTCAAGAAGGAATTAACGGCACGCTTCGAATTTTACGTTATTTTAACATGATTCATGAAAATGTAGTTATTCCTGAAAATCCTATTTCTATAAAAATCAATTCTAGAAGATGGATTAGAGCTAAAGTTGCGGGTATTTTTAACACTTCAGTTAAAAACGGTGAGCAAGTAAAAAAAGGAGAAGTTATCGGTCATATTATGGACACGTATGGAGAAACTAACTTCGCCATCAAGTCTCCTTATGACGGATATATTATTGCTCGCAATAACTTTCCAATTGTAAATATGGGAGATCCTTTATTTCACTTAGGCTCTTCATAAATTTCTTTTTTTCTAGCTAGTTTAAAAACTAGACAAAAGAAAAATCATATAATAAAGAAAAGCTTCTAATCATTTAGATGCTTTCTTATTTTTAAAAGTGAGTATAAATAGCCGTACCTTTGCGCTTCAATAGAAATAAAACTTAATTTATTTCTTGGATACATATTTATGACATTTAAATCATTAGGGTTAAAAGAAGAGCTATTAAAAGCAGTTAAAGAAAAAGGATACACAACCCCATCTCCAATACAAGAAGAAGCAATCCCTGTAATATTAGAAAGAAAAGATGTGTTAGCATCTGCTCAAACAGGAACAGGAAAAACAGCCGGATTTACTTTACCTATTTTACAAATTATAACAGATACTAAAAACCCGAAATACAGACCAATTCGCGCACTAATACTAACTCCTACAAGAGAATTAGCTGCTCAGATTTACGATAATGTTAGAGATTACAGTAAGTATATCAATATAAAATCTACCGTAATATTCGGTGGTGTAAAACCCAAAGCGCAAATAGCAACTTTAAAAGGTGGTATTGATGTATTAGTTGCTACACCTGGTAGGTTATTAGATTTATATGATCAAAAAGCATTATCATTAAAAAGAGTTGATATTTTAATTTTAGATGAAGCCGATAGAATGTTAGACATGGGCTTTGTTCGTGATATTAAAAAGATAATTGGTTTTTTACCTACTCAACGACAAAACCTACTGTTTTCAGCTACTTTTTCTAAAGAAATTAAAGAATTAGCTAAAGGAATTTTAACCAATCCTGTAATGGTGGAAGCTGCACCTGAAAATACTACTGCTGAAATGGTAGCACAAAAAATGTATCAGGTTCCTAAAAGTAAAAAAGCAGCAATGATCACCCAATTAATTTCAGATGGGAATTGGAGTCAAGTACTTGTTTTCACCAGAACCAAACATGGTGCTAACAAATTAGCAGAAAAACTTAATAAAAAAGATATTTCTGCTGCCGCAATACATGGTAATAAAAGTCAAGGAGCTAGGACTAAAGCTTTAAAAGGATTTAAGGATAATACCATTCGTGTTTTGGTGGCAACAGATATTGCTGCTCGTGGTTTAGATATTCCTCTGTTACCACATGTTATCAATTACGAGTTACCAAACATTCCAGAAGATTACGTACACAGAATAGGTAGAACAGGTAGAGCTGGAGCTAGCGGAGAAGCTATTTCTTTAGTTTCTGATGAAGAATTAACATATGTTAGAAACATTGAGAAACTACTAAACCAAAAACTAGAAATTGGTGAGTTGAGAGGTTTTGATATTTCTACGGATGATGAGCCAAAGCAAAATACTCCTTCAACAAAAAAACCAAAAGAAAATAAACCTCGTCAAAAAGATTCAAAAAAGAAAAATTTTAAACCCAGAAGAAAACCCAACGAAGAAAAAGGGTCTACTCCAGTAAAAAAACACAGAGGTAGTAATTCTAAAAACAGATTTAATAGAAAACCTAAAAGAAATAAGGATAGTTAATATTTTATACTTTTAATTTTCAATGGACACGTTTAAAATCAACTTCGGCGAATATTTACAAAGCATCATCAATGATGAGAAGCTTGATGCTTTAATTCCTGAAATTTTAAATTCTTTTGAATATTTACAACTGAATAGGAACGACTATTTTGTTTCTAAAGGTGAGATATGTTCACATTTCTGTTTTATTGAAAGCGGAATTTTACAACATTCCATTGAGGTTTTAGAAGAAGAAAAAACCACGTATTTGGCTTTAAAAAATTCTTGTACTTCTGCCTTAAAAAGCTTTTTACAAAAAAGTCCGTCTCGGAAAAATATTAAAGCCTTAAGTGATTGTGATTTGTTAGTTATAAAAGTTGATGCTTTTCACCACCTTCTAAAAAACAACAAAGCTTTTCATCAGTTTTACTATAATTTAATTGAAAATCAGATTTTTTTGATTGATGATTATCGTATTGATTTACTCACGCTAACACCAGAAGAACGTTATAAAAAACTACTTGCTAACGAACCTAAATTGCTACAAGAGGTTTCTCTGCATTATTTAGCTTCTTTTTTAGGCATTTCTACCCGACACATGAGCAGGATTAGAAAAAACATAAAATAACGCCATTTGGCTTCGTAGCTAAATCATAGTTTATGTATTTTTGAGGTAGATGAATCAAAAATCATAATTCAACATGAAATACCATCCAATAAACAAAGATTTATTTATTAAAAACCGTAAAAACTTTATGGCTCAAATGAAGCCTAATAGTTTAGCTGTTTTTAACTCAAATGATATTTATCCGGTAAGTGCTGATAGTACGTTACCTTTTGAACAACATAGAGACATTTTTTTCTTAAGTGGTGTTGACCAAGAAGAAAGTGTGCTTGTGTTATTTCCAAATTGCCCAAAAGAGCATTTACAAGAAGTGTTGTTTTTACGTGAAACCAATGAGCATATTGCTGTTTGGGAAGGTGAAAAACTAACCAAAGAAAAAGCTTTTGAAACCAGCGGAATTAAATCAGTATTCTGGTTACAAGATCTAGAAAAAGTTTTAGCTGAAATGATGGCCTTGGCAGAAACTGTTTACATAAATACCAATGAACATTACCGCGCCAATGTAGAAACTGAAACTCGTGAAGCTCGTTTTACTAAGTGGTTATTGCAAAAATACCCTGCACATTCAGTAGCTAAGAGTAATCCTATTTTACAAAGATTACGTTCTGTTAAAGATCAAATTGAATTAGACTTAATTCAAACCGCTTGTGATATTACCGAAAAAGGATTCCGCAGGATTTTAAATTTTGTAAAACCAGGTGTTTGGGAATATGAAATTGAAGCCGAATTTATTCACGAATTCATTCGAAACAGATCAAAGAAATTTGCTTACACCCCAATTATTGCCAGTGGATCCAATGCAAACGTGTTACATTATATAGAAAATAACCAACAATGTAAAGCAGGAGAATTGATTTTATTAGACGTAGGTGCTGAATATGCTAATTACTCGTCAGACATGTCACGTACAATACCTGTTTCTGGTAAATTTACTGACAGACAAAAAGCAGTATATAATGCGGTTAACAGAGTAAAAGATGCAGCTACCAAAATGTTAGTTCCGGGAACTTTATGGGCAGATTATCATGTTGAAGTGGGTAAACTAATGACTTCGGAATTGTTAGGTTTAGGTTTACTAGATAAAGCTGATGTACAAAATGAAGATCCGAAATGGCCTGCATACAAAAAGTATTTTATGCACGGAACCTCACATCATATGGGGTTAGATACGCATGACTACGGATTGTTACATGAACCAGTGCAAGCCAATATGGTATTTACCGTAGAACCTGGAATTTATATTCCGGATGAAGGTTTTGGAATTCGTTTAGAAGATGATGTGGTTATTCAAGAAAAAGGAGAACCTTTTAACTTAATGCGAAACATACCAATTGAAGCCGAAGAAATTGAAGATTTAATGAACCAGTCGTAAGACTGGTTTTTTTTATGCATTTTATTTTCTGAAAAAAATTCTACCTTTATAAAAAACTGAAACTATGAAACTCATCCCTTCTTTTGGTGAAATTACCCAAAGAAGTAAGGAAGCCTTACAACGTTTTCCTATTACTTTGGCTTGGGCTGTTATTGGTACTTTATATACTTTAATTACCATTGAAAGCAAAACTTTTGACAATACGTTTTCTGGCAAAGTTATCCTCACTTTTATTTTAGGTATCAGCTGGTTAATTGCTACTCGTTTCTTTGAAGAACAATTCAAAAAAGATAAAGAATGGATATTTCTACTAACCCTTACCTTTCTATTTATATTTTTTAGTACGTTAACCACTACTAAAGACATGAATAATGTTAATATTACACGATTCATTCTCTTTTTTTTAGCTGGTCATTTACTCGTTTTTGTTTCTCCGTTTATTTTTAAATATGATAAAAATGCATATTTCAATTACTTAAAAACCATTTTTACAGCTATTGTACGAAGCTTATTCTTTTCCTTAATCTTATACCTAGGTATTATATTGGCTTTGTTGGCCATAAGGCATTTGTTTAACGTTTATTTTGACGGAAAGCGCTATTTTCAAGTATTTGTAGTTTGCATGGGTATTGTAAACACTTGGATATATCTTTCTGATTTTCCGAAGGAAATTCATAATCAAACAACAATACATTACACCAAAGCGTTAGAAGTTTTGGTAAAGTACATTTTAATTCCGTTAGTAATTTTATACCTCATCATTTTATATGCCTATAGCTTAAAAATTGTTATCAATTGGAGTTTACCTAAAGGTTGGGTATCTTATTTAGTAACTGCTTTAGCATTTTTAGGTTTTGTAATTCAGTTGTTGGTAAACCCTGTAGAAAAAACCATTAATTCTAGGGCAATTCGAAGATTTCATCCGTGGTTTTATATTTTATTACTTCCGTTATTAGTGCTTTTATTTGTAGCTATTTTTCGTAGAATATCAGAATATGGTATTACTGAGAATCGATATTTTGTAGCAGTACTAGCTTGTTATGTTTTGGCTATGACTTTGTATATGCTTATCAGTAAACATAAGCAAACACGTTTCTTTATGCTGATTTTAGCAGGTTTGATGATGCTAGTTTCCTTCGGATTTTGGGGTGCTTTTTCTGTGGCTACTAAAAGTCAGGTAAAAGAGTTTACTAAAGTATACAATGATATCAAATCGACCAATTTTACTACTACTCATAAGAAAAAGAACAGGTTGAGATCTATCATCCAATATTTAAATGACAAAAATGATATTGATAAACTAGAGCCAATTATTGGTTACAATCCTAAACATACCTTCAAAGAAGTTACTTGGTGGAGTTTAACCTCTAAATTAATGGATAGTTTGAATATTAATGTTGAAAACGAATCTAGATTAGCTGAAGAAATTAGATATTATAACTTAGATGAAATTAATGCAATTATCCATATTAAAAACTATGATTATTTAAAGCGAATGCATTTTAATCATTTTAACGATAAAAGAAATAGCATTAACGATTATACTTTTTCTTTAAAAAAGAATTCTAAGCTCATTTTAGTAAGTAAAAATGAAAATGAGGTTGGTTTTATTGATTGTACACAACTGGTTGATTCCTTAAAAAAACAAGAGCGAACCAATGCTGTTAATGAAGAGGTAATGACTGTAACAACAGCCTTTAAAAATGTTGACATCAAAATTATTTTTAAAGATGTTTCATTGGAAAAAGAAAATAATAAAGAGCATATCTATTCAGGAAGTGCTTATGTTTTAATAAAAGAGCATGATTAGTAAAAACACCCTACAAAACATTTTGTTTTTAGATATAGAAACTGTACCCCAGCATGAAGATTGGAGTGATGTCTCAAAAGAAATGCAAACGTTTTATGAACTCAAAACTCAATACCAACGAAAAGAAGAGTTTACTGCCGAAGAATTTTATCATAGGGCGGGTATTTGGGCTGAATTTGGAAAAATTGTTTGTATTTCCGTAGCTTATTTTGTTGAAAAAAATGGAAATACCCAATTACGAGTTACCTCATATGCAGGTAATGATGAAAGAAAAATTCTGCTTGATTTCAAGCAACTCATAAACAAGCATTTTAACACCCAAAAGCATTTATTATGTGCGCACAACGGTAAAGAATTTGACTTTCCATATATAGCTAGAAGAATGATTATTAATGAAATTCTTCTACCAAAAAAACTAAATCTTTTTGGTAAAAAACCTTGGGAAATACAACATTTAGACACTATGGATTTATGGAAGTTTGGTGACTATAAGCATTTTACTTCTTTAAAATTATTAACTCATATTCTTGGAATTCCATCACCAAAACAAGATATTGATGGTAGCGAAGTTGCTAATGTTTATTACAAACAAAAAAACTTACCCAGAATTGTGGAGTATTGTGAGCGTGACACTGTTGCAGTTGCACAATTATTATTAAAATTTAATAATATTCCATTAATAAAAAACGAAAACATAGTAAAGGTTTAGAAGTATAGTATATTTATGCATCTTTAATAGCAAAAAAGGCTGAGGTATAAACCCTCAGCCTTTTCACATTATGATTAAAATCTGCTTAACGTAAAGCAGGAGAATAATTCGTTGGGAAATCATCAGCTTTTGCTAATCCATTAGTAGCTTCGGTAAAATTAGTTCCAAAACCAGGAATATCAATTACTCCATCTCCATCTTCATCAATACCATCCATAGCTTCTAAAATTTTGTTTGCCATTAGAGCATAACCTCTAGAGGTTAAATGCACTCCATCCAAACTAATCAAACCACCTGTAGCTAAAGCTGTTGTAAGAGTATAATCATCAAATTTAACTCCAATAGTAGAAGCATTTTGTAAAATACCATTTAAATCTACTAAAATTACATTAGCATTAGCTGCTACTATATTTTCAATTGTCGCATTATATGCATCAGTCGCTGTTTTTACCTCTGCTTGCTCCTGTGGTGTTAACACCCATTTATCTGACAAAGGAAGCGTTATCCCTTCTGCAGAGAATTGCCCTGCTAAAGTTGCCGGTAATAATCCACCACTTTGAGTTATTAAAGCTGCTGCATGACCTTCATTTACCGTTCCTATAATACCACTACTTGGTAATACAAATAAATCAGCTGAAGTAGCTGTTCTGGCTTTTCCGTATTGTTGTCCTAATAACTGAGCAACTAACGGAGCAGCTTGTGGTGGTAAACCTAAAGACTCTACAAACGGCACAAATGTAGGACTTGCTTGGAGTCCGTCAATAATAAACTGTGTTAGATCAGTAGCATCTTCATCATAAATTACCATAGCATTTGCTTCTGTTTCAGAAAAAACGATAGAACGTTCTGGTTGTCCTGCTCCTGCATATACTTGATTAATAGCTCCAAAAACACTATTTAATAACGGTATTTGAGCTGAAAGCATTGGATCAGAAGGATCTAAAGGATTATAAGGAACTGTAGTAAAATGTGCTAAGGAGGTTATATATGGAAGGTTTCCAACTACTCCTTTAGCTCCACCAGCAGTTAAAGTGGTTACCATGCCATTAAATACACTAGCAAATACATTTGGATCTGTAATATCTGAACTGCCATAAGTAGAAGGATCAAGATTTCCTGTTTGGTTAACCCCAACACCTCCAGACAATGCATACCCTAAAACATCATTACCTCCTATTTCAGACAATGTAAAGAATGTTGGTTGCTTCATTGCTACTTCTGTTAAAACATTATTGTTTCCACTATTTCCTGGACTCATCCTTACGTAATAAGGATTTGCTGTTGGTGGAGTTTCCATTAAACCTGCTGGACTTCCATATCCATCTGCAACAAAGTGAAAACTTTTTGCCCCTGGAATTCCAAAGTTATTAAATGCTATAGCATTAGATGCAGGCATCCCTACTATAGTACTAGGAGTAGCATCTAATCTTTCTGGTCCAGGACTATCTGCTAAGGCATTAAAATATAATCTAGGTTCTAAGCCAGCTGGCACTTCACCTAATTGAGGGTTAAACATTCCTCCAATATTATCTTCCATTAAAGGTTGTGAAAACTCTCCTCCACCAGCCATAGCAAATTTAGAAGCTAAAATATTTGGAAATGAGTTTTGTTGAGCAGCTTGAAACAAAGCACCATCACTAAAACCTGCTGTAAATGAAGCTCCAACAGATACATAATTAGAAAAATCTACTCCATTTGTATTTAAGGCTACGTTTGGACCAGTAGGCTCTATGATAGGGTCTAATTCATTATTAACATCACAAGATACTACTCCTAATGAAAGTAAGAATAACCCAATATATTTATTATATCTTTTCATTTTAAATCTTTTTATTAGTTATTAATTGTCCAAGACACATAGAATTGTGAACCCACAGCACCAATACCAGGTGCACTAAAATACTCTTGACCGGTTAAATTAGACCCTCCAAATTTAAAAACAGATTTTATAGAAGGAATTTCATAATTTATTTGTGCGTCTAATACTGTTCTTGAATCTACATTTGCCTCTAAGAAGGTTGATTGCCATAAGTATTCATCTTGCCAACGAAGATTAACATTAAAACCAAAGTTTTCAAATAAATTTGGGTGACCAAATTGTAGTTTTACTTTGTGTTCTGGTGTATTAAAAGCTGGTTCAAAGTCTGGATCTGAAGTTTCATCAAAATCAAACTTAGACCAGGTATAGTTCAAACCTACTGTATATCCGTTAAATATTTTAGTATTTAATCCTAACCCAACCCCGTAAGAGCTTACATCTGCATTTGAATTAGTTCTAAAACCAAACTCTGCTAAATCTCCATTTCTTGCTGCTCTTTCAGCATCTGCATCTGGCGTACCATCAGGGTTAAAAGTTCCATATAATGGCACAGATACATCTTTAATAGAAATGAAATCTTGATAATCATTATAGTATGCGCTTAAATCTAATCCTATTTTATTTTCTCCTGTTGGAATTGCAGCACGATACCCTACTTCAAAAGAAGTTACTTTTTCTGGTTTAACTAAGTCAAAATTAGATTTTACTAAATCACTTTCATCTCCACTTCGATTATACTCATCAACAGAATTTGAAGAAAAAGATCTTTCAAAAGCATCTCTACCACTAATATCATAGGAGTTACCTGATTGGTCTTGTAGAGCAACAGAATATCTATCTAAGTTATCTGGCGCTGTTCCTAATAAATAACTTGCTCCAGTTGCTAAACCTATGTATTGATCTTGAGTAGTTGGATTTCTAAAACCTGTTTGAAAAGAAGCTCTGAAATTATGGTTTTTACTTTCACCAGCTGCATATGCTAAAGAGACACGAGGAGAAAAATTACCATCAAAGTTTTGCGCTTTATCATAACGGATAGAGGCAGTCAATTTTAATCTGTCATCCATCATTTTCTTTTGTAATTGAGAGTATAAACCATACTCATCATAAGTAATACGACCATCATAATCTGTATAGATAGTTCCAAAAGAGTTCAATCTATATTGTCTGTAAGAACCACCAAATTGAACTTCTGCCCAGTCTATATAATCACGTAAGTTTAAGTTAGCATCTGCATGATACAAGCTAGTTTGATCTCTAAATTTAG
Organism: Tenacibaculum sp. IB213877; assembly: GCF_034043975.1. Classification (NCBI taxonomy): domain Bacteria; kingdom Pseudomonadati; phylum Bacteroidota; class Flavobacteriia; order Flavobacteriales; family Flavobacteriaceae; genus Tenacibaculum; species Tenacibaculum sp. IB213877. Next base: position 290,848 of record NZ_JAXCHH010000005.1, on the reverse strand, counting down.
AACCTGTAACTAAATCAGGATCGTTAGTAACTTTTTCAAATGCTTGACGGAATCCTGCAGTACCAGGTAATAACCTACCACTATCTGCTTGATTTCTTGCCGCAACATGTGAACCTGTCATAAGGTACGTTGCTGCATATTCTTCAAACCATTGTTGGTCTGGTTTCCATTGTCTGTTAATGTTAATAGCAGCAAAACGTGTGTCGTAAGAATCTCCTGCATCTTCACCAGTATAATAACCTCTTACAAAGAAGTTTTTACCTCTAACCTCTAATTTATGTTGCTCCATAAAGAAATTAGCAATATTATAACGGTTTTGCCCTTGATAAATAGTATTTCCTCTACCATATTTAGTGTTCCAAATAATTTCAACTCTATCATTTCCTAAAGGTCTGTAGTGCAAAGAACCTCCAAACTTCATACTTTTAGCTTCATTACTCATTAAGTCAACTTCATTGTACCCTGTTCTACTAACTTTACCTATAGCACCACCTAAATTTACAGCAACTTCATCTCCATAAACATTTACACCGTCATACCCTGGATCATCCCCTACTTGTGGGTTCTCTGCGTTTCTAGTTCCTGGAATATATGTTCCACCAATTCCAGTAGTATTTCTGTAATCTGTAGCATGCCACTCTTCTCCTTCTAAATAAGACAATGTTGCTTTTGCAGCAAAATAATCATTAAATGTATGCGCCATACGAATGCTGGTGTCGTAAAACTCATTATCTCCAGCTGCTTCTTGGCTTGTAAGGCCTGTTTTTAACACTACACTAATCCCTTGTTCGTTAAAAGGACTTTTGCTAGTCATTAACATAATACCATTAAAAGCATTCGCTCCATATAATGCAGAAGCTGCCCCAGGTAATATTTCAACACTTTTTACATCTAATTCAGATAATCCTAATAAATTTCCTAAAGCAAAGTTAAGTGCTGGAGAAGCATTATCCATACCATCTACTAATTGCACAAAACGCTCGTTAGCAAACGATGCAAAACCACGAGTGTTTACTGATTTAAATGTTAAACTACTTGTGTTAATATCCACCCCTTTTAAATTCTCTAAACCTTCGTAAAAAGATGGAGAAGAAGTGTTTTTAATTGCTCTAGCATCAAAACGTTCAATAGTTACAGGAGATTCCATAACTCGTTCTGGTGTTCTTGATGCAGACACAACCACTTCATCTAATGCTGTTGCGTTTTCACTTAAATCAACCGTTATGTCTTGGTTGTTTTGGGTAATTTCTACTGTTTTAGTTTGGTAACCTAAAGAAGAAATTTCAATGGTAAATGGAGGTGTATCTGTAACTTCCAATATAAATTTACCATCAAAATCTGTAGTGGTTCCTACAGACTTTCTAGAAACTTTAATGTTGGCTCCTGGTAAAGGGCCTCCTAAAGATGCATCGTTAACTGTACCTGTTACGGTTGTTTGTGCAACCATAATAGTGCTCCCTAACAGTAAGAATGCAGCAATTAATAATTTTTTGATCATAATGTAAATATTTGTTAACTGAACTGCAAAATACAATTTTTTTTCATTTGTAAAATATTTGACCTATTTTTTTGATGTTCTCTCACAAACAAGCGTATTTTTTTATTAAATTAATAGTTGTTTTTTATTGTTTTAATATTAATTTTTTACTTGTAAATTTGTGCAAATTATCGTAAAGCTTGGAAATCGTCCATTCAATTTTTGACTTTATTTCTCCCCAAAAAACCTATGTTACTATTGGTACTTTTGATGGGGTACATATTGGTCATCAAAAAATAATAGAAAAATTAGTAGCAGAAGCTAAAGCAAACCAGAAAAAATCTGTACTTCTTACTTTTTTCCCGCATCCGCGCATGGTATTGCAAAAAGAGGCTAATATAGAACTTATCAATACTATTAGCGAACGCGCAGCATTGCTTGAAAAAACAGGGTTAGATTATTTAATTATTCATCCTTTTAGTAAAGAGTTTTCGCGACTTACAGCTTTGGATTTTGTAAGAGATATACTAGTGAATAAGTTAAATACCTCAAAATTAATTATTGGTTACGATCATCATTTTGGTAAGAACAGAGAAGGAAATATTGAGCAGCTAACAGAATATTCACTATTATATGATTTCATTGTAGAGGAAATTCCTGCCCAAGATATTGATAGTGTTGCTGTGAGTTCTACCAAAATTAGAAGAGCTTTAGCTGGAGGTGAATTAAAAACAGCTAATAAATATTTAGGATATAACTTTTCTTTAAAAGGAAAAGTGGTCAATGGAAAACAACTAGGAGGTAAAATAGGTTTTCCAACTGCTAATATTGATGTAGAAGAGGAATACAAGCTCATTCCTAAAACAGGAGTGTATGTTGTGAAATCTACCATCCATAACCAAGAAGTTTTTGGTATGATGAATATTGGAAATAGACCAACTGTTGATGGGAATCATCAAACTATAGAAGTTCATTTCTTTGATTTTGAAGAAGATTTGTACGGAGACATACTCAATATTGAACTCATTTATTTTTTGAGAGATGAACAAAAATTTGACTCGATTAATGAATTAATTAATCAGTTAAAAAAAGACGAGCAAACTTCTAGAGATTATATAAAGAATAATCTATAAGTACACGTTGCTAAATTCTTACGCTTCACGTATCTTTGCTACCTTAAAATTTAAAAAAGATGTTACAAGTTCAGTTTATTCGAGACAACAAACAGACTGTTTTGAAAGGATTAGCAAAACGTAATTTTGCTGATGCCGAAGCAATTATTGATGATGTGTTAAAAGCAGATGAAACACGTAGAGAAACTCAAGTGTTGTTAGACAATGTGTTATCTGAATCGAATAAAATATCCAAAGAAATTGGAAATCTTTTTAAATCGGGTGAAGTTCAAAAAGCCAACTTGTTAAAAGAAAAAACAGGTCAGTTAAAAGAACAATCAAAAGAATTAACTGAAAAATTGAATGAAGCTGCAGATAAACTTCAAGAATTATTATATCAAATTCCAAATATTCCTCACGCATCAGTAGTTGCCGGTAAAAATGAAGAAGACAATGAAGAGGTATTTAGAGAAGGTGTGATTCCAAATTTAGGTGAAAAAGCCTTACCTCACTGGGAATTAGCAAAAAAGTATGATATCATTGATTTTGATTTAGGCGCAAAAATTACGGGTGCCGGTTTTCCTGTATATAAAGGAAAAGGAGCTCGTTTACAACGTGCTTTAATCAACTATTTTCTAGATAAAAACACAGCAGCAGGGTATAAAGAGGTTCAAGTACCACATTTGGTAAATGAAGCTTCTGGATTTGGTACCGGTCAGTTACCAGACAAAGAAGGTCAAATGTATCATGTTACGGGTGATGATTTGTACTTGATTCCAACAGCAGAAGTACCTGTTACTAATTTGTTTAGAGGAGAATTGGTGCAAGAAAGTGATTTACCAATTACGTTAACAGGGTATACACCATGTTTTCGTCGTGAAGCAGGTAGCTACGGAGCTCATGTAAGAGGTTTAAATCGTTTGCATCAATTTGATAAAGTAGAAATTGTTCGTGTTGAACATCCTGATAACTCGTACGAAGCGTTAAACGGAATGGTAGAACATATCAAAGAAATTTTACGCGAGTTAAAATTACCGTATAGAATTTTACGCTTATGCGGTGGAGATACCGGATTTACTTCGGCTTTAACTTTCGATTTTGAAGTGTTTTCAACGGCTCAAGACCGTTGGTTGGAAATTAGTTCAGCCTCTAATTTTGAAACTTATCAAGCTAACAGATTAAAACTTCGTTTTAAGAATAAAGAAGGTAAAAATGAATTGGCACATACGCTTAACGGAAGCTCTCTAGCTTTACCAAGAGTATTAGCAGGAATTTTAGAGAACTATCAAACAGAAGACGGGATTAACATTCCAGAAGTATTAGTTCCTTACTGCGGATTTGATAAGATAAATTAATAAAGTTTGGTGTTTCAGTAGTCAGTTGCGCGCTAACTGACTGCTGGATTTCCCCCTTTATATTAGTTGGCAATTACTGCCGTCATTAATCTTTTATACTTGTTCATTTCTAATAAAGCTTCAAAATATTGCGTTATTAGTCCTGCTTTCATAAATTCGTTTGCATTTCTTTTTGCAGTCTCGTATTGTTTAGTTAAGTTTTTCATAATTCAAAAATTTGTTTAGTTTTCTTTCTATTAAGACAAAGTTCATGCCAAATTGTTACAACTAATTTTAGAAAACGAACGGATTTAATAATAATTTAACAAATTTCTTCGCTATTTTTGATTGATGAAAAAGCAAATATTCATACTTATTTTACTGATAAACAATATGTTTTCCATGGCGCAAAGTAATGATTTTGTGTTGGCAGAAAATTATTTTAGAAATGGTGAATTTGAAAAAGCTTCATTGTTTTATCAACGTTTGTCAGAAAAAAGCCCGTATAACAATGTTTATTTAAAAAGATTAATTGCTTGCTATCAAGAATTAGGTGCCTTTCCAAAAGCAGAAAATTTATTGCTATCAAAATTAAAACAACAGCCTAATCTTTCTTTTTTGAATGTATTAGTAGGCTATAATTTTGAGCGTCAACAACAAATAGAAAAAGCTACAGAATATTACAATAAAGCCATTAATAGTATAGATGAAAAACCAAGCTATGCAGCCACCATTGCAGGATTGTTTAAAGAATATAGTAAGTTAGATTATGCAATTGAAGCTTATCAAAAAGCATCAGCGGGAAATAAAAATTCGAATTACGGATTTCAAATAGCACAGATTTATGGTGAAAAAGGTGATTTTGACCAGATGTTTAATGAATACATCAATTTTTTAGATCAAAATGAAAATCAGTTAAATACCGTAAAACGATTTACTGCTCGTTATATTTCTGACGATAGTGAAGATGAAAACAACATTTTGTTCAAAAAAGCTTTATTGCGTAAATCTGCTAGCAATCCAAAAGAAGAATGGAATGATTTATTAAGTTGGTTGTTTACAAAGCAAAAAGAATATAGTAAAGCTTTTATTCAAGAAAAGGCATTGTATGCTAGAAATGCTGATAATTTAGCTGGAGTAAATCAACTAGGGCAAATTGCTTTTATGAATAAAGATTACCAAGCAGCAAAACAATGCTTTGATTTTGTTATAGACAAAACAAGTTATCCGAGAGATAAATTCAATGCAATACACATGAATTTATTGATTGATGTTGAAACAAAAAATCCTAATGTTGAGCAACAATTTCAAGACCTTTTCACTGAATACGGTATAAATAACAATACATTTTCTATTCAGATGGCGTATGCCGATTTTTTGACCTTTGATAAAAATCAGCCTAAAAAAGCAAAAGAAGTTTTAGAGCAGGCATTGCCTTTTGCAACTTCTAACTATCAAAAAGGAAAAGCTAAAATAAAACTGGCCGATGTATTGGTTTATCAAGGTCTTTACAATAAAGCATTGATTTATTATACACAGGTTCAAAATCAGTTTCAAAACCATTCATTGGCACAAGAAGCTCGTTTTAAAGTAGCACAAACTTCCTATTTTAAAAACGATTTTAAATGGGCAAAAGCTCAGTTGAAAGTATTAAAAAAATCAGCAAGCCAACTTATTGCTAATGATGCTGCAGAATTATTCTTAACCATTTCAGATAATGAACCTAAAGATAGCTTACCCAACGGACTGCAACAATACGCCAAAGCCGATTTGTTAGCTTTTCAAAATAAAAACGACGAAGCTATAGCTATTTTAGATCAAGTTTTGGTAGATTTTAAAGGGCAATCAATTGAAGATGAAGCGTTGTTCAAACTAGGAAAAATCTATACTAAAAAGAAGATCTTTAATGAAGCGATTTCAAATTATGAAAAAATCCTAACGTTAGACAAAGAAGGCATATATGTTGATGATGTTTTATATTATATGGCAGAATTGTATAAAAACGAATTAAATCAACCAGAAAAAGCCTCAGAATACTACCAAAAGATTATTTTTGAGCATCCATCTAGTATTTATTTGGTAGATGCCAGAAAAAAATACCGAAAATTAAGGGGAGACAATATTTAATTAATCAATGTAACAATACTTCATTGTTGCATTTCTTCATTCAAAAAATATGTATATATACAACGTAACAATTAATATAGATAATAGTGTTCACAACGAATGGTTAGTGTGGATAGAAAGTCATATTCCGGAAGTGTTGGCTACAGGAAAATTTATTAGTGCAAAAATGACACAGGTTTTGGTAGACGAAGAAATGGGAGGAATAACTTACTCAATTCAATATACTGCAAAAACCAGAGAAGATTTGGATGAATATTACCAGCATCATGCAGATAAATTACGTAACGACGGATTTATAAAGTTTGCTGATAAAATGGTAGCTTTTCGTACCGAATTAAAAGTAATTAACGAATTTTATCCATCCGAAGTTAGTAATTAATATGCAAGAAAAATTATATAATAACAGAAAAACATTGCTTTATATCGGTATAATATTAACGATTCTAGGAGTAATTTTAGGGTATTATATGTATGAAGTAGAACCTTGGGAAACTATAGGAGGAGCAATTTCAGGTTTAGGTTTTAGCATGTGTTTTATTTCATTAACAATAAAACATCCTGAACAGGTTAAGTAGATTTTTTATGACTGTACGCGCAAAAAAACATTTAGGGCAACACTTTTTAACGGATGAAAACATCGCTAAAAAAATAGCTGATTCACTAACGGAATCGGGTTACGATAATGTGCTTGAAATAGGTCCGGGTATGGGAGTGCTTACCAAGTATCTACTAGAAAAAAAACCTAAAGTAACGGTGATGGAGCTGGATAGCGAATCTGTAGAATATTTAAAAGAAACCTTTCCGGTAGAACATATTAAATTAGATACATCAGCAGAGAAATTTAATATTTTAGAAGGCGACTTTTTAAAACAGAAAATAGAAGATGTCTTTAAGGGAGAACAAATTGCTATTATTGGTAACTTTCCATACAACATTTCCTCGCAAATTGTTTTTAAAGCTATTGAAAATCGTCATTTAGTTCCAGAATTTTCCGGAATGTTTCAAAAAGAAGTGGCACAAAGAATTGCAGAAAAAGAAGGAAGTAAAACTTACGGAATTTTATCTGTTTTAACCCAAGCTTTCTATAATGCTGAGTACCTTTTTACAGTACCGCCAACCGTTTTTAATCCGCCACCAAAGGTAGATTCTGGAGTAGTGCGACTCATCAGAAAAGAAAATTATACGCTTCCTGTTGATGAAAAGTTATTTTTTAGAGTAGTAAAAACAGCATTCAATCAACGAAGAAAAATGCTTCGAAGCAGTTTAAAAACCTTTAATCTGTCGGATACTTTAAAAGAAGACCCTATATTTGCGATGCGTCCCGAACAACTATCGGTAGAAAAATTTATTGAACTGACGGATAAAATTGCAAACGATGGCATTAGAAATTACTAAAGAACTTTTAGAAAACGTATCAGAACTTATCCAAAATCAAAAAGATACTGATCTTTCTGATTTTTTTACTGATGTACACCATGCAGATATTGCTGAGGTATTAGACGAGCTTTCGTTTGATGAAGCAGTTTATATCATTCGTTTATTGGATTCAGAAACTACCTCGTCTGTTCTTATGGATGTAGATGAAGAAGTTCGTGAAAAAGTTTTTAAACAACTTTCTGCTAAAGAGATTGCAGAAGAAATTGATGAGCTTGATACCGATGACGCTGCCGATGTAATTGCTGAGTTACCAGAAGAACGCAAGCAAAAGGTAATTCAGGAAATTGAAGACAAAGAACATGCCAAAGAAATTGTAGAGCTTTTACGTTACGATGAAAATTCTGCTGGTGGTTTAATGGCTAAAGAATTAATTAAGGTCAATGAAAACTGGTCGGTGTTAGGTTGTGTTACCAAAATGCGAGAACAAGCAGAAGATGTAACTCGTGTACACTCAATTTATGTTATTGATGATGATGGCAAATTAAAAGGGCGTTTATCACTAAAAGACCTCTTAATGGCATCAACAAAAGCAAAAATTTCTGATGTATACATTCCTAATGTTGATTATGTAAATGTGCATGATAACGCTGAAGAAGTAGCTAATATTATGCGTAAATATGATTTAGAAGCTATTCCTGTTATAGATGAATTAGGTGTTTTGGTAGGTAGAATTACTATTGATGATATTGTAGATGTTATCAAAGAAGAAGCTGATAAAGATTACCAAATGGCAGCAGGTATAACACAAGATGTAGAAGTAAACGATAGTATTTTAGATCTTACACGAGCTCGTTTACCATGGCTATTTTTGGGATTGATAGGTGGTATTGGTGCTTTTTTAATTATGGGAGAATTTGAGCATACTTTTAAAGAAAACGTAGCCTTATTCTTTTTCACACCATTAATTGCGGCTATGGCAGGAAATGTAGGTGTACAATCATCTGCAATCATTGTACAAGGTTTAGCTAATGATGATGTACGTGGAAGTACTCAAACTCGATTGATTAAAGAAATGCTTTTAGCCTTATTAAATGGTGTAGTATTAGCTTCTTTCTTGTTTATGTTTGTGTTTATTTATGAGAAGGATTTTATGAAGGCATTAGCTATATCAGTTTCTTTAGTGGCAGTAATTGTTGTTGCGGGTTTAATAGGAACGTTTATCCCATTATTTCTTCATAAAAGAGGTATAGATCCAGCTATTGCTACTGGTCCTTTTATTACTACTAGCAATGATATTTTTGGGATTTTAATCTATTTTTTAATTGCGCAGCTTATTCTTGGAGTTTAGCAGTACCTTCTACCCTTTCCATTAAGGTTTCAATTTTATCTTTTGGAATAAACCCTTTTAGCATTAGTAAAGCACCAAAAACAATTAAAAGAATACCCATTCCTCTTTTAATACGATAAATAACTAAAGGAGTTAATTTACTTTTTAGTTGTTTTGCTAATAATATTTTAACTAAATCTGTTAAGGCATATCCTAAAATTACTGTTGCTAAATACCAAAATATAGAACGCGGATTCATATCTAACGTGGGTCCCACCACAACTAACAATCCTAACCAAAAAGCTAAAACACCTATATTTATAAAGTTTAAAAGAAATCCGTTAAGAGTTAATTTGAAATAATTTTTTCCTGCAGGAACTGCTATTTTAGAATCGTCAACTTCTTTTTTGTTGTTTTTATCTAAATATGTTATCAAACCATAAATAATCAATACCAAGCCACCAATTAAAAAGAGACGAGGATCGTCCTTAATTTTTTCTAACAAACTTCTACTGCCAAAATAAGCAATACACATAAAAGAAATATCTCCTAAAATAACTCCTAAATCAAAGGCCATGGCTGCACGTGCTCCTTTTAAGATACTAGTTTTAATAAGCATAAAAAATACAGGCCCAATCATAAAAGCCATAAATATACCTACTAAAAATGCGTTTTTAAATGTGTTAAAATCCATTTTATAAAATTATACTAAACATCATCGTAATCAACTATTATTTTTGAAGTGGTTGGATGTGCTTGACAGGTTAATATTAACCCCTCTTCTAATTCATCATCAGTTAAGATTTGATTTTTAATCATTACCGCTTTACCTTCGGTTACTTTTGCAATACAGCTACTGCAAACTCCTCCTTGGCATGAATACGGAGCGTCTAGTTTGTTGAGTAAGCTGGCTGCTAAAATTGTATCAGTTTGCTTCATGGTAAAGGTGGTTTCTTCATCATCTAACAATACTGTAATTTCGGTTTCTCCTTCTTTCACTTGCGCAGCAGCTTCTTCATCTATAGAAGCAGTAAAAAGTTCAAACAAGATGTTTTCTTTCTTGAATCCGTTCTTTTCAAGTGTTTCTGAAACAGTTTCAATCATTACTTCCGGCCCACATAAATAAGCTTTATCAAAAGAAATCTCTTTATAAATATTTTTCACAAAATAATTTACGTGCCCAGTATCAATTCTACCAAAAACAGAATCATCTTGTCGCTCTCTACTAAAAACAAAATTCAAATTGAATTGGGTAGGATACATTTCTTTTATAGCGTTTAATTCTGCATAAAAAATAGTGTCTGCAATAGTTCTGTTACCATAAACCAACGTAAAAGTAGAACTAGGCTCACTTTCTAAAACCGATTTGATCATAGACATAACAGGAGTGATACCACTACCAGCAGCGAAACCAATATAATTTTTACCAGCTTGAGGTTGCAAAATAAATTTGCCCTCAGGTTTACTCACCTCTAATTCATCACCCGCTTGTAGTTTAGTTGTGGCATAGACAGAAAATTTTCCGTTTTCAACTGCTTTTACAGCCACTTTTAACTGTCCACTTTTAGGAGAAGAACATAAAGAGTACGCTCTGCGTACTTCTTCATTGTTAATTTTTGCTTTTATGGTGATGTAATGACCTGCAGTAAACAAAAACTCTGGTTGCAATTGTGATGGAACCTCAAAAACGATAGAAACAGCCGAAGCAGTTTCTTTAATAACATTTTTGACTTTAAGCGTATAAAATTGACTCATTTCTAAATTTTGGAACACAAAAATAAGAAACTAGCTTCACTTTTTCCCCTCAACAATAATTACAATTTCACCTTTAGCAGGTTTTTCAATATAATATGATAACAATTCTTGTATACTTCCTCGTTTGGTTTCTTCAAATAATTTGGATAATTCTCTAGAAACAGATGCTTCTCTATCTTCACCAAAATATTCTGCGAAATTGGTTAAGGTTTTGATGAGTTTGTGTGGACTTTCATAAAAGATCATGGTTCGAGTTTCTTCTGCTAAAAACTGTAAGCGTGTTTGACGTCCTTTTTTAACAGGTAAAAAACCTTCAAACACAAATTTATCATTGGGTAAACCAGAATTTACCAAAGCGGGAACAAAAGCCGTAGCACCAGGTAAGCATTCTACTTCAATACCGTTCTGAATGCAAGCTCGCGTTAATAAAAACCCTGGATCAGAAATTGCAGGAGTACCAGCATCAGAAATCAGTGCAAATGTTTCTCCACTTTGAATACGTTTTACAATCGTTTCAACCGTTTTATGCTCATTGTGCATGTGATGTGATTGCATTGGTGTAGCAATATCAAAATGTTTTAGCAATTTACCGCTTGTACGCGTATCTTCAGCTAAAATATAATCCACTTCTTTCAATACTCTTATAGCACGAAAGGTCATATCCTCCAAATTTCCAATCGGGGTAGGTACTAAATACAATTTACTCATACAACAAATGTAAGAAATTGTCATTCCTGTGAAGGTAGGAATCTTATCCTTTTTGTATTTTTGTTTTTATGCCAAAAAACTTGTTAAACAATATTAGTTTTCCTTCGGATATTAAAAAATTAAATACTGATGAATTGCCGCAATTAGCGCAAGAATTGCGAAATTTTATCATCGATGTGGTTTCAACTAAAGAAGGTCATTTAGGTGCTAGTTTAGGAGTTATAGAACTTACCATTGCATTACATTATGTGTTTAATACTCCAGATGATTTATTGGTTTGGGATGTAGGACATCAAGCATATGGACATAAAATTTTAACAGGTAGAAAAGATGTTTTTCATACGAATCGTCAATTAGATGGTATTTCCGGTTTTCCTAAAAGAAGTGAGAGCGAGTACGATACTTTTGGTGTAGGACATTCATCAACTTCTATTTCTGCTGCATTAGGAATGGCTATTGCTTCACAACTAAAAGGTGAAAATAACAAACATCATATTGCAATAATTGGTGACGCGTCTATCGCAAGCGGAATGGCATTTGAGGCATTAAACCATGCTGGAAGTACCAATGCTAATTTATTGGTAATTTTAAACGATAATGCTATTGGCATTGATCCTGCTGTGGGTGCCTTGAAAGATTATTTAACCAGAGTAAAATCAAATCGATTAGACGTTGATCAACAAAATATAATTGAGGCATTGAATTTTGATTATTCAGGTCCTATTGACGGACATAATTTTGATGAATTGGTATCAGAATTAAATCGATTAAAAACTGTTGAAGGACCCAAGTTTTTGCATGTTGTTACAACAAAAGGAAAAGGTTTACGTCAAGCAGAAGAAGATCAGGTAAAATATCACGCACCTGGTAAGTTTGATAAATTCTCTGGTGATTTGTTACCAAAATCTGAGGAAGTACTTCCCCCTAAATATCAAGATGTTTTTGGTGAAACCATAGTTGAGCTTGCTGAAAAGAACAAAAACATAGTGGGTATTACACCTGCCATGTTAACAGGAAGTTCTTTAAAAATAATGTTAGAGAAGTTTCCTGAACGAACTTTTGATGTTGGTATTGCCGAACAACATGCGGTTACTTTAGCAGCGGGTATGGCAACCCAAGGATTAGTTCCGTATTGTAATATTTATTCTACGTTTTTGCAACGAGCGTATGATCAAGTAATTCATGATGTTGCGTTACAAAACCTACCCGTTATTTTTTGTTTAGATAGAGCAGGTATTGTGGGTGAAGACGGAGCAACACATCACGGAGTTTTTGATTTGGCTTATTTGAGGTGCATTCCTAACCTAATTATTTTTGCTCCACGTAACGAAATAGAATTACGAAATATATTATTTACAGCACAATTAGGCTTAGAACATCCTATTGCTATTCGTTATCCTAGAGGTAGAGGAGTTACGGTGGATTGGAAACAACCTTTTCAACAAATTGAAATTGGAAAAGGAGCAGTTTTACAAGAAGGAAAATCAATTGCAGTATTATCTGTGGGTTCTATAGCTAAAAACGTCTCAGAAGCTTTAAAAACAATCAATACAGATGAAGTTGCACATTACGACTTACGTTTTGTAAAACCTTTGGATGAAAAATTGCTACATGAAGTATTTTCAAAATATCAAGATATCATTACTATAGAAGATGGAACCATAATTGGTGGCTTTGGTAGTGCTATGCTAGAATTTGCAGCAGAACATAACTATCAGCAATCTATTAAAATTATGGGGATCCCTGATGAATTTATCCATCATGGCACTGTTGATGAATTGCATCAAATATGTAACCTTGATGCGGTATCAATTAAAAGAGTACTTGAAAGCATGTTAACATAAAAAAAGGTGAACCAAATGGTTCACCTTTTTTCTATTTTATTCAGTCAAGCTTTATGTTTAAAGCTTTTCTTTATTTAAGCATTTTGCTAATGTTTAATTGTTTAATGCTTCAGCACCACCTACAATCTCTAAAATTTCGTTAGTAATTGCAGCTTGACGAGCTTTGTTATACGTTAATAATAAATCATCACGTAATTCTTTAGCATTGTCTGTAGCTTTATGCATTGCAGTCATACGAGCACCATGTTCGGCAGCAAATGAATCACGGATGGCTTTGTATAACTGAGTTTTTAATGACTTAGGAATTAATTGTAATACAATTTCTTCTTTTGAAGGCTCAAAAATGTAATCTAGATTTACATTTTCATCAGTTTCAGTAGGTTTAATTGGTAAAAACTGTTCAACCATTGCAATTTGGGTTGCGGCATTCTTAAAATGGTTGTAAATAATTTCAATTTTATCATAAGTTCCTTCCACAAACAATTCCATTAGTTGCTCAGCAATTTCAGAAACATTTTCAAAAGTTAAATCATCAAAAACATCGTTTCTGTTTTCAAGAACATTATACTCTTTTGATAAAATATCGTTTCCTTTTTTACCAATAGTAAAAATATCAACTTGAGTACCGTTGTATTTTTCTTTAATGGTGTTTATTGTAGCCTTAACTATAGATGAGTTAAAACCACCACATAAACCTCTGTTAGAAGTAATAGATACTAATAACACCTTATTTACTTCTCTTTGATCAGAATAAGCTCCTCCTGCATCCCCTTCTAAAGTAGCGCTTAAGCTTTGTAAAAGTTCAGTAAGCTTTGATGAATATGGGCGCATTGCCGTTATTGCATCTTGTGCTTTTTTCAACTTTGCAGCCGATACCATTTTCATGGCAGAGGTAATCTGCATGGTTGAACCAATAGAACTAATTCTGTTACGTATTTCTTTTAAGTTTGCCATTTATATGAACTTAAAATTTGAATATCCCGCTCAGTTTGAGCGGGAATGTTTTTTATTGATTAAGCTGAAAATTTAGCTGAAATTTCTTTTGCAGCAGCAGTTAATGTATCTGTAACTTCATCAGTTAATTTACCTGCTTTTAACGTGTCTAAAACACCTCTATGTTTAGCGTTTAAGTACTCTAAGAAATCTGCTTCAAACTCTTTTACTTTATTTACAGGAACATCTTTTAATAAGTTTTTAGAACCTGCATAGATAATTGCAACTTGATCTTCAACAGTAAAAGGATCTCCTTGATTTTGCTTTAAGATTTCTACGTTACGCTTACCTTTTTCAATTACGTTCATAGTAGCAGCATCTAAATCAGAACCAAACTTAGCAAACGCTTCTAACTCACGGTATTGAGCTTGGTCTAATTTTAATGTACCAGATACTTTTTTCATTGACTTAATCTGAGCAGAACCTCCTACACGAGATACCGAAATACCTACGTTAATTGCAGGACGTACACCCGAGTTGAATAAATCAGACTCTAAGAAAATCTGTCCATCAGTAATCGAAATTACGTTTGTTGGAATATATGCAGAAACGTCACCCGCTTGAGTTTCAATAATTGGTAATGCAGTTAATGATCCACCACCTTTTACTTTACCTTTTAAAGACTCAGGTAAGTCGTTCATTTCAGCAGCAATAGCATCATCATTAATAACTTTTGCAGCACGCTCTAATAATCTTGAGTGTAAGTAGAAAACGTCTCCAGGATACGCCTCACGTCCTGGTGGACGACGTAATAATAACGATACCTCACGGTAAGCAACTGCTTGTTTAGATAAATCATCATAAACAATTAAAGCTGGTCTACCAGTATCTCTAAAATATTCTCCAATTGCAGCACCTGCGAATGGAGCATATACCTGCATTGGTGCAGGATCTGAAGCATTAGCAGCAACAATAGTAGTATAAGCTAAAGCTCCTTTTTCTTCTAACATATTTGCAATGGCAGCTACTGTAGAACCTTTTTGCCCAATAGCAACATAAATACAGTAAACAGGCTCTCCTGCATCAAAAAATTCTTTTTGATTTAAGATGGTATCAATAGCTACTGTTGATTTACCAGTTTGACGATCTCCAATGATTAACTCACGTTGACCACGACCGATTGGAATCATTGCGTCTACAGATTTAATACCTGTTTGTAATGGCTCAGTTACTGGTTGACGGTAAATTACACCAGGTGCTTTACGCTCTAATGGCATTTCAAAAGTTTCACCTTCAATTGGTCCTTTACCATCAATTGGGTTTCCTAAGGTATCTACAACTCTACCAACAATTCCTTCTCCTACTTTTAAAGAAGCAATTCTTTCTGTACGTTTTACAGTTGAACCTTCACTAATTCCTATGGATGGCCCTAATAGTACCACACCAACGTTATCTTCTTCTAAGTTTAGTACGATTCCTTCTAAACCGTTACCAAAATCTACTAATTCACCATATTGTACGTTAGATAAACCGTAAACACGTGCAATACCATCACCTACCTGTAATACAGTTCCTACTTCGTTTAACGTAGCTTTTGATTCGAAATTTGTTAATTGTTCCTTTAAAATTGCTGATACTTCAGCTGGTTTAATTGCTGCCATCTTATATCTTTTGATGTATAATTAAAGTTTTGGAATATAATGACTATTGTCAAATTCTCTTCTTAATTCATTAAATTGGTTAGAGATACTTGCATCGTATTGCTTGTCTCCAACACGTAAAATAAATCCACCAATTATATCAGGATTTACAATATTTTCAATTGTAGCACTGTTACCAGTAATAGCTACTATTTTATTTTGAATTTTTGTTTCTAACGCTTCTGTTAAAGGTACAGCAGTAGTTACAGTAGCCACTTGCATGTTTTTATAGTAATCATAAATAACTGTGTACTGTTTTGCAACTGCTTTTAGCATTAACATTCTTTTGTTTTCAGCTAAAAGATTGAACAAACCTTTAGTAACATTGTTTACTTTGTTACCAAATAAAGCAGTTAAAACCTTATTTTTATCTGTTACTTTAATAACAGGGCTTTTAAGCATAGCGTCTAGATCGTTACTTTCAGCAATTGTTTCAGCAATTAACTTCATATTGTCGTTAACTTCTGAATCTAATCCTTGATCTTTAGCAAGATTTAATATTGCTTTTGCGTAACGTAATGCTGGTCTAGCTTCTTTCATTTTGTAAGATTAGTTTAACGTAACGTCTTCTAACATTCCTTCAACAAGCTTTAATTGATCATCTTGTGAAGCTAATTCTTTTTTAACAACTGTTTGAGCAATACCGATTGATAAATCGGCTACTTTTTTCTTTAATTCAGCTACAGCTGCTTGTTGTTCTTGTTTAATGGTAGCTTTAGCAGATTCAATCATTTTAACTGCTTCTGATGATGCTTCTTCTTTAGCATCAGCAATGATCTTATCTTTAATTTCTCGAGCTTCTTTCATCATTGCATCTCTTTCTGCTCTTGCTTCTTTTAATAATCTTTCGTTATCTGCTTGTAAATTTTGAATTTCTTTACGTGCATTTTCAGCCTCATCTAAAGCATTTTGAATTCCTTCTTCGCGCTCAGTTAATGCTTGCATAATTGGTTTCCAAGCAAACTTAAACATTAATGCTAGTAAAATTACTAGAATTACTGCTTGCATGATAAACAACCCTGGTGAAAAATCATTTAATAACTGATCCATTATATACTTAATTTATTCTTTGTTACTCTTTTTTGTTTAATTTTTAAAACATTTCCTGTAACCAACCGTTACAGGAAAATGTTTTGTCTTTTGTTTTGTTCGGAATTATTTTCCTAAGATTAAAGCACCGAATGCTAAACCTTCTAATAATGCTCCGATGATGATCATCGCTGTTTGGATTTTACCAGCTGCCTCAGGTTGACGAGCAATACCTTCCATTGCTTTTCCACCGATTTGACCTAAACCGATACCTCCACCGATTACGATTAATCCTGCTCCAATTAAATTGTACATACCAATTGATTTATATAATTAAACAAATTTTTATTCTTAAATAATTCGGGTATCTTCATACCCAGTAGCATCTTCATTATGCGCATGCTCATGATCGTGCTCTTCTACTGCCATACCAATAAACAACGCTGAAAGCATTGTAAAAATGAACGCTTGTAAGAAAGCTACCAATAACTCAATAACTGAGATGAATAATGCCAATGCTAATGACAATCCTGTTGAACCAACTGAACCAAATTGATTTTTTAACGTAATCATTAAGGCAATTAAGCTCATTACTACAAAGTGTCCTGCTGTCATGTTAGCAAACAAACGAACTAATAATGAAAAAGGTTTAATTAAAACAAAACCTACCATTTCAATTACTGCTAATATTGGTCTTAATATTTTTGGCACCCCAGGCATCCATAAAGTATGCGCCCAGAAATCTTTGCTACCATTGGTCATATAAATAATCATGGTAAAAATTGCTAAACATACAGTTACTGCAATTTGACCAGTTACGTTAAACCCTAATGGAGTTAACCCTAACAAGTTTAAAATCCAAATAAAGAAGAATACCGTTAATAAATATGGCATAAACTTCTTGTATTTTTTTTCTCCAATATTAGGTCTTGCTATTTCGTCTCTTACGTATAATACTAAAGGCTCTAATACACGACCAACACCTGTTGGAATTGCACCTTTTTTATATCCTCTTGCTAAAGAACTAAAACCTAACAACATTAATAAACCTGCCAACAACATACCAAACACACTTTTAGTAATAGAAAAGTCTAACACTTTATGTGCATTCGTTGCATGGTGCTCTTCATCAAAAGAAACCTCTGTAACTCCTTCTTCTAATTCGTATATTTTACTGTGAATTTTTGTTAATTTAACCCCGTCTTTCTCAACGATAACGTGGCCATCATCATTATGATGAAATGCTGAAGACATAAAAGTTCTTAAACCTTTGCTTGTCCAAACAATAACAGGCAATGGAAAACCTACGTGTTTTCTTTCTCCTGCATCATTTGTATAAGAATACAAAGCAAAATCATGAGAATCAGCTAAGTGATGTTTGATATAACCTTTAATTTGCTCTGGTGTATTGATTTGCCCACCTTTACTAGTTGAACCGTGCTCTCCACCTCCTGCAAACATGGTAAGTGTAGAGAATACTACTGCTAATGTTACTAAAAATTTGATAGGGTTTTTTGCTATCATCATACCTTTTTCTAAATATAAGATTATGGTCTCTAAATTTCCGTGCAAAGGTACACATTTAATTAAAACTACAAACCCTTTTTTTATTTAGTTTTTTAAAGATGTTTTTTAGTGATCGTTTACAGGAACTATTTGTTATTCAATAGTTTTGAAACAGCTATAGCTTCTGAGATCAAAAACAAGAAAAGAGGAATTACTAGTGAGAATCTTTCAGGTTTTGTCAAGTTGTCATTTTCAAAGATAGGTGCTTGAAAAATAATTACAAAAAAACCTATCTTTAAAAAGATAGATGCTAAATAGGCATATCCTGCTTGGTTGGGAAGTTTATCAGCAACCAATTCAACTATAGCATATACAATACCAGCAGCGATAACATGAAAAAGATAAACAGAGTGTAAAGAGAAGGTTAGATAACTATCATTAATTGTTAATAAATACCAATGTAAATTATAACTTATAAGATATAATACTATTATCAATACTATAAAGTAAAGTATTCTTTTAATCATTATCTTTTGAAAGCTTAGTTACTTGTACAATTACGGAAAGCATTGCACCAAAGACGGCTACAAGTGTACAAATTTTTGTGTAAAGTTGGTTGTTGTTTGGATATTTTGAATCTAACCACCCACCTAGTATACTACCTAGATAAATGGTTAGACCCATTTGAATAGCTATTCCGGTAAACCGGATGTATTTATTAAGCGGTTTTTTGCTTGAGTTCTTTTTTGTCATTACTATCTTTACTCAATTCTTTTACCGCTCCTTTCATATTGCATGTGGCATTAAATGAAGCTCCAGGTTCTGTAGAAATTTGACCCACTATAACGCTTCCGGTAATGTTTGCTGTAGATTTTGCAGTTAAAGTTTGAGAAACAACGAATTCTCCAGAAAATTTACCTTCGACATCAGCATTGGTACATTCAACGTTTCCTTTAATAAAACCTTCTTGACCAATGATAACTCTACCATTAGTTTTTAAAGTTCCTTCTAAAACACCGTCAATTCTAAAGTCTCCATCTGAAATTAAATCACCAATAATTTTGGTGCCTGGTCCGATTACGTTTCTGCTACAAGTGCCTTTTACACTGGCAACTTCTTTTTTACTTTTTGTACTAAACATGGGGATATTTATTTTAATATATTAATTATTTCTTGGGCTTTTTTACCCTCAATTCTATTAGCATAGCTAAAAGCAACAAACTCAAGAGCTTTTTTATATTCCTCCTTAGTTTTGTATTTACCTATAGCCAAAGCTTTTAGGAGAGCAAATTTAGGAATTAATTCCGAATTTTCAATGGTTTGAGAAAAACTATCTATTTGATTTACAACTTCTTCATACTTTTCTTCTTTGTATAAATAGTAAACCTGTTTATATTTTTTACCAACGACGTCCTCTTCTTCATTAATTTCTAGCTTTTTAGTAGGGTTGGTGATAATCTGTGCAAATTGTGAATTAGGATAATTTGTTACAATATAGTTCTTAGCCTTTTCTGCTTTTGATGTTTCATTTACATTAGTATATAATTGATATAAATGATAGTGAATAGGCAAGTTTAATTCCTGATTTTGATTAACCGCCAACAAGCGTTCTAGATTGTGAATAGCTTGTTGATTATTGGTGAATTTTTCCTTGTAAATTAATCCTAATTGATACAAAGCATCATTACGATCTTTTTTTAAACTATTGATTTCTTCACTATCTGTAGGGATAGTATTTAGATAGGTGCTTAATTCGTATCTGCTTTTATTTTCTTCTTGCTGATTAACTGCCAGATTATTTTGGTTGATCGCTGTTTTTTCTGAATTTCTCCAATTGTCCTCTAAAGGTCTATTACCCCACACACGTTCAAACTCTGCAACTCCAAAGGCTTTGGATTGCGAATTATAAAAATACCATTTGCCTTTGTTTGAACTGCCAAAGCCAGCACCACCACCAAATTGACTTCCAAAGTTTTGCGAGTTTAGTAATTGCTGACGACGTTCTTCATCTTCTTTTTTAATTCGTTCTATATAATTTTCAAAAAAAGCGGTGCGCTCATCTGCACTCATAGCTACCAATTGTAAAATACTATCATTGGTTTTAACAACGTCTTCGTATTTTCTTAAAGAGGTCAACCCTTTATTCTTTCTTCGGATTCTTCGAATTCTTTTTTCATTTTCAAACTCTTTCGATGCCAATTGAAGCACACTATCATAATAAGTACCTGCGAGCAGATAGTTTTGCTTGTTAAAATACAGGTTACCTATACCTTCATAAGTGTATGTTTTTTGATAGTTGTTTTCTTTACCTGCTTCTAATGATTTTTTATAGTATTCAAGTGCTTTTTCTGTATTTCCTCTTTCTTGGTATAGTGTTCCTAGTTGGTAATATAACTCATCATAATATTTACGATTATCTATGTTTTTTACCAGTTTTCTAAGACGATCTATCAATACAACATCCGTTGAATCCTTTGCTGAATTTTTAGCCAATTCAATAGTGGCATGAACTCGATATTTATTTGGAGCTTTTGAGTTTTCTGTTAGATCTTTAAAAACCATTCTTGCAGAATCCTTATGATTTAATTCGCTATAAATCTGACCTAATATAAATTGATTTCTTGCTGATTGCTCTTTGTTGATAAACGTTTTGGTAGCTTTTGTTAAATGCTCAATTACTTTTTGAATAGTATCCGTTTCAGTATAAGCCATAGCCATAGCTGTATGTGCTTGTTCTTGAATTGCTTTCGGAATTTCTTCTTTTTCATCAACTACTTTTAAAAGCAATTTCATCGATTGAATTGCACTTTTTTCACCTCCTAATCTGATGTTAGCCTTTGCTCTCCAAACACGTGTTTCATAATTTAAATTGGCATTGGGGTAGTTAGCAATAATGTAGTTAAATGCTTCAACTGCCGGAATAAAACGCTGTGTATAATAACGGGATTTACCTAGCAATAAATAAGCGTCATCAATTTGACGGTTTTTTTCATACCCATTGATGTTCATAGAGTGTTTTTGAATAGCTTTTACAGCTTTTTCTTCAGCTCTGTCAAATGGAGTTTGATTAGCCGATTGTGTTTCTTTACCATTAAAATCAGCTCCTGGGTTGTTAAATTTTGGAGCAGCAATTTTTCTGTCATCAAACGTAATAGGTTCAATAGGCAAACGTTTCCAAAAATTATCTTTATAGTTGCTTTGTATTTGGGTAAGACCTTTCTCAAATGCTTGTTCTCCATTAAATAATACATTGTATTTAGTGGTTAATGCATGAAAATTTCTATTAATTACACTGTCTTTTTGTGTACTACAAGAAAGTAAAAACACAAAAATGCTTGTAAAACCAAGAATTTGAGAAAGCTTTTTCATAAAAAAATACGCTCTAAATACAACTATATTTTTGATGAGATATTGTACGTTAGAGCGTAAAAATAGGAATAAAAAGCTAATTTTTTAATTAAGTCAGTTTTTTAAGGTTATTTCTTTTGATTAAAATTCAAAGCTGTTTTATAACCAAACTGTATGGATGCATAATTTTCTTCATTATTTAATATCCTCTCAGTTTTCAACCTTAAAAAGAAAGCAGAATTTTTATTTGTACTATCATAATAATACATCTCTGCATTTACACCTATTGTAGAAAAATCTTTAACTTTTTCAATTATATCACTATTGTTTTTATGGTCATACAAGTTCAAGTCTACTGAAATAGCAAGTCCAAAATTTCTTATTTTCCTAAAGTTAGCAGAAATACCCGACCCCCACACTACAGTGTTTATGTTGTCTGATGAATTAGAAGTACTATTATTAGTTTCTCCTATGTTCAGCTGAAATCTAACAGGAATAGAAAAAGAAAACGGGTATTCTTTACCCAACTTAACTTCTAATAAATTCAAATCTAATCCACTTACTATAAATGCCTTTTGACTTAATTCCAATTTATTGTCAATTTTATTATTATTTATAATTATGGCTCTATCATCATTATCAAACCTTGAATATCTTACAAAAGGGCTTATTTTTTTTCCTATATGAATCAATCCTATATTGCCTGGGACTAAATGAATATCTGAAGAAGCTTCGAAGCTTATAATACCGTTTGGAGTTTCATTTATTAAACCTAAAAAATCTGAATAAACCTTAAGGTTTATAAATGAATTTAAATTGTTATTTAACTCTAAAATTTCATTAGGTTCCTTCCTTGTCAAGACAACTCTTTTATTTTCTGGAGAAAAATTGTTTCCTCTAACATGTTGGTATCGAAGAACATTTTTTAAGTAAATTCCTTTTGATTTATTATTTTCTTCCCAAAGAATCCAATCATTATAATGATGAAATCTTAATATAGAAATAGGCGACCGATTAGAAAAATGTCTTCTCTCAGGAGAATTTGTCACCTCATTAAATAAACTGACTGAAATATCGGTGATAAAACCATCTTCTATATACATATCAATTTTATCAACTTTCCATCTTTCTTGAATATCTAATACATCTTCAAGAGACGATTGTGTAACACCGGTTAAGTCTTCAATTAGTTGAATATTAGTTTTATTTTCTAATCTCTCTCTTTCATCTATTGTTTTTTTTATTTCTCTACTTATAATTGATATGGAATCTGAGCTAGATTTATTTAAAGATAATGCTAAATTTTTTATTTTTTTATCTAAAACTTTTATAGAATCAGCCTTTATTTTTTTTATTATTTTTTCATTAGCTATGTCTAGCTTTTTAAATCTTATTTTGTCTTTAATGTTATCTTTTATAGACTGATTTATATCTCCTTTTTTAGATTTTATAGCTTCTGAATCAGATAAATCATTTATTCCTAAATTTAATCCTAAAAAAGTATGCACCTTTATAGGAAGAATAGGTATTTCTTTATTTATCATTGAAAAGGCTCCAATATTTGTTAACTTATCTACCTTAGCTAACTCTTGAACATGACTTAAAATAGAATCTATTTTTTCTTTTTGTGTTTCTTGTCCAAAAAAAGGCTCAATAGTAATGAATAAAAGTAAAATAAATAAAATAATATTTTTCATAGCAATTTAGTTTTAGTTAAAATCAAAAATACTAAATTACTGATTATTAATTAATTGTTTTTTTAATTAAGCTGAAAAATAGCTTTCTAATTCTTTTAAGGTTTCTGGTGAGGTTTTAATATCTTTTACCATATTTCCTTTTTCAAGAACTACAATTCGTTCACAAACTTCGGTTACATGACTTAAATCGTGACTAGATACTAAGACAGTAACTTCACTTTCTTGTGTTAATTTTTTAATGATGCTTTTTAAACGAATTTGTGTGGTCGGATCTAAATTAGCAAAAGGCTCATCTAAAATAACCACTTGCGGATTCCCCATCATTGCTGCAACAATTCCTGCTTTTTTCTGATTTCCCTTACTTAAATCGCGTAAATACTTTTTCTTTCCTAGAATTTCCCCATTAAAAAACTCTTCAAACTGACTCAAAAATGATTGCACGTCTGCTTTATTCATTCCTCGTAATTCTCCAATAAAATCAAAATATTCTTGTGGAGTCAAATAACCAATTAAAAAGCTTTCATCAATAAATGATCCGGTAAAGGTTTTCCAATCCTCACTTTTATTTACAATTACTTCATGATTTTCAATAGTACCTGAAGTAGGCCTTATTAAATCCAACAGTAAATTGAAAAAAGTTGTTTTTCCGGCTCCGTTGTTACCCACTAACCCAAAGGATTGCCCTTTTGGAATATCTAAAGCAGGAATGTTAAGCACTTCAGTTAATCCGTATTTTTTTGAAATATTTTTAGCTTGTATCATGTGTGTCTTAGTTTAGGTTAGTTATTTCTGATTAAATGCATGAATAGCTGCATACTTATCTTTGATATATTTCTTTTCGATTAAATCCATAAAATAATTTTTAAAAAGTAAGCAGATAATTCCCACAGCAGCTATAGCAGCAATACCCGCATTAAAACTTACGTACTTGTTAAAAATCCAGAACAAAAACATTGGTACCCCCATTAATGGAAGCACAATTAAAAATTGTGTTGCGCTGGTTCCTTGCATGTTGCCAAAACCACTGGCGTTCAAATCAATTCTTTTTCGGTTAAAGGAGCCTGCAAAAAGTAAGAACAAGCTGTTAAACCCTATGTTGAAGATTGCTCCGGCAGTAATCATTAAAAATTTATCTACACCATAATACAAATAAGGAATACTTAAAATGTACAAAACAAAGGTCATAATAACCATTAATAGCCATTTACTTTCTAAGAATTTACGATAACGTATATTTTGGCTCATTAGCATTCTATAATGGGCGCTATCCCAAGCAGGAATAAATTGTCCGTAGTTTATTGCAAAACCACCCGTAACAAAGAGAGCTGCAAATATTAAAAAAGCAGGCATTTTTTCTTCATAAACTTCTTGAGAAAAGAAAATAACTCCATAAAAAAGGAATAAGAAAGACATGAAAAAGATGGTTTTTGTACGTTTATTCCTCCAAATTTGTCGCATATCATTTTTAATAAATGGAGCTAAACTTCCGAAACGGTTGATAAATGATAAATCGCTAGATGCTACCTCTTTAGTTTTTACAGAAACGGCATCATCTAAGTATACTCTATTAGATAACTGTTTAAAATTCAATAAATACAAAATAATAAGTGCTGCTAAAGGCACTAAAACATATATGATGTTTTCGTATAAACCATTAAACAACAAAGAGCTGATTTTAGTAAAATCATACACTCCAAAATGTTGCAAAGCAACGATTCCTCCTAACAAAATAGCCAACACCGCAAAAGCTATGTTGTTTTTATTAATTAAGAAGTTTACATAGTTTGCTGATAAAGCAATAAAGAACACTCCTAACAACCAACTCAACACTTTAGTTACATCATACCCTTCTTTAATTAAAACTATTGCAAAAGGAATAAAAAAGAACATTCCTATAATATTAAAAAAAGAAAAAGCAGACTTTGTTAAAATATAGTTGACTAACTTACTTTTTTTTATGGGTAAGATAAGCATCGGCTTAATGTTCATTACCGGTAGTTTTTGAAGTAAGTAGCGAAAAATTAAATCTGCAATAACATAAAAAAGTAGTGCAGTGTTTACCAATGCTAGCGGATCTTGTTCTGGAAATTGTTTTTTAAGAATATAAAATCCAAGTATACCTGTACTTAAAAAAGCAGAAATAAGATACAGCGCAAAAAAGCCTAGTAAAATATTAACCAGAACGCTCTTTTGCCAAAACATGGAACGAATAAACTGTTTCCATTCAAAGTTTAAAAAGTTTTTAATCATTTGGTTATTTTTTAGTTGATACTAATTAGTTGTTTAAAAATGAGTTTTGTTACAAAAAATAAAAAAGCATCAACTATTTGTTGATGCTTTTCATGTATGTTTTATACTAATAAATGTTTATAACCACTGGCATAAAATACCTCCCATAATTGCCAAAGTAATAATCCAATAACCTGCATTTATGGCTATATATTTAAAATTTTTACGTTCAAATAAAGCTTGAATTCCTAGTATTGGGAAGGAAACAAAAAAACCAATTAAGGCACCATGTAAAGCTCCGTGTTTAAAAGTTCTGAAACGATCTCCGTAGTTACTCATGAAATCAGTGAAGTAATTCCAAACTTCTCCCGATTTTTCCATAAAACCTGGTTCTCCTGCTAAAGTAGAGAATACACCCCATTGGTGAATTACTACCGGCATTAAACCTAATGTTATTAAAAAACTAAACACATAGGTTAAACCAAAAATCAATGGCATGTTTGCACCTTTCATACTTTCTTCTGTAAGGTTCATTTCTTTCATCCAGGCATTTTTAAAAAGAGAACCATACCAAATAAATCCGGTAACTAAAGGAACCAAAGCTGCAAGGGCACATACTAAAAAATTAATGTCCATAAAATTATTGTTTATAGTTAGTTCTATCAAATATAAAAAAAAGCACCTAAGTTTAAACTTAGGTGTTTTGGAGGTATTTTATGTTAAATTGTTATTCTATTTTTAATGATTTACCAATAGCTTCAAGTTCAAATATAAAATCACGTTTGTTAATAGAAGGAGCGTAGGTAAAGCCTTCAAAAACAACTAAACGATTATTCTTTTTATCAATTACCGTATAATTAATAAAAGGGCCTGCCATGAAATCGTTTTTAACTTCCCACTTTCCACGAGTTTCATATGCTTTTTTACCATCAATTTCTGCTTCATAAGTAAAAGGGGTATATGCTGCTTCTGTAATCATATACATTCCTTCTTTGCTTCCTGGTATATATTTTTTTCCAATAGTATCTCTAATAGCGGTAATATTATCTACTACTTTATTTTCATCTTCTAACGGAACAGAATACACTAAAATATTATTAGTTCCATCACCTCTTGCAATACCACTTTTTAAGTGATGGCGTAACCACAAAAATTCACCTGTATCCTCTACCAATTTATATCTATCAGGTATGTTTAACGTAATTTTTAAGTTTTGTAGTGTTTTAAATTTAGTAGGATCTAACCGCTCTTTATTAAAAACACTTTGTATAAACTTAATATCTGCATCTTTAAATAATTTAATAATCTCTTTACCTCTGCTTCTAATTAAGTTTATCAAACCTTCTTCATCTTTTGCTGTAGCTGTAATAATTATTTGCGGCTGAGCATATTTGTTTTTGATGCTTGTGATTTGCTCTTTTTGTCCTGTTTTAAGGATTAACAAAGCTTTTCCGTTACGTACAAAGCCTCTAAACCCTGCTGGGTCAATTTGACTAACAGAAAGCAATGTTTCTGGTTGTGGTAAACCTACTTGATGTTCTCCAAAAACAGTTCTCAATTCATCTCCTGGTTTTCCGAGCCACAAATTACCATCCATTACCACCATAATTTTATTAGTGTTTCCTGATGATGAAGGCAGAACAAAGTCTGATGTTTTTCCATCAGATTTACAAGCAACAAAGGTTATTGCAAGTGTAAAAAGTGTAAGTAATTTTTTCATTTTAGTTTTTATGGTTTTGGTAAAAAGTGAAATCAAAAATTATTCCGTTTTACATTCTTCTAGGATAAATATATAAGCGTTGACCTATTTTTAGGTTCGTATTTTTCATATTATTCCAGCGTTTTATTTTACTAACAGTAACGCCAAATTTGTTTGCTATTTTACCTAAATAATCTCCGCTTTTTACTTTATAACGAATACGTTTATCCATTTCAAAATATTTAGGCAAAGGTTGCTCTCTCTTAGAATCATCATATTCAGCTAAGGCATAA
Organism: Tenacibaculum sp. IB213877; assembly: GCF_034043975.1. Taxonomy (NCBI): domain Bacteria; kingdom Pseudomonadati; phylum Bacteroidota; class Flavobacteriia; order Flavobacteriales; family Flavobacteriaceae; genus Tenacibaculum; species Tenacibaculum sp. IB213877. The sequence goes on along the minus strand of NZ_JAXCHH010000005.1, from coordinate 263,353 downwards.
ATTTCATGTTCTTTATCAATAAAATCAAATGTTTTATTACGAGGTAATCTAACTGTAAAATTCTTCTTGTTTACATACGGAATCACATCTAATTTATACATCGGATTTAAGAAAGAAATAATTTTTTCATCAACTCCTGTTTTTTCTGAAATATGATCAAAAGAAATAGTTCTTTTGACATGAATAGTATCCGTTTGAAAATTAAAAATTTGTGGAGCTTCCGGGTAAATACCCAATTCATCGGCATATTTAAAAATATACATGGTTGCATAAAAAGCCGGAACATAACCTGCTGTTTCTCTTGGCAAAAACGGACGAATATTCCAATAATTTCTATGTCCGCCTGAACGCTTAATAGCTTTTAATACATTACCCGGACCCGAATTATACGCTGCTAGAGCCAGATCCCAATCGCCAAAAATATCGTATAAATTATTTAGGTATTTACATGCTGCAATAGTAGATTTTTCAGGGTCTTGACGCTCATCTACATAGGAATTGATAGATAATTTAAATTGCCTACCAGTACCATACATAAACTGCCAAAGACCTGTTGCTCCTACTCTAGATTTTGCTTTTGGATTTAAAGTTGACTCTACAATTGCCAGGTACTTCATTTCTAACGGAATGTTATACTGGTCTAAATACTGCTCAAACATAGGAAAATAGTATTGTGCTCTTGCCATAACAGCAGGATAATACTTTTTTCTGTACTTAATGTAGTTATTGATGACCTTTTCTAAAGCTGGATTATAAGCTAAATGAAATGGAGTTGTAGAATTGATTTCTGACAATCGTTGCTTTAATAAATCGGGAGAAACAATTTGCTCTACATTACCAATAATATCTTTATCATTAATCACATACTGTATGCTATCATACAAAGGCGATTTAAATTTTGCCTCAACTAAAAGACTATCCATTAACTTTAAATCATCATGTGTAAAAAGTTCTTTTTTGGTGGCAGGTTGAATAATCGTATCAGAAAGTTGAAAAACTTCTTTTGGAGTAACAATAACAGAATCTATTTCTGTATTCTGAGCAAATACTTGATAGGTTACAGTGCATATCAACAACATTAAAAATCTTTTCATAGTTTCTCTTTTCAATAAATTCAACTTCATCTTAACTTTTTAAAATTTAAATTCAACTGCTATCGGACAATGGTCTGAATGTTTAGCTTCAGGTAAAATATATGCTCTAGAAATATTTTCTTTTAAAGGTTCTGATACCATGCAATAATCTATACGCCATCCTTTATTATTAGCTCTTGCATTGGCCCGGTAGCTCCACCAACTATATTCTTGAGCGTCTTGATGTAAGTGCCTAAAACTATCTATAAAACCATTATCAATAAACTTGCCAATCCATTCGCGTTCAATAGGCAAAAAACCAGAAACTCCTTTCATTTTAGGATTGTGAATGTCAATTTCTTGATGACAAATATTATAATCACCGCAAATTACTAAATTTGGAATTTCTTTTCGTAATTCATTGATATACTCCTGAAATTCAGCCATGTAATTTAGCTTAAACCCTAATCTAGCATCATTGGTACCAGATGGTAAATATAGACTCATAATAGACACATGGTCATAATCAATACGTAAGTTTCTACCTTCAAAATCCATGGTTTCAATTCCGGTTCCGAATGCAATGTTCTTAGGTTCTTCTTTACAAAAAACAGCTACTCCAGAATATCCTTTTTTTTCTGCGGAAAACCAATAATGGTGAGGATACCCTGCATTTTCAAATTCAGATAGATCTAATTGCTCTGGATGCGCTTTGGTTTCTTGAAGACAAATTACATCTGGATTAGCAGCTTGCAACCAATCTAAAAAACCTTTTTTAATTGCGGCTCTAATTCCGTTTACGTTATAAGAAATTACTTTCATTTATGTTTTATAAAAAAGAAAAGACGTAAAGAAACAGCTTTACGTCTTTAAATATTAATAATTAGGTGTTAAATTTTCATTTCTGGCACTTCTCCGTTTATAATCAAAGTGCCTTCTGTTGCTGTTTGAATTTCTTCAACAGATACTCCTGGAGCTCTCTCTATTAAATGGAAACCATTGTTTTTAATCTCTAAAACAGCTAAATTAGTTACAATTTTTGTAACGCAACCGACCCCAGTTAAAGGTAACGTACAGCTCTTTAGTAATTTACTTTCACCTGCTTTGTTAGTATGCATCATGGCAACAATGATATTTTCAGCAGACGCTACTAAATCCATAGCACCACCCATTCCTTTTACCATTTTACCTGGAATTTTCCAGTTGGCAATGTCACCATTTTCAGCTACTTCCATAGCTCCTAAAATAGTTAAATCAACATGTTTACCACGAATCATAGAAAAACTGGTAGCAGAATCAAAGAAACTTGCTCCCGGTAGCGTTGTAATAGTTTGTTTTCCAGCGTTTATAATATCAGCATCTTCTTCACCTTCAAAAGGGAAAGGCCCCATACCTAAAACTCCGTTTTCACTTTGAAATTCCACTTCAATATCTTCGCGTACAAAATTTGCTACTAATGTAGGAATACCAATTCCTAAGTTTACATAGTAACCGTCTTTAACCTCCTGGGCAATACGTTTTGCTATTCCGTTTTTATCTAAAGCCATAACTAGTTTTTTTGTCTTACTGTGCGTTGTTCAATACGTTTCTCATACTTTTTACCTTGAAAAATGCGTTGTACAAAAATTCCAGGAATGTGAATTTGATTTGGATCTAACTCACCAACCTCAACTAATTCTTCCACTTCAGCAACGGTAATAGTTGCAGCGCCACACATATTAGGGTTAAAGTTACGTGCTGTTCCTTTAAAAATTAAGTTTCCTGCTGCATCACCTTTCCAAGCTTTAACAAAAGAAAAATCTGCTTTAAAGGCTTCTTCCAACACATACATTTTACCATTAAATTCACGGGTTTCTTTACCTTCTGCTACTTCTGTACCATAACCTGCTGGTGTATAAAAAGCCGGAAAACCAGCTTGTGCTGCTCTACATTTTTCAGCCAGTGTTCCTTGTGGGGTTAATTCAACTTCTAATTCACCAGAAAGCATTTGGCGTTCAAATTCATCATTTTCTCCCACATAAGAAGATATCATTTTTTTGATTTGCTTGTTTTGAAGTAATAAGCCTAAACCAAAATCATCCACTCCTGCATTGTTTGAAATACAGGTTACGTTTTTAATTCCTAAACGCACCAATTCTGCAATGGCATTTTCAGGAATACCAGATAAACCGAAACCTCCAAGCATAAAAGTCATATTGTCTTTTACGCCTTGTAAAGCTTCTTGTACATTATTTACTTTTTTACTGATCATTTTTAGTTGTTTGTTTGTTGTTGATTAGAAATCCGTATCTTTTTGTTCTTCTTTCTTCTCTTCTTTATTATCCTCTTCTCCTTCCTCTAAATTATCATCTTCTACTTTATTACAATCTAAATTTATAGAAATATCATCTGGTTTTTCAAATGCTTCTTTACTAATATCTAAAGATTTATCTTCATAACATTTACGCATAAAAATTGCCCACGTAGGTAACGACATTGCAGCTCCTTGACCTTTATCTATTCCTGCAAAATGAATAGAACGATCTTCTCCACCTGTCCAAACACCTGTTGCTAAATTAGGTACAATTCCCATAAACCAACCGTCAGATTGGTTTTGTGTAGTACCTGTTTTACCAGCAATAGGATTATTGAATTTATAGGGATATCCTGTAATAAATTTACCTCTAGGAAAAGTTGTACGTAAACGAACACCAGATCCTGCTTGTGTTACTCCTTCCATTAAATTCAAAATTACATAAGCAGATTCTTCACTTAATACCTCTTTAGTTTCTGGAACAAAAGTTTCTAACACAGTACCGTTTTTATCTTCAATATGCGTAATCATCATTGGGGTTACACGCATACCTTTGTTTGCAAAAGTAGAATAGGCACTAACCATTTCTAATAATGATAAATCAATTGCTCCTAATGCTATAGATGGATTTGCTTCTATTTTTGTTGAAATACCCGCAGATTCTGCTAAACGAGCTACATTTATAGGAGATACTTCATCAATTAAACGAGCTGTAATTACATTGACAGATCCTGCTAAGGCTTGTTTTAAAGTTAATTCGCCTCCATATTTATTTCCCGCGTTTTTGGGAGTCCAATCTTGGTCCATCCCATATTTTTCTTTTGGAATGGTATAAGGTGTATTTGGTAATTTATCGCAAGGAGATCTTTTTAACTGATTAATAGCTGTTGCATATACAAATGGCTTAAAAGTAGAACCTACTTGTCGCTTTTGCTGCTCAACAGCATCGTATTTAAAATACTTATTATTTATACCTCCAACCCATGCTTTTATATGTCCGGTTTGTGGCTCAATAGAAACTAAACCAGAACGTAAGAAATATTTATAATGTCGAATAGAATCATAAGGAGTCATAATAGTATCTCTATTTCCTTTCCATGTAAATATTCGCATTTCAGTTTTAGTATTGAAAGACTTTTCAATTTCTTTGTCCGACTTACCATTAGCATTCATACGCTTGTAACGATCTGAATTGCGTTTTGCTCTGTTGATGATTTTCTTGATTTCTGATTTATCAATATCATAAAAAGGAGCTTGTCTATTTCTTTTTTGCTCTTCATAAAAGAATTTTTGAAGATTGGAAACATGCTCTTGAACAGCTTCCTCTGCATATTGTTGCATACGAGAATCTATGGTGGTGTAAATTTTTAAACCATCGCGGTAAATATTGTACTCTGTACCGTCTGGTTTAGGATTTCGTTTTACCCAACCTTTTAAAAATCCACGTAAATGCTCTCTAAAATAAGTAGCTAAACCGTCACTATGGCTTTCAGGTGTGTAATTTAGATCTAACGAAAGTTTTTGTAATGAGTCTTTTTGTTGCTCGGTAATATAATCATTACGTTCCATTTGCTTTAACACCACATTTCTTCTGTCTTTTACCATTTGCTCTCTTCGAAGAGGGTTGTATAAAGATGAGTTTTTTAACATGCCCACTAACATTGCAGATTCATGCATTTCTAACTCAATAGGCTCCTTACCAAAGTAAATTCTAGAAGCAGAACGGATACCCACCGCTTGGTTTAAGAAATCGTACTTATTTAAGTACATGGTTAAGATTTCTTGTTTAGTGTATTGGCGTTCAAGTTTGGTAGCAACAACCCATTCTTTTATTTTTTGCTTAACACGCATTACAATATTTCTTGATGCTTTACCTGTAAACAACATTTTTGCTAACTGCTGCGTAATGGTACTTGCACCACCGCTACCTGGTTTTAAAAAAGCTCTGGCAGTACCTCTAAAATCAATACCTGAGTGCTGATAAAAACGCTCATCTTCTGTAGCAACTAAGGCTTTGATTAAGTTTTCAGGTAAATCTTTATATTTTACAGGTGTTCTGTTTTCATCTGCGTATTTCCCTAGGGTTTTTCCGTCTGTAGAAATAATTTCTGTAGCTAAATTATTCTCTGGATTTTCTAACTGCTCAAAGGTTGGAAGTTTACCAAAAGCCCCCCATGATGCTAATAAAAAGATAAAACAGATTATAGCTAAACCAGCACCAATAGTTATCCAAAACCATTTAATAAATTTACCAAAGTTGTTCACTTTCTTTTCTGTCATTTTATTCAATTTTTTCAATTCTAAAACCTACATCCGTAATTCCTTCTAAAGCGTGCACACCATTTACATCACCATTTTTTCGCATAGCATGACGTACTTCAAAAGCATACTCTCCTAGTGTAGGAAATGTAATATTTTCTTTATAAAATAATTTATTTTCTTTAATTTCTGAAAAACCTTGCCCTAAGAATTTTCCTGTATTATCAGCCATATCATATTCTAAGGTATCGATCATTTTTTGGCCATCAGGAAAACTCATTTTAGTAATTAAAAACAGGTTACTAAATGAATAATTATTGTTGTTTCTTATGTTGATAAACAAATTGCGCTTAGCCAAAGTATCTGACACTTCAAAATGAAAGCTAATTGGGTCATTTGCTTTCCATTTATTAGAAGAAATTGTGGTGTATTCATCAAAAATACGTTTGGAATCGCATGATACCAAAACGAATAAAAACGATATAATTAAGATTAACTTATTGTTTTTGATTGTTCTGGTCATTTTTATTGTCATTACTTCTACGCCTGTTATTTCTTCTTTTGTTAGGTCTTTTTTTACTTTCAGTAGCTTGTGGCTGATTATCTTTATTTACAGGATTTTTTGGTTTATTTCGTCTTTGCTGAGGTTTAGGCTTTTTTTGATCAGCTTTTGGTTTTTTATTGTCCGCTACCTGTTTATTTTTAGGTGATGTATCGGTCTTTTTTTCCGTTTGAGATTTTGGCTTTTTGCGAGACTTGTTACGATTTCTTTTTGATTTTTTAGGGGTGTCAAAACGAGTTAAACTATCTTGTCCAACCACATTTTCAAAATCTACCTTAATTTCTTCCTCAATTTCTGCTTCATAATCTTCTAATGGTGAAGAAAGTTCATCGTTCTGATTCAGTTCAATAATTTCTAATACCTGATCTAATGTAAGTTTATACCATCTATAATTTTCTTGTTTGTAAGTATACCAAAGCAATTGCTTAAAGATGTCCATTTTTACAAAAACAGCTTCTCCTTTTTCAGTTTTTAAAACAGTATCTTGCTTAGGAAATTCTTTTAACGCATCTAAATAAGTATCTAACTCAAAGTTTAAACAACATTTAAGCTTTCCACATTGTCCTGCTAATTTTAACGGATTTAATGATAATTGTTGGTAACGGGCAGCTGCAGTATTAACTTTTCTAAAATCGGTTAACCAAGTAGAGCAGCATAGTTCTCTTCCACAAGAACCAATTCCTCCAAGGCGCGCTGCTTCTTGACGCATTCCTACTTGTTTCATCTCAACTCTAATGGAAAAAGCACTGGCTAGATCACGAATCAATTGTCGAAAATCTACACGTTCATCTGCAGTATAATAGAAAGTTGCCTTATTTCCGTCTCCCTGATATTCAACATCAGAAAGTTTCATTTTTAAGCCTAATTTGCTTATAATTTCACGGCCTCTTCTTTGTGTTTCTAGCTCTTTTCCTCTTGCCTCTTGCCAAACATCAATATCTTTTTGTGTTGCTTTACGATATATTTTTTTTACATCATCACTATCTGCAGTAACATTTCTTTTTTTCATTTGAACTTTTACCAGCTCTCCTGCTAAAGAAACAACACCAATATCATGACCCGGACTTCCTTCAACCGCTACTATATCACCCATAGTAATGGTAAAGTTGTTTGTATTTTTATAAAAATGTTTCCTTCCGTTTTTAAAACGGACTTCATACACATTAAAAGACTCTTGCCCTGTAGGCAAAGTCATATTTGATAACCAATCAAAAACAGCGAGTTTGTTTCCACTTCCACATGATCCTGTTGCACAATTTCCATTGCTTTTACATCCTCTTGGAACGCCATTTTTGTTAGTTGAGCAACTGCTACAACTCATAAAAATTTATATATTTTGAGGTGTTTTTTAAACCTGAAAGCTAATCAGTATCAAAAAACACTCTATTTTAATAATTGATTTTCAATCGAATACACAAATAAGCGATAAACGATTCTTAATCAGTAAATATACATATTATAACGGAATGATAAAATTGAATTTTATGTTAAAATATTATGCTTTTTTACTGATGAAAATAGCCTTAAAATAAGAAACGCACCCAAATGGGTGCGTTTCTTATTTTTTTTTCAAAAACGTGCTATAATTATACCACTCCTTGTGCTAACATTGCATCGGCAACTTTTACAAAACCTGCTATATTTGCTCCTTTTACATAATCAACATAACCAGATTCATCTGTACCATATTCAACACAAGCTTCATGAATGTTTTTCATGATTCCTTTTAATTTTGCATCAACCTCTTCACGAGTCCAGCTTAAACGTAATGAGTTTTGGCTCATTTCTAAACCAGAAGTTGCCACACCTCCAGCATTTGATGCTTTACCGGGTGCAAACAAGATTTTATGCTCATGGAAAGTTGCAATTGCCTCTGGAGTAGATGGCATGTTTGCTCCTTCACTAACACAAATACACCCGTTGTCTACTAATGTTTTTGCTTCGCCTCCGTCTAACTCGTTTTGAGTAGCACATGGTAAAGCAATATCTGCTTTTACTGACCAAGGACGCTCTCCTTTAAAGAATTTTGCTGATGGATATTTTTCAACATACTCGCTAATACGACCACGTTTTACATTTTTAAGATCCATTACAAATGCTAATTTTTCAGCATCAATTCCAGCTTCATCATAAATATATCCAGAAGAATCTGACAAAGTAACTACTTTAGCACCTAATTCAGTTGCTTTTTCACAAGCGTATTGTGCCACGTTACCAGAACCAGAAACTGATACTGTTTTTCCGCTGAAAGAATCTCCTTTAGTTTGTAACATGTTTTGAGCAAAATAAACCGCTCCATATCCAGTAGCCTCAGGTCTAATTAAAGATCCACCCCAAGATGCACCTTTACCAGTTAAAACCCCAGTAAACTCATTTCTAAGTTTCTTGTACATTCCGAACATGAATCCAATCTCACGACCACCAACACCAATATCTCCAGCAGGAACATCAGTATTTGGCCCAATATGACGGAATAACTCACTCATAAAGGCGTGACAGAAACGCATAATTTCGTTATCTGATTTTCCTTTAGGATCAAAATCAGATCCTCCTTTTCCTCCACCCATTGGTAAAGTTGTTAATGAGTTTTTAAACACTTGCTCAAAAGCTAAGAATTTAAGAATACTAGCATTTACAGTTGGGTGAAAACGTAAACCTCCTTTATAAGGCCCGATAGCAGAGTTCATTTGAACTCTATATCCTCTGTTTACTTGAATTTCTCCTTTATCATCAACCCAAGAAACTCTGAATGAAATTAAACGTTCAGGTTCAACCATTCTTAATAAAATGTTTTTACCATCGTAAATTTCTTTAGTTGCTATATAAGGAATTACTGTTTCTGCAACTTCTTGAACAGCTTGTAAAAATTCTGGTTCGTGCCCATTGCGCTCCTTAACCAGATCCATAAAAGCGTTTATTTTAGATTCCATAATTTAGTTGTTCAAATATTATTGATATCATAATTTTAATACGCAAATATACTTAAATAACAATTCTGGCAACTTAAAAAGAGTCTTTTTTTGCGGGCATGCTACATCGTTTTCGTAAACAATAATATTTAACCATAATTTTCAGTAAAAAAGCGTAAATTTGCCACTTAATTTTTTGATGGATTATGTTAGATAAGATTAAAGAAATGATTGGAGAGGTAAATACCTTTCAAACTACCTCTAAAGAAGAAATAGAAACATTCAGAATTAAGTACTTAGGAAGCAAGGGGATTTTAAAAGATTTATTTGCTGAATTTAAAAATGTACCTAACGAGCAAAAGAAAGAGTTCGGACAAACCATCAATTTATTAAAAAAATCTGCAGAAGATAAAGTAAACTCTTTAAAAGAAGCATTAGAAAGTGCTGTTGAAGATAAAGGTGTTTATGGCGATTTAACGCGTCCGTCTGAACCAATTGAATTAGGTGCACGTCACCCAATATCAATCGTTAAAAACAGAATTATTGAAGTTTTTAACAGAATTGGATTTACAGTTTCTGAAGGACCGGAGATTGAAGACGATTGGCATAACTTTACTGCATTAAACTTACCGGAATATCATCCGGCACGTGATATGCAAGATACGTTCTTTATTGAAAAGTCCCGAAACGTCGGGACTGATACGTTATTAAGAACACATACGTCATCGGTGCAGGTACGTTATATGGAAAATAACGAACCACCAATTCGTACGATTTCTCCGGGTAGAGTATTCCGTAATGAAGATATTTCTGCACGCGCACACTGTATTTTCCACCAAGTGGAAGGATTATACATTGATACTGATGTTTCGTTTGCTGATTTAAAACAAACATTATTATACTTCACTAAGGAGATGTTCGGTAAATCTAAAATCAGATTGCGTCCGTCTTATTTTCCATTTACTGAGCCAAGTGCTGAGGTAGATATTTACTGGGGATTAGAAACGGAAACTGATTACAGAATTACCAAAGGAACCGGTTGGTTAGAAATTATGGGTTGCGGAATGGTTGATCCTAACGTATTGAAAAATGCCAATATCGACCCTGAAAAATATAGTGGTTACGCTTTCGGAATGGGAATTGAGCGTATTGCTATGTTGTTATACCAAATTCCGGATATTCGTATGTTCTATGAAAACGACGTTCGTTTCTTAGAGCAGTTTAAGTCGGTAATTTAATTTTATAGAAAATAGAATAGAGATTAAAGATAAGAGACACATTAGTCTCTTTTCTTGTTTCTTATCTCTCTTATCTTACTAAAAATGAAAAAAGACATCCACATACCTAAAGTAACAGGAGTAGAAATAGCTGTAGTGTTAGAACATAATGAACAGCATAATGAAGATGATTGGAATGTGTACATCATCAATAAAAAAGAAGTTGATTTAGAAATGGTGGTTATTGTTTCTCAAGGATTTTCAGAAACTAAAACAACCTCACTTTTTAGAAGAAAGATTGATAAACTTCCTGCTAACTCGTTTGCTAAGTTTGAAATGATGCAACCAGAGTTGTTTGACTTAGACAATCGTTTTCAGGTAAGTTTCTTTGAAGGAAATCAGATTCATGAAAAAACGTTTATTTTTCAAGCAGAAACCATTCAGGAAGGTTTCTTGAGAGATATAGATATGTTAGGTAAAAAAGGAATAGTTTGTAAATAATTATTCTTAAAAAAATAACAGAAGAACGGTAGTTGTTAAATAACAGCTATCGTTCTTTTTCTTTATATACGTTTTATTAATTTCGTTTTAAAATATTTTTATGTTTTCAACTATCCAAAATTTAGTAGCTGAGTTTTCTTCATGGATTTGGGGAATACCATTATTAATCCTTTTAATTGGTGGCGGATTGTATTTATTTATCTATTCAGGATTAGTGCCGTTTAGATATATAGGTCACGCTATAGCTATTTTACGCGGAAAGTATGATAAGCATGATTCTCCTGGAGATCTATCACATTATGAAGCTTTATCATCAGCAATTGCAGCTACGGTTGGTATGGGAAATATTAGCGGAGTTGCCATTGCGATTGCTACGGGAGGTCCAGGTGCTATTTTTTGGATGTGGGTAAGTGCTTTTGTGGGTATGGCAACTAAGTTTTTTACCTGTAGTTTATCGGTAATGTACCGCGGAAAGGATGAGGAAGGAAACGTAAAAGGCGGGCCGATGTATGTGATTACTGAGGGATTAGGAAAAAAGTGGAAACCTTTGGCTGTATTTTTTTCATTTGCAGGATTGTTCGGAACGCTACCCGCATTTCAGGCAAACCAATTAACACAAACATTGATAGATGTTTTTGAAGTAAATGAAAGTAATACGTTTATTGCTAAATTATTATTAGGAATTACAATCGCTATCATTGTTGCTCTGGTAATTTTCGGTGGAATTAAACGAATTGGTAGTGTTGCAGGAAAATTGGTTCCGGTGATGGTAGTAGTGTATTTAATCACAGTTTTGACCATTTTAATTTTAAAGTTTGATGTGGTTCCATCTATATTCAAATTAATTTTTACAGATGCTTTTTCAGGAAAATCGGTTTTAGGAGGAGCCTTAGGGGTTTTAATAATCACGGGAGTGAAACGAGCAGCATTTTCAAATGAAGCAGGTTTAGGAACCGCACCTATGATGCACGGAACAGCTAAAACTAAAGAACCTATTCGTGAAGGTTTGGTGGCAATGTTAGGTCCTGCTATTGATACGTTGCTGGTTTGTACACTAACCGCATTGGCAATTTTAGCTTCAGGAGTTTGGAAAGGTTTTGAAGGAAACGGAATTTCTATGACCTTAGCAGCATTCGATTCTGTTTTACCCTATAATTCAGGGAGTGTAATTTTAACTATTTGCGTGTTGATTTTTGCTTTTTCAACCTTGTTTACCTATTCGTTTTACGGATATAGCTGTTTAAGCTACCTAACCAATTTTAAAACAGGAAAGTTTTACAATTATATTTACATAGCAACTATTGTAATTGCCTCAATTATCAAGTTGGATTTTGTAATTAATTTAATTGATAGTGCCTATGCGCTAATGGCAATTCCAACGGTGATTTCTACGTTGATCTTAGCACCAAAAGTTAAAAAAGCAGCCTCAGAGTATTTTCAGAAGTTGAAGATGAATGAGTTTTAAATTTTTGTGTCATTCCTGCGAAAGCAAGAATTTCTTTATAAATATGCTCGGTTTTAACTATTGGATTTCTGTCTTCGTAGAAATGACATGCATTTATCGATAGTTTTCTTCTTTACCTATCGGATGATCTTCATAGAAATCTTCAAAAGTTTTATCAGTAGTATATTGGTCTCGTAGTACTTTATAAACCATCAATGCTACGAGCAACTGACCGATAACCGTAAGCACAAACATACAACTAAAACCTAATTTAGTAAAAGCCAAAGCGGTTAATACTATTAAAAAACCAGTGGTAAACGATACCATAAATATAGCTGAATTCTTCATAATCAAAAGTTTACACCTGTTAAATTTACAAAAAACAGATGGTTTTTTAAAATTTAATAATTCAAAAAAGTAATCTTTTATTTGTTTAATGTAAACAAAACTTTACATTTGTTAAAAAATTATAGAATTATGAATTTTCAAATCTTACCAAATTGGTGTAAAAAATTAGGGGTTATTTTATTTTTAATAGGTGCTATAGGTAGCTTTTATGAAGGATTTTCAGAAGGTATACATAGTTCTCGTAATGATGTAGAATCAATTGTTCATCCAAACCATTCAAACTGTATATATAATTATATTCATTTCTTTAGTTTATTAGAAGTTTTAGGAATGATGATTTATATAATGTCTAAAGAAAAAGTAGAAGACGATTATATTAATGTATTACGATTGGAATCATACCAATTAACCTTTTTTATTAATATAGTTATAGCTCTGTTTCTATTCGTGTTTAAAAAAGAAATGAATGTAGAATTTGATTTTTACTTATCATCTTTTCTATTGATATACCTAATAACATTTGCCATAAAGAAAAGAGAATATTAAATGAAAAACCTGATTAAAGTTGAAAGAGCAAGGCATAATTTAACTCAAGCAGATTTAGCAGAAAAGCTTGGTGTTTCAAGACAAACTATTCATGCTATCGAAAAGAATAAGTTCAATCCTTCGGTAACATTAGCTATAAAAATGGCTCGTTTTTTTAATGTTACTGTTGAGTACTTGTTTGATATAGAAGAAGAGTAAAAAAAGTAAAAAGCTATGATACAAATTATAATATACCTCATTGTCTGGGTAACTAGTAAAGTTTGGCCTTTGATAAGTTTGTTTTTCTAACAATTTTTCAGGTTAAAATCCTTAATTTTGCGCATCTAAAATAAACAAGAAATGTACAGAACGCACACTTGTGGCGAGTTAAGAGCATCGCACATTACTACTGAAGTTACTTTAGCCGGTTGGGTACAAAAATCGCGCGATAAAGGTTTTATGATTTGGGTTGATTTACGCGACCGTTACGGAATTACACAGTTAATTTTTGACGAAGAGCGTACGCCAAAAGATATTATAGAAAAGGCTAAAACTTTAGGTCGTGAGTTCGTAGTACAAGTTACAGGAACGGTAATTGAGCGTCAGTCTAAGAATCCAAACATGGAAACTGGAGATGTTGAAGTTTTAGTTACCAAGTTAGATATTTTAAATGAAGCAAAGCTTCCTCCATTTACTATTGAAGATGAAACGGATGGTGGAGAAGATATCCGAATGAAATATCGTTACTTAGATATTCGTCGTAATCCGGTAAAGGACAGCTTAATTTTCCGTCATAAAGTGTCTATGGAAGTTCGTAAATACCTTTCTGATAAAGGATTTATTGATGTTGAGACTCCATATTTAATCAAATCTACACCAGAAGGAGCGCGTGATTTCTTAGTACCTTCTCGTATGAATGCGGGTCAGTTTTACGCATTACCACAATCGCCACAAACCTTTAAGCAGTTGTTAATGGTGGGTGGAATGGACAAATATTTCCAGATTGTTAAGTGTTTTAGGGATGAAGATTTACGTGCCGACCGTCAACCGGAGTTTACGCAAATAGACTGTGAAATGGCGTTTGTTGAGCAAGAAGATATTTTAGAGATCTTTGAAGGAATGACACGTCATTTATTAAAAGAGATCAACGGAGTTGAGGTGGATAAATTCCCAAGAATGTTGTTTGACGATGCTATGCGTTTATACGGAAATGATAAACCAGATATCCGTTTTGGAATGCAGTTTGGTGAGTTAAATGAGGTTGCACAACACAAAGATTTCAAAGTATTTAATGATGCTGAATTAGTAGTGGGTATTGCAGTTCCTGGAGGAGCAAGTTATACGCGTAAAGAAATTGATCAATTAATTGATTGGGTAAAGCGTCCGCAAGTTGGAGCTTTAGGAATGGTATATGTGAAGTGTAACGAAGACGGTTCATTCAAATCATCTGTAGATAAATTCTATGATCAAGAAGATTTAGCGAATTGGGCTGAAAAAACCGGAGCAAAAGCAGGAGACTTAATCTGTATTTTATCAGGAAACACTAATAAAGTAAGAGCACAATTATCTGCGTTACGTATGGAAATGGCAGAACGCTTAGGATTACGTAAACCAGATGAATTTGCACCGTTATGGGTTATTGATTTCCCATTATTGGAACTTGATGAAGAAACAGGACATTATCATGCAATGCACCATCCGTTTACATCGCCAAAACCAGGTCAATTAGAATTGTTAGATACAGATCCGGGAGCAGTGAAAGCAAACGCTTACGATTTAGTATTAAACGGAAATGAAATTGGTGGAGGATCTATCAGAATTCATGATAAAGAAACGCAAGCAATCATGTTCAAACATTTAGGATTTACTCCAGAAGAAGCAAAAGCGCAGTTTGGGTTCTTAATGGATGCTTTTGAATACGGAGCGCCACCACACGGAGGTTTAGCATTCGGTTTAGATAGATTAGTGGCTATTTTAGGAGGACAAGAAACGATTCGTGATTTTATTGCGTTCCCTAAAAACAACTCAGGTCGTGATGTAATGATTGACGCACCTGCAACTATAGATGAAGAACAATTACAAGAATTAAGCATCAAACTTGATGTAAAAGAATAAATAAAAACCTCGCAATTAGCGAGGTTTTTTTTATCCCATATTTTAAATATCAAAAAACATTAATAATTAATAATATATTATGAAGCAAATAGTTTCTAAAAAACTAAATGAGCTTGAGTCCACGGCAATTTGTGGTAATGATATTAGTTCATCGGTTCTTTATGTGTCTGCTTTAGCTATTGCTTTTGCAGGACAATATGCATGGATCACGTTACTGATAGTTTCTGTAGTTCTTTTTTTATTTCGTAAAATTTATGGAGAAGTGGTAGGTGCTATGCCCTTAAATGGCGGGGCATACAATGCCTTACTTAATACCACCAGTAAATTAATGGCTTCTTTTGCTGCAACCCTTACCATACTTTCTTATATGGCTACTGCAGTAATTTCTGCTAACGAGGCGATTCATTACTTGCATCATTTAGTACCGGTTATGCCTATAATTATGGCAACCATAGTGCTTCTTTTCTTTTTTACAATTTTAACTATAGGTGGTATCACTGAATCAGCAAAAGTAGCGGTAGGAATATTTATTTTTCACTTACTTTCTTTAACCGTTTTAACTTTATTTATAGGTGTTTATTTGTTTCAAAACGGTATTAATGTATTGTTTACCAATTGGAATCATCCATCAGAAAACAGTATAGCTTATGCTATTTTCTTTGGTTTTGCAGCATCAATGTTAGGGGTCTCTGGATTTGAAAGTTCTGCCAATTTTGTAGAAGAACAGAAGAAAGGAGTTTTTCCTAAAACGCTGAAAAATATGTGGATTATAGTAAGTATTATAAATCCATTAATGGCCGTATTTGCCTTGTCATTATTTAACATTCCAGTGTTGCAAAGTGCAGAATACCAAAACACATTATTAGTACAAATGGGAGATTTTGTAGGAGGTAAATGGGTAGCTGCCATTATAGCTATAGATGCTTTTTTGGTGTTAAGTGGAGCTGTTTTAACCAGTTTTGTAGGTGTTACAGGATTGTTAGAACGTATGACATTAGACCGAATAATGCCACAATTTTTTCTTAAAAAGAACAAAAGAGGAAGTTCTTACAGAATCATCATTTTGTTTTTTATTCTTGCTGTTTCTGTTCTTTTAATAACAAAAGGAAATGTAGGATTATTAGCAGGAGTGTATACCATTTCATTTTTATCGGTAATGGCTCTTTTTGCTATTGGTAACATCCTTTTAAAAATAAGAAGAAATCAATTACCCCGACCAGAAAAAGCAACATGGATTTCTGTGTTACTCGCTATTGCAGCTGTATTATTAGCGTTGATGGGAAATGTATTAATGAAACCCAAAGAAGGCTCTCCGAGTAATGTAATTATATTTTTAGATTATTTTATTCCCACTATTATTTTTGTGGTTATCATGCTAAATCGAACTATTCTGTTAAAATTAGTACTTCGCTTAATTTATGCTATTTTTAATCCATTAAGAAGATTGGTTTTAACAACCGATAAAAAAATTACCCAAACTATAGATGAAATAAATGCTCAAGAATTTGTATTTTTTACTAAAGGAGATAATATAGCTACACTCAACAAAGTGATGCTTTATATTATTAGGAACGAGCATACCAAGAAAATAAAGATTGTATTGGCTCTTGATAAAGGTGAAATAATTCCTAAAAATTTACCAAATGAAATCATATTTCTAGACAAAGAATATCCTCAAATTAAAATAGATTTTCAGGTCATAGAAGGTAAATTTAGCCCTCAATTAATTAAAGAACTATCTAAAAGGTGGAATATTCCTGTAAACTTTATGTTTATAGGTGCACCAAGTGATAAATTTCCATATAAAGTTGAAGAACTAGGAGGAGTAAGATTAATTATTTAATAAAAAGGATATAAGAGTTTAAACAATTATCCCTTTCTATTTTTAGATTGGGATTTTTTTTTACATTTAGTCCTGCTATCAATTAATCCCAATGAAATCATCAAAAAAAATACTGAAAAAGATTTTAATATGGCGCTATAAAAACATTTCCGAGCGTCAATTCATTTATATTTTAAGCATTTTAGTAGGTGTTTTAGCAGGTATTGGCACACTTGCATTAAAAAACCTTACATATTTTTTTCAATGGGTTTTAGAAGGAAAATTGATTAGAGATGCTCATCATTCTTTATACTTTATTTTCCCGGTGATTGGATTGTTTTTAGTGTATTACATTAAAAAATACATTATTAAAAAAGAAATTGGGCATGGTATTTCAACAACGCTCTATGCTATTTCCAAAAAAAATGGAATTATTGAACAATACAAGATTTTCGCATCCTTAATTACAGCACCTATTACCGTAGGTTTTGGAGGTTCTGCCGGATTACAAGGACCTGCAGTAAGCACTGGAGCTGCTTTAGGATCTGGTGTAGCACAGTTATTCCATATGAATACCAAAACACGAATGTTGCTTATTGGGTGCGCCACTGCCGGAGCCATGTCTTCTATGTTTAAAGCACCCATTGCAGCCATTATTTTTGCGGTAGAAATTTTTAGCTTAGATATGGCTTTTGCCTCATTAATTCCGTTATTGTTGGCCTCGGTTTCTGCGGTGATCACCTCCTATTTTTTTATTGGAACAGATGTGCTTTTTCGCTTTAAACTTCAAGATGCATTTGAAATTAACGATTTGTTTTTTTATGTGTTATTAGCAATAGGTACAGGCTTTGCATCTGTATATTTTACAAAAATGTATTTTGGTATTACCGATTATTTTAAACAATATAAAAATCCTGTTCACAGATTAATTATAGGAAGTTTAGCTATCGGTTTGCTATTGTTTTTAATTCCGCCACTTTTTGGTGAAGGTTATGGTTTGATCAATAATTTATTAGCAGGAAAACATATGGCTGCTATAGGAACTACTCCTTTTAAGATAGATTTAACTAATAATTGGGTAATTATTTCTTTATTAATAGGAATAACCTTTTTTAAAGCAATAGCTATGACTACAACATTTGCTGCTGGAGGTGTGGGTGGAATTTTTATTCCTACGCTAGTAATGGGAAGTGCATTAGGAAATGTAGTAGCTAAAATTATTAATCAGTTTGGATTTCATGTTTCTGAAACCAATTTTACCTTAATTGGAATGACCGGGTTAATGGCAGGAGTGTTACACGCACCATTAACAGCCATTTTCTTAATTGCTGAAATTACAGGTGGTTATGATTTATTTGTACCATTAATGCTAGTTGCAGCTATATCTTATGCTCTTACCAAATATTTTGTCCCCTACTCTATTTACACCCATGAATTGGCTGAAAGAGGTGCTTTGTTAACACATAATAAAGACAAAAATGTGTTGATGATGATGGAAATTCATAAAATAATAGAGTCCAATTTTTTAACAGTAACTCCTAAAATGACGCTAGGCGAAATGTTAAAAAATGTAGTAGCACAATCAAATAGAAATATTTATCCTGTAGTAGATAAAAAAGAACGTTTTTTAGGAATTGTTTTGCTTGATGACATTAGGCAAATGATGTTTAATCAGGAATTATACCATACTACTTATGTAGAAGATTATATGAAAACCGCTCCTGATATCATTTTTTATGAAGATACTACCGAAACTGTAATGCAAAAATTTAAGGAAAGTGGTGCATGGAACTTGCCTGTGGTTAAGAACAAGAAATACGTAGGATTTATTTCTAAATCTAAATTACTCTCTGCATACAGAACTAAGTTGTTGGAATTTACTTCGTAGCTAAAAATTCTACAGCTTTATCAGGGAAATCGGTAAAACAACCATCTACATCAGCTTCAAATAGGAATACTTGCAGCATTTCTTCAAAAGATGAAAATTCATCTAATTGATCTGCTCTAAAAGTGTACGGATGTACTTTTAAACCCAATTTATGTGCGTTTTCAACCAAAGGAGTAAACTGCCACGTATCATTTTCTTTTTTATCTAAAATTTGTTTGTACCAAGGACTAATTCCGTCAGCGTATTTTGCATAATAATCCAAATGGTTGGCTTCTTCAGGAAATTCTATCAATTGCACTAAAAACAAGTCAGAATTTAATTCTTTTCTGACCCTTTCTAATTCTTTGGCATCAAAACATTGAAAAATACATTTATCGTTTTTGGTTTTGTAACCATATTCGGTTAAAATATTTAGAGTAATTTTGGCAATATCCTTTCCGTTTGTATGATGAAAAGCAGGGTCTTTAATTTCTGGATAAATACCAATACTGTTCCCTGTACTTTTATTCAATCCTTGAATTAACTCAATTTCTTGTTGCAATGAATGTAACTTAAAACTGCCTTTTCCCTTCGGAAAACGATTTGGGTAAAATTGTTTTCCGGTTTTAGGATCAAAACGTTCGGTTACATTGAGTTGTTGCAATTCATCAAACGTAAAATCAATTACATAGAAACGACCATCAGGACGTTTTCTATTCGGAAATTTTTCAGCAACATCAGTAACATCATCCAAATAGATATCATGAATTACAATAGGAACATCATCTTTACTCAATACCAAATCTTGCTCAAGATAATCGGGTTTCATAGCATACGCCATTGCTTTGGCTTCCATGGTATGCTCAGGCAAATATCCTGAAGCGCCTCTATGAGCTATAACTACTTTTGTATTCATGGCTAACAGTTTTTTTTGAGAATGTTTACACCCAATAATTAAAATAAGAAGTGAGAAATAAACTAAAAACCTCATAGTTATAAATATACTTGAAGGGTTAATGAAATCATGGTAAACAGGGTTAAAATAATTACTAACGGAATTACAAATTTTAACCATTTATCGTATCCTATTTTTACAATGGCTAACGAAGCTAAAATAAGTCCGGTGGGATTGATAAACGCAAACAAACCCATTCCGTATTGATACGCATTTACAATCACTTCTCTACCAATACCCACGGTATCTGCTAACGGAGACATAATTGGCATGGTTAACACCGCCATACCCGAAGAACTCGGAATAAAAAATGATAATCCGGAGTAAATAAAAAGCAAAACATTGGTGAATAACGCTTTGGGCATACCGCTGGTAATTCCGCTGGCATTTTCTAAAATAGTATCACTAATCAATCCTTGATCCATTAAAACAGAAACACCACGAGCAATACCAATAATAAAAGCAACGCCTAATAAATCGTTTGCTCCTTTGATGAATTCGGTCACAAAAGTTTCTTCTTTCATTCTGGCTAAAAAACCAATGAGAATAGCTCCGATTAAAAACACAACTGTCATTTCTTCAAACCACCAACCTAAACGCGATACACCATAAATCATCACCACAAAACACAATGCAAAAACGGTTAAAATAATTCGGAAACGAGCCGTAAGTGAATGTGTACTGCTTGTAGAACTACCAAACAAACCTTCAATCATTTCTTTTTCTTCAAAAACAATTGATTTTGATGGGTCTTTTTGAACTTTATTTGCATAACGCATGATATAAACAATGCAAATAATTACTCCAATGATAAGCATGATCAATCTTCCTGTGAATCCGGTTGTCCAGTTAATTCCTGCTGAATCCGAAGCAATAATTACACTAAACGGATTCACCGTTGAGCACATGGTTCCTATAGAAGAACCTAAATATACGCAGGCAAGGGCTACAATGGCATCGTATTTAGCGGCAAGAAAAATAGGAATTAAAATAGGATAGAAAGCAATAGTTTCTTCTGCTAACCCAAAAGTAGTACCCCCAATACTTATGAGTGTGGTTACCACTATAATCAACCAATATTCTTTTCCTTTTAAGGCAGCAGCTAACCAAGAAATACCCGCATCAAAAGCCCCAATATGGTTCATAATACCAATGATTCCGCCTAAAATTAAAACGAATAAAATGATATCAGAAGATTCAATAATTCCTTTGATAGGAGATTTAATAAAATCCATAAACCCTTGCGGACGAGGGTCTAATTTTTTATACGTTCCCGGTACACTAATTGGTTTACCAATATCACCATTTGTAAACTTTTCTAATGGAATTTTAATGTTTAAACTTTCTAGTGTTTCTTGGGTTGCAGGTAACGTTTTTGTGTCTGATTGACTCGCATATACAAAAGATTTTGCATCACTTTGATATTGCAAAGTATCGAATTTTCCTGCGGGAATTAACCAAGTTAATATGGCTACAAATCCTGCTATTAATAGCAAGATGGTATGTGGTGTTGGAAATTTTATGTTTTTCAAGAGAATCGTTTTATACGTAGTGTTAAAAATAAAAAAAAGCATCGGTAATCGATGCTTTTTATATCGTTTTGTAAACTTTTAGTAAGCTCTTTTATCGCTCCCTTCATAAAAGTTAATAAATGCGTCATTTACAACTCTATGACCGCCATCTGTTGGATAATCACCTGTAAAATACCAATCTCCGGTATGATCTGGACATGCTCTGTGTAATCCATCTACTGTTTGGTAAATTACTTCTACCTGTGCATTGATCTCTTTCGTTTTTAACATTTCTGCAATTTTTGCTGAAATTTGCTCGTCGGTAAAGGGCTTATAAATTTCTTTAACATAGTTTACAATGTCTTTATCTTCCTTACTTTGTTGCGCTTTCGATTTTTTATAAACCTCATCAACAATATAATATTGATTCGTTTCTTTTAACAGTTCTAAAGCGGCTTTAAAGGCAATAAAATCACCAATTTTTGCCATGTCAATTCCGTAACAATCCGGATAGCGAATTTGTGGTGCCGATGAAACCACGATGATTTTCTTTGGTGATAATCGGTCTAAAATCTTGATGATACTTTTCTTCAAAGTAGTTCCACGAACAATACTATCATCAATAATTACCAAATTATCGGTAGGTTTTACCACGCCATAGGTAACATCGTACACATGCGCTACTAGATCATCACGACTCGTATCATCGGTAATAAACGTTCTTAGTTTAGCATCTTTAATGGCAATTTTTTCAAAACGAGGTCTTTCTGATAAGATTTCTGTAACAGTTTCCGCTGAAAGTTTACCATCGCCAGCTAAAATTTTAGCGGTTTTTTGCTGATTTAAAATATCTTCTGCCGATTCCATCATTCCGTAAAAAGAAGTTTCCGCAGTGTTAGGAATGTATGTGAAAACCGAGTTAGAAATATCGTTATTAATAGATTTTAAAATCTCTGGAAATACATATTTCCCTAATTTTTTTCTTTCTTGATAAATATCGGCATCACTTCCTCTAGAAAAATAAATACGTTCAAAAGAACACGATTGTTTTTCGCGTTTCTTTAGTACTTTTTCTATGGATGTTTTTCCGTTCTTTTTAATAATTAAGGCTTTTCCTCTTGGTAACTCTTCAATTTTATCAATAGGAACATTAAACGTAGTTTGAATTACTGGTCTTTCGGATGCCACTACCACTACTTCATCATCTTGATACCAAAATGCAGGACGAATGCCTGAAGGATCACGTAGTACAAAAGCATCTCCATGACCTAATAAACCAGCCATGGCATAACCACCATCCCAGTTTTTAGACGAACGTTTTAAAATGCGTTGAATATCTAAATGCTCTTCAATAAATGGCGAAGCTTCTCTTTTGTTAAAACCTTCCTCTTTGGCTCTTTTATAGGTGTCAGCCACTTCATCTTCTAAAAAATGACCAATTTTTTCCATTACAGTAACCGTATCGGTAGCTTCTTTTGGGTGTTGACCTAACGTAATCAATTCTTCCATTAATTGTTTAGAATTGGTCATGTTAAAGTTACCCGCTACAATTAGGTTTTTATGTTTCCAGTTACTTTGACGTAAAAAAGGATGTACATTTTCTATGCTGTTTCCTCCAAATGTTCCGTAGCGAACGTGTCCTAAAAACAAGTTTCCAATGTAAGGCATGTTTTCTTCTTGCCAGGTAACATCATTTTGCTGTTCAGGGTTTTTATCAAAAATACCGTTGATTCGTTCATTAATCTGACCAAAAATATCCTGAATAGGCTGGGTTTGATTAGAGCGAATTCGGCTAATAAATCTTGTGCCTGGTTCTACATTAAATTTAATACTTGCTAAACCTGCACCATCTTGACCTCTATTATGCTGCTTTTCCATTAAGAGGTACATTTTATTTAGTCCGTAAAAAGCTGTACCGTATTTGTCTTTATAGTATTGCAAAGGTTTTAATAATCTAACCAATGCTATTCCACATTCGTGTTTTAAAGCGTCGCTCATGTTGTAAATTATAATTCCTTCGCAGGCAGGAATTTTTTATGTTGTGTTGTTGTGTGTTGGTTTTTTAACTAGGTTAAAAATAGTATTCCTGCCTGCGCAGAAATTGCAAATATGAAAAAAAAATCCGCACACAAAGGCGCGGATTTAATTATGATAGTTCAATATCAAATTGTGTTAATTCTTTAAATGCTTGTAAACGCATTTCTACTTCTTCCTTCGTCAACTCTTCCATACGTTGTGTTCCGAATTTTTCTACACAGAAGGAAGCTAAGTTAGAACCGTAGATAATTGCATTTTTCATGTTTTCAAACGAAATATCTTCAGTCTTAGCTATATATCCGCAGAAGCCTCCAGCAAATGTGTCTCCTGCTCCTGTTGGATCAAAAACTTCAGCCAACGGTAATGCCGGAGCAAAGAACATATTTCCTTCATTAAACAATAATGCTCCGTGTTCTCCTTTTTTAATTACCACATACTGTGGACCCATTTCATGGATTTTTTGTGCAGCATTTACTAATGAATATTCACCACTCAATTGACGCGCTTCTTCATCATTAATTGTAATAACATCCACACGTTTTAACACTTCATGCAAATCATTTAAAGCAATATCCATCCAGAAGTTCATAGTATCTAATACTACTAAATTCGGACGTTCATTCATTTGATCTAAAACAGATGCCTGTGTTAATGGGTGTAAATTACCCAACATCACTACAGGTGCATTTTTAAACTCCTCTGGCACAACTGGTTGAAAATGCTCTAAAACATTTAATTCAGTTACTAAGGTATCACGAGAATTCATATCGTTGTGGTACTTACCACTCCAAAAAAAGGTTTTTCCGTCTTTTACGATTTCAATTCCTTTTGTATCAATTCCTTTGTTTTCCATCATATCTAAGTATGATTGTGGAAAATCACCTCCCACAACTGAAACTACTCCGGTTTTTACACCGAAATGAGAAGCTGCTAATCCAACAAAAGTTCCTGAGCCCCCTAAGATTTTATCTGTTTTACCAAAAGGCGTTTCAATTGCATCAAACGCCACTGTACCTACTGCTAATAATTTACCCATATTTATAATCTATCTTCCTACCTATGCAGGATTCAATTTTAATTTTAGTTTTTATTTGAGAGAGATTCCTGTCTTTGTAGGAATGACAACACAAATATTATATGTAATTTTGTACAATAATTGCACAAAATAAATTTTAAAGTGCAAAAATAGTTCTAAAAAATGACTATCAAAGAAATACAAGAAGAAATTATTGATGAGTTCTCTATGTTTGAGGATTGGATGGAGCGTTACGAATACATAATTGAGTTAGGAAAATCACTTCCACTAATAAATGAAGAGTTTAAGGTGGATGAAAATTTAATTAAAGGATGTCAGTCGAAGGTATGGTTACATTCAGAAATTAAAGGAGATACAATTGAGTATACAGCCGATAGTGATGCTATTTTAACCAAAGGAATAGTAGCCCTATTATTACGTGTGTACTCTAATCAAAATCCACAAGCTATTTTAGAGGCAGATACCAATTTTATAGATGAAATTGGATTAAAAGAACATTTGAGTCCAACACGTGCTAACGGATTAGTATCAATGGTAAAACAAATAAAAATGGATGCGCTAGCACAACAAACTAAGTTAGCGAATTAAGAAGTTTTGACAATGACAGAAGAAAAATTAGAAGAGTTAGGAGATAAAATTGTAAGAGTTTTAAAAACTATTTACGATCCAGAAATTCCTGTAGATATTTACGAGTTAGGGTTAATCTATGATGTTTTTGTATCCGAAGAAAATGATGCTAAAATATTAATGACATTAACCTCACCTAATTGTCCGGTTGCTGAAACCTTACCTGTTGAAGTGGAAGAAAAAGTAAAAACGCTTGAAGAAATTAATAATTGTGAAGTGGAGATTACCTTTGATCCTACCTGGACTCAAGATATGATGAGCGAAGAAGCAAAACTAGAATTAGGACTCCTATAAAAAATCCTCAGAAAATGAAAACTGGTATTGATGCCATAGATTTTTATGTGCCCAATCTGTACATGTCAATTAAAGACTTAGCAGAATATAGAAACATCTCTTATGAAAAGTTAAATAAAGGTTTAGGCTTGCATAAAATGGCAATTCCAGATGTTGGTGAAGATGCAGCTAGTTTTGCAGCAAATGCATTATTATCGTTATTAACAAAAAACAACATTGACCCAACAACCATTGGAAGAATATACTTAGGTACAGAAAGTGCGTTAGATTCATCAAAACCAACAGCAACCTATGCGGTTGAAGTAGTTGAGAAAGAATTATCTAAAACATACGGAGAAAGGTGTTTTAAAAACTGTGATGTGGTTGATATGACCTTTGCTTGTATTGGTGCAGTAGATGCTTTTCAAAATTGTGTAGACTGGGTGCGCAATAATCCAACCAGAAAGGCAATTGTTATAGCTTCTGATGTTGCAAAATACGATTTAGGGTCTACAGGAGAGTATACTCAAGGTGCAGGAGCTGTTGCAGTGTTAGTAGGCAATAATCCATCAATTATTGAGATTGATGATGTTTGGGGTGTAGCAACAAAAAGCGAAGGTGATTTTTTTAAGCCACGTAGAGAGTTCAATAAAGACTCTATAATTGAAGAGTTGTTACAAACGTTGAATATTGACATTACTAAAGAAGAAGTAAAAGAGAAGTTAATTAATTCTACTTCTAAATTTTGGTCAGATGAGAATACATCGTACAAATTATATAAAGAAGAACCTGTTTTTGACGGTCAGTTTTCTAATCAATGTTATAGCGACCGAATTTCAGAAGCGTTTGATCATTTCAACAATCAAAAAGAGACTGATTTCAATAAAGATTGGAATCATTTAATATTCCATTTACCTTATGCATTCCATGGAAGACGAATTATTTTTAATAATTGGATTCAATGGTTAAAAAAGAATGATTCTTATAAGGAATTAGAGGAAGAAATAGGAGCGTTCGAAGATGCTAAAGAATGGAAAAGAGCCGCAGTAAAATCAAAATTATTTAAAGATTTCATTGATGCTAAAATAGCTCCGGGAGAGAAAGCGTCTTCGGATATTGGAAATATGTATACAGCCTCTATTTTTATGTCGTTGCTAAGTATGTTATCGTATTCTTTTAATCAGAAAACAGATATCACTAATAATAAAATAGGATTTATTGCTTACGGAAGTGGCTCAAAATCTAAGATTTTTGAAGGTGTAGTATGTGAAGGTTGGGAAGAAAAAATTAAGAACGTTCAATTATTTGAGTACTTACATTCAAGAACAGCAATTAATGAAGTTCAATATAAAGAGTTACATACGGGAGCAGCTTCAAACTGTTTGTCAAACTCTAAAGTTGTAAAACTCACAAAGATTGAACATTCAGAAAACATTTTAGGATTAAGAAGATATTCGTTATAAAACCAATTTTATGTCAGACGAAATCATAAATAGAGTAGCAAATAGTGTATTAAAAACTATTGACCTTGAAGATTTTTATCCTCAAGGAAAACGAGTTGTTTTTGATATTAAAGATTGGTTGTTTGAAGGGTTAATTCTTCGAGAAAAAGATTTTAGAGAACAGGTTAAAAACCATAATTGGAGTCAATATCAAGATTCATACGTTGCTTTAACGTGTTCCTCCGATGCAATTATTCCTTCTTGGGCATATTTATTACTAACAACGCAACTCAATCCTTTTACCAAGAAAGTAGTTGTTGGTAATTTAGAACTATTAGAAACGGTTATTTTTCAGGATTTAATCAATAAAATAGATGTTTCTGAATATGAAGGCAAACCAATAATTATTAAGGGTTGTGCTAATAAACCTATTCCTCCAAGCGCATATTTATTTTTAATTAAAAGATTACAGCCTGTGGTTAAGTCAATTATGTTTGGAGAAGCATGCTCAACGGTTCCGTTATTTAAAAAATAAGGCGTAAAACGTGACTTTTCACACAAAAAATTGTCTAAAACTTACGGATGGCGTAATTTTGCGCCCTAAAATTTAAAAAATTCAAGAATGAAAAAACTATTAGCTATTGCCGTTTTATTCGGAGCATTAACTGTATCTGCTCAGGACAAAAAGGAAGAACCTAAAGAAGGTTGGAAAAAGAGTGGTAACATCACTTTCTTATTTAATCAATCCGCATTTAACAACTGGTTAGCAGGAGGTACTAACAACATTGCTGGTAACTTAGGATTAAATTATGATTTTAACTATTTAAAAGGAGATTGGACTTGGGATAACAAGATCATTGCTTCTTACGGATTAACTAAATTAAAAGGACAAGAAACACAAAAAACGGATGACCGCTTTGAGTTCAACTCTTTAGCAGGAAAAAAAGCTGAAGGGTATTGGTACTACTCTGCATTTGCAAACTTTAAAACGCAAATGGAAGCAACTTATGATGGAGCAGGAAATCAATTATCACACTTTTTCTCGCCAGCATATTTACAATTTGGTCCAGGTATGTTATGGAAAAAGCACGATAATTTAAAAGTTAATATTGCGCCAGCTACGTCTAAATTTGTATTCGTACATGATCATTTAACAGTTAACGGACCAGCTTTTGGTGTAGAGCAAGGAGAAACATCTCGTTATGAATTAGGAGCAGCACTAAGTAGTTACTATAAGTTTGAATTAATGGAAAATGTTACTATTGAAAATATTTTAAACTTATATAGTAATTACCTTGAAGACCCTCAAAACGTAGACATTGACTATACAGTAAATGTAGTAATGAAGATTAACAAATATTTATCAGCAAACTTAGCATTACAGGCTATTTATGATGATAATGCTTTTGAAGGTTTTCAAACAAGAGAAGTGTTTGGTTTAGGTATTAACTACGGTTTCTAATCACCAACAAAAGATATTTAATAAAACCTCAAGAGTTAGCTCTTGAGGTTTTTTATTTTCATTATTTTTACTAAAATTTTAAAAGTTATGACGCTATTAATTGTTTATGCAGTACTATCTATTTTCTTTTCTTTTTTATGTTCCATTTTAGAAGCTGTACTATTAAGTGTTACACCAACCTTTGTAAATATTAAAAAAAACGAAGGAAAAACGTATGCTGAAGATTTAGAAAACTTAAAAAAAGATGTTGACAAACCTTTAATTGCTATTTTAACTCTAAACACCATTGCTCATACAGTTGGAGCTATTTTAGTAGGGGTACAAGCAGAAAAATTGCCTTATAAGTTTGAAATTTTTGGAATAAACATGGTAGGTATAGTTTCTGCAATTATGACTTTATTAATATTAGTTGTTTCTGAAATTATACCTAAAACTATTGGTGCTACCTACTGGAAAGCATTAGCAAACTTTACATCAAAGGCTCTCAATATTTTAATGTTTCCATTAAAATGGACAGGTATTTTATGGTTGCTACAGTTAACTACTAAGCTAATTGGAGGAAAAGGAGCACACGGACATAGTGTTTTAAGTAGAGAAGATTTTCATGCCATGACAGAGATTGCTCATGAAGAAGGCGTTTTTGAAGAAGCGGAAAGTAAAGTGATAAAAAATATGCTAAGTTTTAAAGAAGTTAAAGCTAGACATATTATGACACCCCGTACGGTTTTAAAAACGGCAGATGAATCGCAAACCATTCAATCTTTTTTTAATCAAAACCCGAATTTACGCTTTTCACGCATTCCTCTGTATAGTAAAAATCCCGATAATATAACAGGGTATTTTTTGAAGAATCAACTCTTAGAAGCGATTATAAATGGTAATGGAGACGAGAGTTTGGAATCTATTAAAAGGAATATCATTATAACTCAACGAGACTTACCTATTCCAGATCTATTTGAAAAATTCATCGGACAAAGAGAACATGTAGCATTAGTGGTAGATGAATACGGTTCTGTAAGTGGACTAGTTACTCAAGAAGATGTTATTGAAACCTTATTAGGTCTTGAAATTATGGATGAAAGTGATAATGTTGCTGATTTACAGAGTTTAGCTAGAAAAAGTTGGCTACAAAGAGCTAAAAAGCTAGGATTATTAGAAGATAATGAAGATGTTGAAAGTTTATAAATAAAAAAATCCGCTGTTTTTACAGCGGATTTTTTTATTCTTCACTATACTCTTGGTATAAAAAATCATTATAAGGGAAACGCTGTATATGAATTTTCCTTACCTCTTCATATACCTTTTCTTTAAAAGCTTCTAAATTATCTTTGTTTAAAGCTGATATAAAAATACTTTCAGTAGAAAGATCATTCATCCATGTTTTTTTCCAATCATCTAACGTGTAATGCTCTTTGGTTTTTTCGGTAACAATATCATCCTCATCAATTGTTTTGTGAGTATAAGCATCGATCTTGTTAAACACCATGACAGTTGGTTTGTCTGCACTGTCAATTTCATCTAAAATTTTATTTACAGAGGCAATGTGATCTTCAAAATTTGGATGCGAAATATCCACCACATGCAGCAATAAATCAGCTTCACGAACTTCATCAAGGGTAGATTTGAATGATTCTACCAACTGCGTAGGAAGTTTTCTAATGAACCCAACAGTATCAGTCATTAAAAACGGAATGTTTTTAATCACTACTTTTCTAACCGTAGTGTCAAGCGTAGCAAACAATTTATTTTCAGCAAAAACCTCACTTTTACTAATCACATTCATTAAAGTAGATTTACCTACGTTAGTGTATCCTACTAGGGCAACACGAACCATTTTACCACGATTCTTACGTTGAACCGCCATTTGTTTATCAATGGTTTCTAACTTTTTCTTGAGCAACGTAATTTTATCACGAATAATACGACGGTCGGTTTCAATTTCTGTTTCCCCAGGACCACGCATACCAATACCTCCTTTTTGCTTGTCAAGGTGTGTCCACATTCGTGTTAAACGAGGTAGTAAATATTCATATTGTGCTAATTCTACCTGTGCTTTTGCTGAACTGGTTTGCGCTCTGTTTGCAAAAATGTCTAAAATTAGATTGGTTCTGTCTAATATTTTACAGTCTAAAATACGTTCAATATTACGTAATTGAGCAGGAGAAAGCTCATCATCAAAAATAGCAGTCCCTATTTCGTGAGTTTCAATATAGGCTTTTACATCATCCAATTTACCAGTACCTAAAAACGTTTTAGGATTGGGTTTATCAAGTTTTTGTACAAAGCGTTTTACAGGCACACCTCCTGCAGTCATCGTTAAAAATTCAAGTTCGTCTAAGTATTCATCTGCCTTAGTTTCATCTTGATATTGGGTTATAATTCCTATTAAAACCGCTTTTTCAGATATTGCTTCTCTTGTTTCTATCATAGGCTACAAAAGTACAAATTTCTTACCTTTACAGCTATGTTTGCTTTAGTAGATTGTAATAACTTTTATGCCTCTTGCGAGCGGGTTTTTAATCCGAATTTGCAAAATAAACCCATTGCTATTTTATCAAATAACGATGGATGTGTTATTTCACGAAGTGATGAAGCAAAAGCAATAGGGTTGCCTATGGGTGCTCCTATTTTTAAGTGGGAGCAATTTTGTAAAGAGAATAATATTTCAGTTCTGTCTTCTAATTATCCGTTATATGGCGATATGAGTGAACGAGTGATGAATATTTTAGCACAATTCACTCCAGATGTTGAGGTATACAGTATTGATGAAGCTTTTTTACAGTTTAAAGGTTTTGATGATTGTAATTTTGATGTATACGGACAGCAAATTCGTCAGCGAGTGTTGCGTTGGACGGGAATTCCGACTTGTGTTGGAGTAGCACCCACTAAGGGATTAAGTAAAATAGCTAACAAAATTGCACGTAAATTTTTAAAAGAAACAAATGGCGTGTATGTTATTGATTCCGAAGAAAAAAGAATTAAAGCTTTAAAATGGATGCCTATTGAAGATGTTTGGGGTATAGGATATCGTTTACAAAAGAAGTTAAAAGCAAAAGGATGCGTAAAAGCGTATGATTTTACGCAGTTAGATAGCGAGTGGGTACGTAAAACGTTTTCTATTACGCTATGGAAATTACAACAAGACCTATTAGGAAATCCAACTTTAGAGTTAGATGAACGTGAAACCAAAAAAGCCATAGCAACTACAAGAAGTTTTGAATATACCTATTCAGATATTGAAAACATCAAAGAACGTATTTCTACTTTTGCAGTAAGTTGTGCTGAAAAATTACGAAACCAAAATAGTAGTTGCCATATGCTCATTGTTACCTTAAGTAGTGATCGTCATAAAAAAGAACTAGAACAACACCGAGCGAGCAAAACAGTTATTTTTCCATATCCTACCAATTCTACCTTAGCAATTAGTAAAAGTGCAGTAGCAGCGGTTAAAACGATATTTAAAGAAGGAATAAAATACAAAAGAGCCGGCGTGATTGTAACTGGGTTGGTTCCAGATGATAATTTTCAATTAGATTTGTTTCTGAAAGAAAATCCGAAGCACAAACCTTTGATGAGTGCTATTGATATCATCAACAGAAAATATAAATCTGATAAGATTAAATTAGCAAATCAAGATTTAAAGCGAACATGGAAGATGCGTCAAGAACGTTTATCGCCAAAATATACCACAAATATTAAGGATGTTATTGTTGTAAAATGAAGTTGAAATCACAAAATTTAACCTTTTTTAGCCCGAAGAATACTCATAGCAAGGGAGCAATTTTCTTCGACACAGGCATATCTGCTGGATTTCCATCGCCGGCAGATGATTTTAAAGAAACACGAATTTCTTTAGATGAAGAATTAATTCAGAACAAAGAAGCTACTTTTTTTGCAAGAGTAAGCGGTCAATCTATGATCGGGGCAGGATTAGACGACAACGATTTACTGGTTATTGACAGAAGTATAGAACCTAAAAACAATAAAATAGCTGTTTGCTTTTTAGATGGAGAATTTACTGTTAAACGATTAAGAGTAGAAGGAAATGAAGTTTGGTTGCAACCCGAAAACCCAAATTATCCGATTATCAAAATAACAGAAGAAAATAACTTTGTTATTTGGGGGATTGTTACCAACGTAATTAAAAGAGTATAACGTGAGATTTAGTAAAAAGAGACAAATTTATACCGTTGCATTTTATAATGTAGAAAACTTATTTGATACGGTAGATAATCCGTTAACAGCAGATGATCAATATACTGCAAAAGGAGAAAGAAGATGGAATAAAAAGAAATACTTGCATAAAATTAGAAAACTCAGTTCTGTTATAGCCCAATTAGGAACCAACTTATCTGCTCATGCACCAGCCATTGTTGGTTTAGTAGAAGTTGAAAACAGTAAGGTAATTCAAGATTTAATCCGACATAAAAACTTAAGCAAACATGATTACGGATTTGTACACTACGATTCTCCTGACGAACGTGGAATTGACGTAGCACTATTATACAACAGGCGATTTTTTGAAGTATTGTCTTCAAAAACGTACGAATTAGATTTGTATGATGAAGATGGAAATAGAGATTATACTAGAGATGTATTGCTGGTTTCTGGAAGGTTAAATGGTGAGTTGATTCATGTGTTAGTTAATCATTGGCCATCGCGTAGAGAAGGTATTGAAGAATCTAAGCATAAGCGTATTAAAGCTGCAAAAGTTGTTCATGAGGCTATTGAGGATATAAAAAGGCACATTAATGATCCTAATGTTATTATTATGGGCGATTTTAACGATGATCCTACTAGTGAAAGTATACAAGACAATTTACTTACTGATGAATTGTTTAACCCCATGAATATGTTGCATAGGAACGGATTTGGAACATTAACTTTTGGAGGAAAATGGAATTTGTTTGATCAAATTATTTTTTCAAAGAATTTTTTTGATTCGGGTAAGAGCAAGCATACTTTTTTACATGCGGAAGTTTTCAATCAAAAATGGTTAAAAGTACATCGAGGAAAGTTACAAGGAAGTCCGTTTAGAACCTATATTGGACCTTGGTATAAAGGTGGTTTTTCAGATCATTTTCCGGTGTATACCTATTTTGAAAAAGACGAATAAAAAAATCCTGTGTTAGCTTAACACAGGATTTTTGTTATTTATATCAACTTCAATTACTCTACAGTAACTGATTTTGCTAAGTTTCTTGGCTGGTCTACATTCTTACCCAACATTACCGCAATATGATACGATAATAATTGTAATGGAATAGTTGTTAATAATGGTGTAAATGCTTCTTCTGTTTCAGGAATTTCAATTACATGATCTGCAATTTCCTTAACAGTTGTATCACCTTCAGTAACAATAGCTACAATTTTACCACTACGTGATTTAATTTCTTGAATATTACTTACTACTTTTTCGTAATGACCTTTACGAGTTGCAATAACAAAAACAGGCATGTTTTCATCAATCAAAGCAATAGGTCCATGTTTCATTTCCGCAGCAGGATATCCTTCTGCGTGAATGTATGAAATCTCTTTTAACTTCAATGCGCCTTCTAAAGCTACTGGGAAATTAAATCCGCGACCTAAGTACAAACAGTTCTTAGAATCCTTATATACATCAGCAATTTCTTGTACTTGCGGATCCGTTTTTAACAACTTCTCCACTTGTGCAGGAATTTGCTGCATCGTTTGTAAATAGGTATTTACTGCAGATTTAGATAAAGTTCCTTTTGCTTGCGCTAGCTTTAAAGAAATTAAAGAAAGTAAGGTGATTTGAGTAGTAAATGCTTTGGTAGAAGCCACACCAATTTCAGGTCCTGCATGAGTATAAGCCCCAGCATGTGTTTCTCTAGCAATAGAGGAACCTACAACGTTACATATACCAAATACAAACGCTCCTTTTGATTTTGCTAATTTAATAGCGGCCAACGTATCAGCGGTTTCACCAGATTGAGAAATAGCAATAACCACATCTTTTGAAGTGATAATCGGATTTCTATATCTAAATTCTGATGCATACTCTACCTCTACAGGTATACGTGCTAAATCTTCAATTAAGTACTCACCTACTAATCCAGCATGCCATGAAGTACCGCAAGCAACGATAAGAATTCTGTCAGCATTTAAAAATTTAGATAAATTATCGTCAACACCTGCCATTCGAATGATTCCTTCATCCGGAAGCATTCTTCCTCTAAATGTATCTATTATAGCTTTTGGTTGCTCGTAAATTTCTTTCAGCATAAAGTGATCAAACCCTCCTTTTTCAATTTGATCTAAGCTTAATTGAAGTTCTTGAATATTAGTATCAATTAGTTTATCACTATCTATTTTACGAACACGAATTTCTCTTCCTTTTTTAATAATAGCTAGTTCTCCATCTTCAAGATAAATGGCATCTTTAGTATACTCTATAAAAGGTGATGCATCAGAAGCTACAAAAAACTCTTCATTATTTTTTCCTACACCAATAGCAATAGGGCTCCCTAAACGTGCCACTACTAATTCATTTGGTTTGGTTTTATCAAAAACAGCAATTGCGTAAGCACCAATTACATTGGTTAATGCTAATTGAACAGCTTTACCCAATTTACAGCCTTCTGTTTTTTTAATTTCTTCAATTAGGTTAACTAGTACTTCTGTGTCCGTGTCACTTTGAAATTCATAACCACGAGAAATGAGTTCTTTTTTAAGAGTATCATAATTTTCTATAATTCCATTATGAACAATTACTAAATCTCCAGATTGAGAAAAGTGAGGGTGCGAATTAACATCGTTTGGAACTCCATGAGTTGCCCAACGCGTATGACCTATTCCTATTTTTCCTTCTTTTCTTTTTTCATCATTGTTAATGATTACTTCTAAATCAGAAACTTTACCTTTAGTTTTTGATAGGTGCATAGATTTTCCATCATACATCATAACTCCAGCACTATCATAACCTCTATATTCTAATCGCTTTAATCCATTAATAACGATAGGATATGCTTCTCTTTCTCCTATATAGCCTGCGATTCCGCACATAACAATATTGTTTTATTTCTTTAATTTTCTTCTGTATACGAAATAATTAATTTCGCTCTTTTTTCTCCGTTTGCTGGTAAGTGATTTAATAATCTAACCGATCTTGGATTCCAATTATATGTTTTTACAATAGTATCTAATGCATTATTAGATACTGGAGAATCTGTATCAACATTGTAAACTTTTATTCTTAAAGGTGGGTTATACTCTTTTTCTCCACTTAGTAAATCAGAAACGTAGTCTCCTATCCTTATTTCATATTTCTCTGGGTTTTCATCAGAGTCATATTGCAAATTACCACCAAAGAATGAAGACTCTGAGTATGAATCTTTAATCTGAGAGTCTGATGCATCTTCATTATACTTATAAGCAAATAGTCTTAAAGGGATATCTTTTGTTTCACTTGACTGATCTATATAAAAAGATAATAACGCATCGTTAATAAGCCAATTTTTTGCTCTTAACTCTTGAAGTTTAGCTTGGTCTAGAATTTTAATTTCAGCCACGGTTCCTGCTGTACCTTGAATAACAAAGTTATTTGTAGGTGTTGCAGAAGTTGGGTTTGTCATTTTATAATGACTGTTTTTCACACCAGATAAAGGAAATGAATAACTAGATATTATACTGTCTTTATATACAGTAGGTGCTTGAGGAGTTTCTCTTTCAAAGCGAGTAATGTTGTATAAAAATTCTATAGTTGCATTATTGTTTCCTGATAATGAAAAAGGGACTAAAGCTCCGTCTTCTCCTTCTGCTTTTAAAATTACCCCTCTAAAATAATCATCAAAAGCTTCTTTTGATTCAAACTCTGGATCATTAAACTTATCCCAAAACAATTCTTTCATTTTATCTATGCTTAAAGGAATAACTAAAAAGGGAGTATTGTTGGTGTGTGTAACTGTATCTTTAAAAGTAATATTATTACTTAATGTTCTTTCAAACTCAAAGAAAGTACTATGTGAGTTTGGTTTAAATGACGAACTTGAAGCTTCATTGAGCATTTCTTCTTCTATGTAATCCGTATTTGATAAATAACTATTTGTTTTAGAAGGATCTTCTGGGTTTAAGCTATTCAAATAAGTTCCATTTCTGTAAACGCTTAAAGATGTTTCAATATTAGTGTTTCCTAGAATAGAATCTAGTCTAAATTGTGGGTCTCCGTTATCATCATCTCCTAAACTTGTTGCTGTATAAGGTATTTTCAATATAACTTTATCAAGCCTATATATTGAATCAATACTATCTAAAGTAGAAACTTCTGCGTTTTTAAGGTTTGATAAGTAACCGACTTGACTAACTATTGAAGCTTCTATCTTTTTAGCTCCATCTTTTTTATAAACACCTAAAAGATATTCTCCTAAAGTTCCAAGCTTAATATTATCAGCTCTTACAGCCTCAACATCTACTGGATTTATGACAATATCTATAGTATCTTTATTTGTATTAAACTCATCATTCTTAATAACATTATTTCCTATATCTCTAAAATCTTTTTCACAGGAAATCATTGATGCAAAAGACAATGCAATTACACCTAAATAAGCTATTTTTTTAATCATTTGTAATCCCTAAATTATACGTTTTCTAACTCTAAAACCTCTTGTTTGTAAAAATTTAAATGAGCTTCATTTAAAAGTTCTTCATCTTGAAATTCTAAAACTTTTACTTTACTGTTTTTTATAAAATCTTCAAGCTCTTCAGCATATGATGCACTTCCTTTTATGATTGCATCAGAGTTTTCTATAGCACTTTTTAAAATATTGATATGGTTAGGGTCTTTTAAAACTGTTGTTTTTTTCTCAACTATTTTATCAAATTTCACTTTATTTACCAGTTCATTATTTAAAGCACCATCAAACTCATTATTATATAACGAAGTTACAATTTTACTTTCTGCAAATAATGGCTCTTCTTTATAATATTCTCTTAAATAAAGAGGCAAAAGTGAAGCCATCCATCCATGCACATGAATAATATCTGGCGCCCAATTTAATTTTTTTACGGTTTCTACTACTCCTTTAGCAAAGAATATCATTCTCTCGTCGTTGTCATTAAACAATTGATCATCTTCATCGGTATACATAGCTTTACGCTTAAAATACTCATCATTGTCTATAAAATAAACCTGCATTCTTTCTTTAGGAATAGAAGCCACTTTAATTATCAAAGGCATATCCATATCGTTGATAATTAAATTCATACCCGACAAACGAATCACCTCATGAAGCTGATGTCTTCTTTCGTTTATAACACCAAAACGGGGCATAAAAATACGGGTTTGAACTCCTTTAGAATGCGCAAATCTTGCAACATTAAATGCGGTAGATGATAACTCTGTTTCTGGTAAGTAAGGAACTACTTCTGAAGAAACATACAATATTCTCTTATCCTTCATTAAATCGAACTCTTTTTGTAAAGATGCAAAAGTACGAAATTTTATGCTAAAATCCTGTTAAATTGCTAATTTTGCATTCAATTTAAGAGATCGCTAATGAAAATATTTCAATCAAAATCCGAACTTAAAAAATATATATCACATTTAAAAAGTGATAAAAAAACAATCGGATTTGTACCCACAATGGGAGCTTTACATCAAGGACATTTATCACTTGTAAAAAAAGCAAAAGATAAAAATGATGTAGCAGTTGTTAGCATTTTTGTAAATCCAACGCAGTTTGATAATAAAGAAGATTTAGAAAAATATCCAAAAACACTTGAAAATGATATTAAACTGTTGGAAAGTGTAAATTGTGATGTATTATATGCGCCTACGGCGGATGATGTGTACGATGGAAATGTCAAGTCTGAATCATTTGATTTTGATGGTTTAGAACATCAAATGGAAGGAAAATTCCGTGACGGTCATTTTGATGGTGTAGGAACTATCGTAAAAGCATTGTTTGAAATTGTAACACCAGATGTTGGATATTTTGGTAAAAAGGATTTTCAGCAATTACAAATCATCAAAAAGATGGTTGAAAAGCATAATCTTCCTGTAAAAATAAAAGGAATGCCAATTTTTAGAGAAGAAGATGGATTAGCAATGAGTTCTCGAAACACACGGTTAACAAAAGAACATCGAGAAGCTGCACCATTTATTTATAAAACCTTAAAAAAGGCCAGAAAAAAATTTGGTACAAAAAATGCTAAAGAAGTAGTGGCTTGGGTAGAAAAAAAGTTCAAAAAGCATCCGTTATTAGAGCTTGAATACTTTACCATTGCCAACGAAGCAACGTTACAACCAATCGAAAACGCTGAACCAAACAAAAAATATCGCGCTTTCATTGCTGTGTACGCAGGCGACATTCGTTTGATTGATAATATCCGCTTCAAAAACAATTAACAAAAACTAAAAGATAAATTCTTTAAAAACAGTATTTTTGCAACATGTTAGTACAAGTAGTAAAATCTAAAATTCACCGTGTTAAAGTAACTAACGCGGATTTAAATTACATAGGAAGCATCACCATTGATGAAGATTTGATGGATGCTGCCGGAATTATTGAAGGAGAGCGAGTTCAAATCGTGAACAACAATAATGGAGAGCGTTTAGAAACGTATGCAATTCCTGGCCCACGTAAAAGTGGAGAGATCACTTTAAATGGTGCTGCGGCACGTAGAGTACAAAAAGGAGATGTATTAATTCTAATTGTATATGCCTTCATGGAATTAGAAGAAGCAAAAAAATTCAAACCACAGTTAGTATTCCCTAACGAAGAAAACAACTTGTTAGAATAGTTTGAGTTCACCAGCAAAAAAAATCATTAAAACCATATTACCTCTCGCTTTGGGAGGTTTTTTAGTATGGTATTCTATATCAAAAATTTCTATAGAAACCTTACTGCAGTATTTTAAAAATGCCAATTATTGGTGGATAGCACTCGGGTTATTCTTCGGAATTTTAAGTCACCTTTCTCGTGCTTATCGATGGAAATTTTTACTGGAACCTATGGGTTATAAGCCTGATTTTGGTAACAGCACCATGGCAGTTTTGGTAGCGTATTTAGTTAATTTAACAGTACCTAGAGCAGGAGAAGTATCAAGAGCCGCTGTAATGACTAATTATGAAGGTATTTCGTTTGAAAAAGGCTTCGGAACCATAGTTGCCGAACGTATTGCTGATTTAATAATGATGCTTATCATTATTAGTTTTACCTTATTAATTCAGTTCGATTTTATTTACGAATTGCTTACCAAAAATTTTAATCCATATAAAATTATTATTGCTTTGGTAGTTTTAATCATCGGATTTTTTATTTTTTCTCATTTTGTTAGAAGCGCAGAATCAGGCTTTTTGTTTAAAATCAAAACATTTGTAAGCGGTTTAATAGAAGGAGCCACCAGTATTTTCAAGATGAAAAACAAGTGGGCTTTCATTTTCCACACAGTTTTCATTTGGTTAATGTATGTGGCTATGTTTTGGGCAACAGTCCCTGCAATTGAGAACTTGCAAGTTCCGTTTGGAGCGGTGTTAATCGGATTTATTGCAGGCGGATTTAGTATTGCGGCTACCAATGGCGGAATTGGCTTGTATCCTGTTGCAGTTGCCGGAGCTTTTGCATTATTCAATATTCCCGAAGAACCTGCCAACGCTTTTGGTTGGATTATGTGGACTGCTCAAACTGCAATGATTATCATTTTTGGAGGATTATCTTTTCTATTCCTTCCTATTTACAATAAAAATAAAAGCAATTAGGGCGTTTTCCTTTCCTGAAACAAGTTCAGGACAAGCGGGTCGCGCTTTTCGCACTCGCTTTTTGCGTTGCAAAAGAGCTTAAACAAATGCCTCAATCACTAACGCAAATTTACTTTAAGGTCAAAAACAAAATCATCAACTTATATTATCAATTAATGTATTTTTGTTTATGAAGTTAACCTTTAAACATTTTAACTTTAAACTTTTCAAATAATATTTATGGCTAAAACCAAAACCACTTTTTTCTGTCAAAACTGCGGAACGCAACATGCGCAATGGGTAGGGCAATGCAATACTTGTAAACAATGGAATACTATTGTAGAAGAAGTTATTCAAAAAGAAGAAAAAAGAAATTGGAAACAGTCAGAAACTGCAAAAAAAGTATCCAAACCACTTCGTGTTGAAGAAATTGAACTAAATCCGGAAGAGCGAATTAAAACCAATAATGCTGAATTAGACAATGTTTTAGGTGGCGGATTGGTAAAAGGTTCAGTTACGTTATTAGGCGGTGAACCTGGTATCGGTAAATCAACATTATTGTTGCAAGTAGCCTTGAATATCAGTCAAAAAGTATTGTATGTTTCGGGTGAGGAAAGTCAGTCGCAAATAAAAATGCGAGCAGAACGATTAAATGCTCAAAACTCAAATTGTTTAATTCTAACAGAAACCAATACGCAACAGGTTTTTAAAAATATTGAAGATGTTCAGCCAGATGTATTGGTAATTGACTCTATTCAAACCTTACACACCAATTCTATCGAGGCATCACCGGGAAGTATTTCTCAAATCAGAGAAACATCCGCAGAATTGATAAAATTTGCAAAAGAAACCGCAACTCCGGTATTGTTAATTGGCCATATCAATAAAGAAGGACATATTGCAGGACCTAAGATTTTAGAACACATGGTAGATGTGGTGTTGCAGTTTGAAGGTGACCGTAATCATACTTACCGAATTTTACGTTCACAAAAAAACCGTTTTGGGTCTACAGCTGAATTAGGTATTTATGAAATGCTTTCAAACGGATTACGACAGGTTTCCAATCCATCAGAAATATTAATTTCTAAAAAAGATGCTGATTTAAGCGGAACTGCGATTGCCTCAACCTTAGAAGGTGTTCGCCCGTTAATGATAGAAATTCAAGCA
The DNA here is from genome assembly GCF_034043975.1 of Tenacibaculum sp. IB213877. NCBI lineage: Bacteria > Pseudomonadati > Bacteroidota > Flavobacteriia > Flavobacteriales > Flavobacteriaceae > Tenacibaculum > Tenacibaculum sp. IB213877. The sequence goes on along the minus strand of NZ_JAXCHH010000005.1, from coordinate 222,207 downwards.
CTGGTTTCAACTGCTGTTTATGGAACGCCTCAGCGTACCACCACAGGATATAATTTAAAGCGTTTGCACATGATTTTAGCGGTGTTAGAAAAACGAGCGGGTTTTAAATTAGGCGCTAAGGATGTGTTTTTAAACATTACAGGAGGAATTCATGTAGATGATCCTGCAATTGATTTGGCAGTGGTTGCCGCTATTTTATCGTCGAATCAAGATATAGCTATCAATCCGAATGTGTGTTTTGCTGCTGAGGTTGGTTTAGCAGGTGAAATCCGTCCGGTTTCAAAAATAGAACAACGTATAAACGAAGCAGAAAAATTAGGGTATAAAACATTCGTAACTTCCAAATACAATAAAATCACCAGTAAAAATCATACAATTAAATTGATTTTAGTGGGTAAAATTGAAGAAGCTTTTGCAACCTTATTTGCTTAAAGTTACCTTTTATTTCCTTTTCTCTTTCTTTTTAAAAAGTCGATTAAAAAAACCTTTGATCCCTTTTTCTCTGTAAGGAGGACAATTGATTGATGAAGAAATTTCTTCAGGAATATCAAAAGAGGTTAGGTATTCTTTTTTTAGTTCAGGATCTTTTTCTATTTCTTTCAGAATAGTAGCAATAATTGGTAACGCTAACGACGAACCAGAACCATTTCCACTGTTAAAATGAATGGTGTTTTTAGTGTTTCCAACCCATGTTCCCAAAACAATATTCGGTGTGTATGCCATAAACCAAGCGTTGGTATAATTTTGTGCAGTACCTGTTTTACTTGCTAACGGACTTATAATTTTATAAGTATTCCTTATTTTAGAAGAAGTTCCTTGTTCAACTGCTTTTTGCAAAATAGTTGTAATTGTTTGAGCGCTTTCTTTAGTAAAAACTCTTTCAGTTTCTGGCTCTTCACTTTCATAAATGATATTACCTTCCTTATCGGTAATTTTACTGATCATGTATAAATCTCTTATTTCACCATCATTGGCAAAGGTACCATAAGCTCTTGTAGCTTCATAAAGCGAAACGTCAAGAGTTCCTAAGGCAACAGAGGGTGTATTATCAGTAATTTCTGGAAATTTTAAGTTTCTGCATGATTCTGCTAACCACTCTTTTTCTAACTTAAAATAAAGATTAACACTAGGGATGTTCATAGATTGAATCAATGCATACCATAATGCCACTTTTTTATCAGGAGTTGAAGTATGATCAGCGTTTTCAGGTTTCCAATTTTCGTACTCTTTATACGTTTTTTCCTCGTTTTCAAAATAATCACAAGGTGAAATTTTATTTTCTAAAGCGGTAGCATATAAAAAAGGCTTAAAAGCCGAGGCTATTTGACGATGCGACAATACCATGTCAAAAGGAAGAGTTGTAAAATTATTACCCCCAACCCAACTGATAATTGCTCCGTTCTTCGGATTCGTAACCAATACAGAGGCATTTAACATTTTTGCATAGTGCCAAAGACTGTCAATTTTGTTTCCTGTAATGGTTTTTGTACTGTCCCAATCAAACAACTTCATAGTCCTGTTTTGTTTATCTTCAGCTGAAAACTCTTGTCCTTTTAACCATTTGTTTTTTAAAATCTTTGATTGTAGCTCCTTGTCTAATTGCTTTTGTTTGATAATCAGCTGTTCTTTGGCTGCTTTTTCAGCAATTTTTTGAATGTTGAAGTTTAAGGTTGTGTGTATTTTTAAACCATCAGTTTCTAAATTATAATTGCTGTTGGTTGTTTCGTTTATGGTTTTTACAATTTCATCAGTTTTCTTTTTAACTTGATATGCAAAATAACCCGCAGAAGCATTCGTTTCTAGGTTTTTGTAAGAAAGTGTAATCGGTAATTTTTGTAAACTATCTTTGGATTTGTTGCTTAAATAAGCTTCATTGTTCATTAATTGAAGAACGGTGTTTCGGCGTTTTTTAGCGTTTTCTGGATATAACCTCGGATTGTAAAAAGTATTAGCCTTTAAAATACCTATCAGAACAGCCGATTCTTCAATGTTTAACTCATTCACTGACTTATTGAAAAATCGATTAGCAGCAGATTCTATTCCGAAATTATTTTCGCCAAAAGGAACCGAATTCAAATACAATAACAAAATTTCATCTTTGTTGTACAAGGTTTCCATTCTACGCGCTATAATAAGCTCCTTAATCTTATTAATAGGCATGCTTAAAAACCCATGATATTGTCTTCCGTAGAGGTTTTTAATCAATTGTTGTGTAATGGTACTTCCACCGCCACCAGAGGCATCTTGCATTAAAATACTCCTAAAAAATACTCTAGCATAACTTTGACCATCATAACCGTTATGAGAATAAAAACGCTTGTCTTCTGTAGCAATCAAAGCATCTTTTAGATGTTGAGGGATTTGTTCTAGCTTAACATTGGTTCGGTTTTCCGCAAAAATCTTCCCAATAATAACATCATCAGAAGAATAAATTAAAGATGCTTCTTCATTAATGATAGAAGTTAAATTTTCTTTATTAGGTAATTTACCAAACAATTCAAAATATACTGATAAGAATAGTAAGAATATTAAAAGAAGTCCGAAAAGAAATAATCCTGTTATGTATTTTAATAAAAGGGTTGCATTCTCTTTTTTGAAAAGCTTATGTTGGGTTTCCTTCAATGTTTTCATTATGCTATACAACTATTTTTTTCTGATAAAATTGTGAAAATTATCAACGTTGTTTGTAAAAACAAACATAGTTAATAAAATAAAAACCCTTGCTAAGTTGCAAGGGTTTGGTTTATAGGTTTTGAAAATAGGTTATTTCTTTCCGTTTACGTCTTTAATATATTTTTCTAAAGCCATAGTCATAGAAGGTGTTTCTGGGGTTGGCGCAGCAATATCTACACGCAAACCTCTTTCTTCAACAGCTTTCACAGTTGAATTACCAAACACAGCAATACGAGTGTTGTTTTGCTTAAAGTCTGGGAAGTTTTGAAACAAACTATCAATTCCAGATGGACTAAAAAACACTAAAATATCATAAAAAACATTCTCCAAATCCGATAAGTCACTTACCACTGTTCTGTATAAATCCGCTCTAGTCCAGTTTACCTTTAATTTATCTAATTCAACAGGAATTTCTGGCTTTAGTTTATCTGATGATGGTAATAAAAACTTCTCGTCTTTATGTTTTTTAATAATGGTTGTTAATTCAGGAAATGTACGTGTACCTACATATATTTTACGCTTACGATATACTACATATTTTTGTAAATAGTATGCTACTGCTTCAGATTGACAGAAGTATTTTAAATCATCAGGCACAGTATATCGCATTTCTTCAGCAATTCTAAAAAAATGATCTACTGCATTTCTACTGGTTAAAATAATAGCTGTGTAATTTTTCAAGTCAATTTTTTGTGCGCGAACTTCCTTAACCGGAATACCTTCTACGTGTATAAATGAACGAAAATCAACCTTTACTTTTTGCTTTTCAGCCAGATCAAAATACGGTGAAGTCTCTGTTTTTGGTTCTGGTTGAGATACTAAAATAGTTTTAACTTTCATAAAACTTTTTTTTATTTAGTTATTGTTTTATAGAGGATTAACAAAGGTGCTAATTCGAGAGTGCAAAAGTACAAAATAAAATAAAACAACTTATGAAAGACTATTTTTTTATTATTAAAAAGAATTAAAAGCCCTCTAAAGGCAAATAATATAAGAACAAGAACAATAAGAATACTTGTGTTTTTCAACCAATATTGATGAACTATTAAAACAGGAAACAACCAAAGACAAAGAGTATATAAATAACCGTTTTTAGTAAATAAAAAATATCTAGTATAATCTTCAATATCTAATACAAATGCAAATAGTTGATGTAATCCTGTTTTTACAGAAAAATAAATTGCTGTTCCTCCTAAAATACCTAAAAAGACCAAAAAATTTTGTTGAAATCCAAAATAAGGAAGTATCAAATAGCCTGTTAAAGAGATAGTAATGATACTAAACGCAAACAAAACAGCATGAAAAGGAGTGAAAATTGATGGATTTTCTTCTGCCTTTTTTTCAATAAAACCTTGGGTAAAAAAAGCAATAGCGTACCCTAACAAATGTTGGGGTTTAAATAATTTCATTAAAGCCAACAAAATACCACCCACAATAAAAGTTAGGGTAATCCAATCATTCGTTAAAAAATTACGTTCAATAATTTCCATTGAGTAATTACAGGGGCTTGTCAATTAACACAAAATTAGTAATAATTTAGTGTATCTTTGTTCAACTTTTTGAAGAAATATATTTATGTCTGATACGCTAGTTATAATTCCAACCTATAACGAAAAAGAAAATATCGAAGCAATTATCAAAGCTACTTTTAATCAAAAAAAAGAGTTTGATATATTAATTGTAGATGATAATTCTCCTGATGGCACTGCTAATATTGTAGAAAAATTGCAACTACAATTTCCCAATCGATTACATATTGAAAAAAGACAAGGTAAAAATGGATTAGGAACAGCATACATTCACGGATTTAAATGGGCACTAGCTAAAGAATATGAGTATATTATTGAAATGGATGCCGATTTTTCTCACAATCCAAACGATTTAGTGCGTTTATACAATGCCTGTAAAAACGAAGGAGCAGATGTTTCGGTAGGGTCAAGATATTCGGTTGGTGTAAATGTAGTTAACTGGCCAATGCGTAGAGTTTTACTATCGTATTTTGCATCTAAATATGTGCGATTTATTACTGGAATTCCGGTGCACGATACCACAGCCGGTTTTGTATGCTGGAGCAGAAAAGTTTTAGAAACCATTAAGCTTGATAAAATTAAGTTTGTAGGATACGCTTTTCAAATAGAAATGAAGTTTAAAGCTTGGAAACACGGATTCAATATTAAAGAGGTTTCTGTGGTTTTTACAGATAGAACACTAGGAGAATCTAAAATGAGTGGTTCTATAGTTTCTGAGGCTTTGTTTGGAGTTATTAAAATGAGATTAAAAGGGCTGCCAAAATAATATGGACATAGTAACTAGACCTGCTAAAATAGAAGAATTAGAAACCTTATTAAAGTTTGAGCAAGGAATTATTGAATATGAACGCCAATTTGATGATGCATTAAAAGACGAACACTTTCATTATTATGATTTAAAAACTTATATCTCATCAGAAAATGCAGAAGTAGTTGTTGCTGTTGATAATGACCAATTAATAGGTTCTGGTTACGGTAGAATTGTAAATTCAAAATCTTTCCATAAGCATTCTAAACATGTGTATGTAGGTTTTATGTTTGTAAAACCTGAGTATAGAGGTAAAGGAGTTAGTGGTAAAATTTTAGAGGCTTTAAAAAATTGGGCTACATCTAAAAATATATACGAAATGAAATTAGATGTTTATGCAGATAATGTATCAGCACTTAATGCCTATGAAAAGTTTGGTTTTAAAAAGGATTTAATAAATATGCGTTTAAAAATTTCAGAATAAAATGTCAAAATCATATCTTATAAAAAACGCAAAAATTGTTAATGAAAACAAGGTCTTTACAGGCGATGTTTTGATTGAAGGAGAATTCATTTCAAAAATTGCAGAAGAAATTCAGCCATCGAAAGATTTTGAAATGATCAATGCAGAAGGAAAATATTTAATTCCGGGAATGATTGATGACCAAGTGCATTTTCGTGAACCGGGTTTAACACATAAAGCAAATATTGCTACCGAAAGTAAAGCTGCCATTGCAGGTGGTATTACATCGTTTATAGAAATGCCGAATACGGTTCCGCAAGCAACAACTCAAAAATTATTAGAAGACAAGTTTGAAATAGCAAGCAAAACATCATACGCTAACTATTCGTTTATGTTTGGTGGAACCAATGATAATTTAGAGGAATTACTTAAAACAAATCCGAAAAATGTTGCGGGGATTAAGTTGTTTTTAGGTTCTTCAACAGGAAACATGTTGGTTGATGATCAAGAAGTTTTAGAAAAGATCTTCTCTTCAACTAAAATGCTGATTTCTGTTCATTGTGAAGACGAGCAAACCATCCGAAGAAATACAGAAAAATTCAAAGCTGAATATGGAGATGATATTCCGGTGAAGCTTCACCCGATTATCAGAAGTGAGGAAGCTTGTTATTTATCATCATCAAAAGCCATTGAGTTAGCTAAAAAAACAGGAGCCAGATTGCATGTTTTTCATTTGTCTACGGAAAAAGAAACACATTTATTTAGAAATGATATTCCGTTAGAAGAAAAACAAATCACCGCCGAAGTTTGTGTGCATCATTTATGGTTTACAGATGCTGATTATGATAAAAAAGGCACGCTTATTAAGTGGAATCCTGCAGTAAAAACACAAAAAGATAAAGACGGACTTTGGAAAGCTTTATTAGATGATAGAATTGATATTATTGCTACCGATCATGCTCCGCATACATTAGAAGAGAAAGCAAATGTATATACAAAAGCACCAAGTGGTGGTCCGTTAGTTCAACACGCAGTTACAGCTATTTTTGAAAAGGTAAAAGAAGGAATAATTTCTGTTGAAAAAGCAGTAGAAAAAATGAGCCATAATCCTGCTAAAATCTTCAAAATTGAAAAAAGAGGATTTATAAAAGAAGGGTTTTATGCAGATTTGGTGTTGATTGATGCTGAAAATCCATGGACGGTTTCTAAAGAAAATGTACTGTATAAATGTGGTTGGTCTCCTTTTGAAGGAACTGAGTTTTCATCAAAGATTACACATACATTCATCAATGGAAACTTGATGTATAACAACGGAGAGTTTAACGAAGAGATTAAAGGAAAAAGATTAGCATTTAATAGATAAATGAGGGTTTTAGGTTATATATTTTTAGTTTTTTTAATGGTTTCTTGTACCAGTAATACTATTTATGAGAAGCCAAAAAATTTGATTCCAAAAGATTCAATGATTGCTTTGTTAACAGACATGTACATTGCTTCTTCAGCTAAAAATACTAAGAACATATACTTACAAAGAAATGTAAATTACATGGCCTTTGTATATGAAAAGTATAAAATAGATAGTACGCGTTTTGATGCTAGCAACACTTATTATACTTCAAAAATACAAGAGTATAATGACTTAATTAGTGAGGTAAAAAAGAGATTGGACAAAAAACATACATTTTATCAACTAAAATTAGATAGTTTAGATTCTATCAAAAGGCATGAAAAACTAAAAACTCCTTTAAAATCAGATTCTATAAAAAAAGTTGTTTCAAACTCAAAATTAAAAGATAGTATTAGAAGTTTTACATTAGATAAAAAATTAAAGCGTCCAATACAAAAACAGTAATTACAACAAAAACTCTTCACAAGTTTTCTTAATAACCATATCAATGCTTTCAAATTTAAAATTGAGAGCATTTTTTATTTTTTCAGAGGAATAAAATTCTTTTTTATGAGATGATCTTGCAGAGTTTTTGGTAAGTAGAGGTTCTTTTCCAGTAATTTTTGTTAACAACCAATCAACTCTCCAAAAAATAGAAGTTGCAATTTTTCCGATTTTTATCGAAGGTCTTTTTTTACCAAAAACATCAGCTATACTAAAGAAAATTTCTTTAAATGATTTGTTTTCAGACACTAAAACGAAACGTTCATTTTTTATATCTGATTTAGTTAACTCAATCATCGCTTTTACAACATCTCTTACACCCACAAACCCCGTTATTCCTTCCGTGTAAAACTTAAATCCGTTATAAACCTGAGTAAACATTTTACCAGAGCCTTCGTTAAAAAAACCACTTCCTAAAATTACTCCCGGATTAACAATTACAACATCAATTCCCTCTTGACTTCCTCTCCAAATTTCCATTTCGGCACCATATTTTGTAATTGAATATCCATGACTTTCTCCTGTATCTGCCCATTCATTTTCTTCGGTAATAATATTACCGTTAATAGCATCTCCAACCGCAGCAATAGAACTTACAAAACAGAGTTTTTTAACTTTTGTATCAATAGAAAAATTAACAATGTTAGCTGTTCCTTCAATATTTACTTGTCGCATTTTACGGTAATCTTTCGGATCAAAAGATACTAGTGCAGCACAATGGTAAACGTATTCTATCTCATTAGAAAATACAATTTCTAAAGAAGGAACATCTGTAATATCTGCTTTTATCCATTCAATTTTTGAAAATTGGTTTTCAAAATCATCAGTATAATAAGAAAATACTTTTTTTACTTTTTGAAGTTTTTCTTCAGATCTAAAAATAGCACGGACAGTCTCATTTTCCTTGACTAAATGATACAATAAATGAGATCCTACCAATCCTGTTCCTCCGGTAACTAAAATCATGCAACGAAAATAGAATTTTTTAGTTGATAAATGTATCTTTGTGGCTCTAAAAACAAAGACAAATGACCAAGAATTTAGTAGAAGAATTACGTTGGAGAGGTATGATTCATGATATGATGCCTGGAACCGAAGAGCAATTACAAAAAGAAATGACAGCTGCTTATATAGGTTTTGATCCAACGTCTGATTCGTTACATATTGGTAGTTTAGTGCCCATTATTTTGTTGGTACACATTGAAAAAGCAGGCCATAAACCCATTGCATTGGTGGGTGGAGCAACTGGTATGATTGGTGATCCATCTGGAAAATCAGATGAGAGAAACCTGTTAAATGAAGAGGCTCTAGCAAAGAATGTTGAGGGAATTAAAAGAACCTTAGGTCGCTTTTTAGATTTTGATAACGGTTCTAAAAACTCACCCATCTTAGTGAATAACTATGATTGGATGAAAAAGTTTTCGTTCATTGAGTTTGCTCGTGATGTAGGTAAACGTATCACGGTAAATTACATGATGGCAAAAGATTCTGTAAAAAAGCGTATTTCAGGAGAAAGTGGAAGCGGAATGAGCTTTACAGAGTTCACGTATCAATTAATTCAAGGGTACGATTTTTATCACTTGTATAAAAACTTTGATTGTAAGCTTCAAATGGGAGGTTCAGATCAGTGGGGAAATATTACTACTGGAACTGAATTGGTAAGAAGAATGACCGATGAAGATGATGCTAAGGCATACGCAATGACGTGTCCGTTAATTACCAAAGCAGATGGTTCTAAATTCGGGAAGTCTGAGGGAGGAAATGTTTGGTTAGATGCAGATAAAACTTCTGTGTATAAATTTTATCAGTTCTGGTTAAATACTTCGGATGAAGATGCAGAAAAGTATATTAAAATATTTACGTTTTTAGATAAAGAAACTATTGATTCTTTGATTGCAGAACATAAAGATGCACCACATGTACGTGTTTTACAAAAGAGATTAGCTGAAGAGGTAACTACTTTTGTACATTCAAAAGAAGAATTAGAAAAAGCAATTGCAGCGTCTAATATTTTATTTGGAAAATCAACTGCTGATGATTTAAAGAACTTAGATGAACAAACATTTTTAGATGTGTTTGAAGGAGTTCCACAAGCAACTGTTTCTTCCGAAGATATTAAAGAAGGTTTGGATATGATTGGAGCTTTAGCAGCAAAAACAAACTTTTTAAAGTCTAATGGAGATGCTCGTAGAGCATTAAAAGAGAATTCGATTTCTGTTAACAAAGAAAAGATTAAAGAAGATTACGTTATTACAGCATCAGATTTAATAGCTGATAAATATGTGTTATTACAAAGAGGAAAGAAAAACTATTTCTTACTTCAAGTAAGTTAATAAGCATATAACAAAAAAATCCTTGGCACTTGTCAAGGATTTTTGCATTTAATATATAAACTAGCTTTATGAAACGGCTTTAAATTCGTAGGTTAAAGGGCAGCGCTTACAATTTATACCTTTCTTCTTGTATTTATTACAACACTTCGATTTGGGTTTTAAACAACTAGCAGTACAAGAAGTACTACAAGAAGAACTTTGCTCTGAAAGTGAAACGATAGGGGTAACTTTTTTATTTTCAGGGGTATAAAATATAATCATAACCAAAAAATCTGGTGCAAATATACTGTTTTATTTAGAATAAATTAAAATAAGAAAACAGATATTTATCATGTTAGTATTGATGCATTAAACAGTATCTTTGCAAACGATTAAAAACATCTGTTTTTGAAACAAAAAATAGGCATATTTCTACTTGTGTGGTTGTACATGATTGCCATGTTACGCCCCATAGCTCCTTTTGTAGAGTATGCTATTAATTACGATTATATTTCTAAAGTGTTGTGTATTAACAAAGACAAACCAGAATTAGAATGTAATGGTAAGTGTCATTTAATGAAAGAATTAAAAAAACAACAGGAAGATGATTTTAAATCACTTCGAATTTCTATGGAAGAATATCCTGTTGGATTCATTTCTCTTTTAAGTCTAATTAATACAAAAACATTAGAGAATTACACTTCTAACAATTCATTCTTTTATTCAGATAATTACTCGTACTTAGATGTAAAGTCTGTTTTCCATCCACCCAATTTTTCATTTTAAATAACGGTCTTCTGATTACTTAAAATCAGAAAAATAAATTCAAAAAATTAATAATTGCTTTGATGGTTTGGTGTATACCATAACCATCAAAACAGAATACAGTATAAATTAAAATGAAAAAAATATTTAGTTTATTGGCAATTACTATTGCCTTTACTTTCATGTCTTGTAGTGATGATGAAGCATCAGAAAAATTAGAAGGAAACAACATGGTTTCTATTGAATTTGACAATTCTTTTAATGGAGACGATTTAATCTTAGGAAGCACTTATGTAAATGGTAACGAAGAAACATTAAAAATTTCGGCATTCGATTACATTGTAAGCAACTTTGTTTTGGTTACTGAAACTGGTGAAGAGTATGTATATCCAAAAGAAAAAAGCTATTTTATAATTAGCGAAGGAGGACAAACCATAGCTGGGGCCAATAAAACAAAGAATGTTAAAGTAATGCTAGAAAATGTTCCTGCCGGAAATTACACTAAAATTAAATTTGGAATTGGAGTAGATCAAGAAAGGTATACTCAAGGTCAAGCAGCACAAGAAGACTTTTGGACCAAAGCAGAAAATTATGCACTAACTTGGAGCTGGCAAGCGGGCTATAAATTTGTTGTTTTAGAAGGTGATTTCACTTCAGAAACACAAGTTGATGAATTACCTTTCAAATTACATATTGCAAGTAGAGGAACTGCTGTAGATCTTTATAAAGAAGTTGAATTAGGAATGAATGTTGCTTTAGTTAGTAGCAATAAATCTCCTCAAATTCATATTGTTGTAGACGCTAACAAAATGTTAGACGGAGCTCAAAAAATTAATCTTTCTGAAGAAGAATCTATTATGGGTGGTGATAAAGCTGCCATAATTGCTGATAATAACATAGATATGTTTACTGTACATCATGTACATAATGGTGATGGAAGCCAACAACATAATTAAAAAATAATATAACCCTAGCAGAATTTTTTTGCTAGGGTTATTGTCTTATACTTTTAAAAATGAGAAATACAGCATTTTTTATAGGTGTGTTGTTGCTTTTAATTGGTTGTAATAGTAAAAAAGATGTTTACACAAATATGCCTTTGGCATTTGAAAAACCAAGTAATTTCCCTGAAATTCAGTATAACTTAGAGAAAAATATTATAACTGAAAAAGGTTTTGAACTTGGTAAAAAATTATTTTTCGATGGCAAACTATCTTCAGACGGAGTTGTTTCATGCTCTTTCTGTCATCAGCAACAATTTGCATTTACACACCACGGACATCAATTTAGCCATGGTGTTGATAACAAACAAGGTTTCAGAAACTCTCAACCTATACAAAACATGGCTTTTCAAAAAGAATTTGCATGGGATGGGGCTACATTTCATCTTGATTTGTTTCCTATTATCCCAATTACCAATCCAGATGAAATGGGAGAAACCGTTGGTAATGTACTTGAAAAGCTACAAGAAGATATAGATTATCAAAATTTATATGCTTTAGCTTTTGAAGATGGTAAAATAAATACAGAAAACACATTTAAAGCCTTATCACAATTTATGTTGATGATGGTTTCTGCAAATTCTAAATACGATAAGTATGTTAGAAATGAAAACGATGTAACTTTTAGTGTGCAGGAAAAAGAAGGACTGGAAATTTTTAAAAATAAATGTTCTGTTTGTCATACAACAGATTTGTTTACAGACGATGCTTTTAGAAATAATGGTTTACCAGTAAACGTAGAGATCAATGATTTAGGGAGAATGCGAGTTACGCTTATAGAAGAGGATAAATATAAATTTAAAGTACCTAGTCTTAGAAATGTGGCTTTAACAGCTCCTTATATGCATGATGGTCGTTTTGGCTCATTAGAATCTGTATTGAATTTTTATTCAAACGGGGTTCAAGAAACTGAAAATTTAGATCCTATCCTTAAAAACTCAGATGGCTCAACCGGTATTAATCTTACTTCCGAAGAAAAACAAAGTTTAATTGCTTTTTTAAAAACCTTAACCGATGAAGAATTTATTAATGATGAACGATTTAAAGAATAATAAACCAATATTTCTGATGTTTTTCTTGATTTTTTCAATAAAAACAATAGCAATCAATCCGTTTCCATCAGATTATAGATTGTTTTTAGAGGATTGTGATGCTTGTGGTTGTAGTAATAACGGAGGTAGCCTAGGAATGGGCGGAGTTATTGACAATAATTTTATTGGAGTTAGATATTTGTATCAAAAGTATGTGTCAAAAGATGGAATATTTTCTAACTCGCCTGAAATAAATGAGTTTTTTAATACAACTCAAGTTTGGTCTAAAATTCCAATTAATGAAAAAATTGAAATACAGGCATTTATTCCTTTTCATTTTCATAGTAGAGAATATATTGATAGAACTACCTCAATAAGTGGTTTAGGTGATATTAGTTTATTTGCAAATTATGTAGTAATAAACAAACAAAGTGGTAATTACAATGAAGAAACTGATAAAGTTTCCTCTACAAATCATTTATTAAAAATTGGAGGAGGAATTAAGCTTCCAACTGGTAAATATAATGAGGAAATTAGCAATTCTATTAACCCAAGTTTTCAATTAGGAACAGGAAGTGTTGATTATATAGCAAATTTACAATACATCTATAAGTACAATTCTTTCGGAATTAATAATTACATAAACTATTACTATAAAACAGCTAATAGTAAAGATTACAAATTTGGTAATCAGTTTAATTTTAACAGTACTTTTTTTTATGTTTTAAAAGATGCTAAAAAACGAGCATTTGTTCCATCATTAGGGTTTTCAGGTGAATTTTATGAAAAAAATGAAGTGTTTAATTTACCAGAAAGCAATACAGAAGGATATGCACTATTTACATCTTTAGGAATTGAGTATAACACAAAAAATATAACCGTAGGTACTCAAACTATTTTTCCCATACAGCAAAGTTTAGCAAAAGATGTTATAAAAGTAAAATATCGCTCTAGTATTTATATAAATTATAATTTTTAAAAATTTATTTTTTACGATATTTTTAGTGTTTCTTTAAGTATAGATTAATACTTTTGAAAGTAATATAACCTACAAACCCCTTAAAATGAAAAGATCAATTGTAACAATTATAGTTTTTGTAGTAGCTTTATTAGCAACAAATTCAGTAAACGCACAAAAATTCTCGAATTTAGACAAAAGCCCTATGGATGCAGCTTCATACCCGGCAAGTTACCGAGTATCAGATAAAGTTGTAAAAGTAATTTACAGTCGCCCACAATTAAAAGGAAGACAATTAAGTAAATTAGCCCGTAACGGTAAAGTTTGGCGTACAGGAGCCAATGAAGCAACAGAAGTGGTTTTTTATAAAGATGTAGTTTTTGGCGGGAAAGAAGTGAAAGCAGGAACATATACCATGTTTACCATTCCTGGTGAAACAGAATGGACTATCATTTTAAATACTGCACAAAATGTGTGGGGATCGTATATGTATAACGACAAAGAAGATGTGGTACGTGTTACAGGAAAAGTTTCTAAAGCAGCGGAAGCTATTGAAGCATTTTCAATTGTATTTGATGGAGAAGATGCCAGTTTTAACATGCATCTAGGATGGGGAAACACTGTAGTTTCCGTTCCGGTAAAAGGATAAAAATGTAAATCAAATCAATATCAAGTCCCGATAGGTTCGGTTGCTGAGCGAAGTCGATGCAAAAACCTATCGGGACTTTTCTTTTTCATAAGAATAAACGTAAATTTGCCACTTCAAAATTAGTGTCATTGCGAACTGCTACATTGAGCGTAGTCTAAATGAAAGTGAAGCAATCTCAATAAAAAGATTACTTCGTCATTTCAATCCTCGTAATGACTGAAATCAAAATAAAACAATGCAATACAATCACCGAGAAATCGAGAAAAAATGGCAAGAATACTGGGCAAAAAATCAAACATTTAAAGCCAGTAACCAATCAGATAAACCAAAATATTATGTGTTAGACATGTTCCCATATCCATCAGGAGCAGGTTTACATGTGGGGCATCCATTGGGGTATATTGCCAGTGATATTTATGCGCGTTACAAGCGCCATCAAGGATTTAATGTATTGCATCCACAAGGGTATGATAGTTTTGGATTACCTGCAGAACAATATGCGATTCAAACAGGGCAACATCCTGCAATTACTACCGAAACCAATATTGCTACCTATAGAAAACAGTTAGATAAAATCGGATTTTCGTTCGATTGGTCTCGTGAAGTGCGTACGTCAAACCCAGAATATTATAAGTGGACACAGTGGATTTTCATCCAATTGTTCAACTCTTGGTACAATAAAGATACTGATAAAGCTGAAGACATTTCAACTTTGGTTGCTAAGTTTGAAGCTGAAGGAAATGCAAACGTAAATGCTGTTTGCGATGAAGATATTAGTACGTTTTCTGCGGATGAGTGGAAAGGCTTTTCATCAGCAAAACAACAAGAAATTTTATTACAATATCGTTTAACTTATTTGTCAGATACCGAGGTAAACTGGTGTCCTGCCTTAGGAACCGTTTTAGCGAATGATGAAATTGTAAATGGAGTTTCTGAACGTGGAGGTCATCCGGTAGTTCGTAAAAAAATGACCCAATGGTCAATGCGAATTACAGCCTATGCGCAACGTTTGTTAGACGGATTAGATACCATCGATTGGCCACAACCATTAAAAGACAGTCAAACCAACTGGATTGGTCGTTCGCAAGGAGCAATGGTTTCGTTTGATGTAGATGGTCATGATGCTAAAATTGACGTGTTTACTACACGTCCTGATACTATTTATGGAGTAAGTTTTATGACGTTGGCTCCAGAACACGAATTAGTAGCTAAAATTACTACTGATGCACAGCGTGAAGCTGTTGAAGCATACGTAGATGCAACTTCTAAACGTTCGGAGCGTGATAGATTAGCCGATGTAAAAACTATTTCTGGAGTGTTTACCGGTGCGTATGCATTGCATCCGTTTACGGGCAAACAAGTACCAATTTGGATTGGTGATTACGTGTTAGCAAGCTACGGAACAGGTGCGGTTATGGCGGTTCCATGTGGCGATCAACGTGATTATGATTTTGCTAAACACTTCGGATTAGAAATCCCTAACATTTTTGAAGGTGTTGATATTTCTGAAGAAGCATTTGCCGATAAAGAAAAAACCGTATTGTCGAATTCTGATTTCTTAAACGGATTAAACTATAAAAAAGGAATGAAAACCGTGATCTATGAACTAGAAAAACGCGGTTTTGGTTACGGAAAAATAAACTATCGTTTACGTGATGCAGTATTTAGTCGTCAGCGTTATTGGGGTGAACCATTCCCAGTGTATTACAAAGACGGAATGCCGCAAATGATTGATACAAAGCATTTACCAATTGTGTTACCAGAAGTAGAAAAGTATTTACCTACCGAAGATGGTAAGCCACCATTAGGAAACGCTGAGGTTTGGGCTTGGGACGTTGAGAAGAATCAAGTAGTTTCTAATGAATTAATAAATCACACGAGTGTGTTTCCATTAGAACTAAACACCATGCCAGGGTGGGCAGGAAGTTCTTGGTACTTTAACCGTTATATGGATGCAGGAAATACTGAAGAATTTGCCAGTAAAGAAGCGTTAAACTACTGGAAAGAAGTTGATTTATACATTGGGGGTTCTGAGCACGCAACAGGCCACTTGTTATATGCACGTTTTTGGCAAAAATTCTTGTATGATTTAGGGATGGTTCCTGTAGATGAGTTTGCTAAAAAATTGATCAACCAAGGTATGATTTTAGGTACGAGTGCTTATGTTGATGTGATAAAATTATCTTTTTGGGATAAAGAAGGAGCTCAGCTTGGTAGTTATGAATTTGAAACTCTTATAAGTCACGGTATATCAGAATTTTATAAGAATAACTTTAGAAAGATTCAGGATTACTTTATTAAAGATAAAATCCACCAAGAATCTATTTTAAATTCATTTGATGATGAAGAAAGATTAAACTTTTTTTACTTAACAAAAAGATTTGAAGAAATTTGTAAAAAATACGATTGTGAATTTCCTCATTACAATTTACCATTTCCAATAAGACCTGTATCTGTTGATGTGAATCTAGTATCTAGTAATGATGAAATTAAAGAAGGTAGAATTCAAGATGTTATGAATTTTACAAAAACGTATAATTTAATTACCGAAAGAGATTCAAGTTTTAAAAAACTCGTTCGAGAAGTCGAAAAAATGTCCAAGTCGAAGTACAATGTTGTAAATCCAGATCAGATTTGTGAAGAATATGGTGCTGATAGTTTACGTTTGTTTGAAATGTTCTTAGGCCCGTTAGAGCAATACAAACCTTGGAAAACATCAGGTATTTCGGGTGTGCATTCGTTCTTAAAAAAGCTTTGGAAATTATACCACAACGGTGATGTTTTTGAAATTTCTGATGCAGAACCAACTAAAGATGAGTTAAAAACCTTACATAAAACCATCAAAAAAGTAGAAGAAGATATTGAGAATTTCTCGTTCAACACGTCAGTTTCTACCTTTATGATTGCGGCTAACGAATTATCAGCATTAAAATGTAACAAACGTGCTATTTTAGAGCCATTGTTAGTGTTAATTTCTCCGTATGCACCGCATATTGCTGAGGAATTATGGAGCAAGTTAGGTAATGAGGAATCAATTGCGTTTGCGACGTTCCCTAAGTTTGAGGAAAAATATTTAGTAGAGTCAGAAAAAGAGTATCCGGTATCGTTTAATGGTAAAATGCGATTCAAGATCAATTTACCGTTAGATTTAAGTAAAGATGATATTGAAAAAGCAGTAATGGCTCATGAAAAAACACAACAACAATTACAAGGACGTACACCTAAAAAAGTAATTATTGTTCCGGGTAAAATTATCAATATTGTAGGATAATTATATCAAACACAAATTAAAAACACTGTAATAGCTTATATTACAGTGTTTTTTGTTTTTTTATTATCATTTGTAAAGTTTTAGTATTTTACCGACAAATTAGGGGTTATTTTATCACAATTGGACTTTTGTAAGAATCACATTAATGCTCGCTATTTTACTTCGGTTGAGGAAATACCCGAAGAAATTTGGCATCAGTTAGACTGTACACACAGTGTGTATTTCAGTCCAAAATACCTATCAGTAATTGCTAAAAATCACCCAAAAATTCAATTTTTTTATCTGGTTTTATTTGATGAGCAAAACCTAGCAAAAGCTTTCGCTACTATTCAAATTATAGATTTTTATTTAGACCGTGTTCAAAACAATTTTCAAAGTTTAATTAACAGAATCAAATGTTTTGGTAGAAGTTTAGGCATCATTTCTCCTGAAAAACCATTTAAAATCCTTACTTGCGGAAATACATTTGTAAGTGGAGAGCATGGTATTTTTATAAAAAATGACCAAGACAAACCAAAAGTACTGAACGAACTAGCAAAATCATTGGTCAATTTTGTAAATACCGATAAAAAGCTACGAAAACAAATCAGTGCATTTATGCTTAAAGATTTTATCAAAGAATCTTTAGTGATTTCAGATGAATTGCATGAGTGTAAATACAGTTCGTTCAATGTTGAACCTAATATGATTATGCAAGTAGATACTGATTGGAATGATTTTAATGATTATCTATCTGCAATGAAAACCAAGTTCCGTGTAAAGGCAAAAAAAGCCATTGAAAGAAGTTGTTTTCTAGAAGTAGTTTCTGTAGATGAAAACACTTTACAAACATACAAAAATGAAATGCAAGAGTTATACAACAATGTATGTACAAAAGCAGGGTTTAATCTAGGTGAGTTTTCTATTGACACGTTTAAAGAACTAAAGAAAAACTTAGGTAAAGATTATATTGTGCAAGCCTATTTCTTAAATTCTCATCTAGTTGGTTTTTTATCTGGGATGATAAATAATCAAACATTAGATGCTCATTTTGTAGGCATTGATTATCAATATAACAGAGAATATGCTATTTACCAACGTATGTTGTATGATTATGTGCAAATAGCCATTGAAAGAGACCTGAAAACCATTAATTTTGGAAGAACCGCCAGCGAGATAAAAAGTTCGGTAGGAGCACAACCACAAGATCTAACTATTTATTTACGACATAAAAACACTATTTCTAACAAAATTTTGGGCATGTTCATTCATAAATTACAACCTACTCCATTCCGACAAAACTTTCCGTTTAAAGTTAAAAATTTGGTGCAGCAAACGTAAAGGGGTATCTTTACGTTTCGATAAAAATGACCCTAATGAAAGATGCAAAAGAATTACTAGAAATTCTTACACTTGATAATATAGGTAACAACAATTTTAACGGAGAAAGTAAGGATATTGGTAGTCCAAATGTTTTTGGAGGACAAGTATTAGCACAAGCGTTAAATGCTGCCTATAGAACTATACCTAAACAACGTATTTTACATTCGCTACACGCATATTTCTTAGAAGCAGGAAATTTAAATTTACCTATTACCTATAGTGTGCAAACTATTAGAGATGGAGGAAGCTTTTCTACCAGAAGGGTAACTGCGCATCAACAAGAGAAAACCATTTTTATTTTAGCTTGTTCTTTTCATAAACAAGAAGAAGGATATGAACATCAAGTAGAAATGAAAAAGGAAATTAAACAACCAGAAGAATTATTAAGTTGGACTGATATGTTGAATCAGTTTGGTGATTTTTTGCCTCAAAAAACCAAAGAATTCTTAGCTATAGAGCGCCCAATTGATTTTAAACCTTTACATGTTCCTAATCCGCTTGAAAGAAAGGATTTACCACCAGTTGTTGATGTTTGGTTTAAGTTAAAAGGAGAAGCTAAAGGATTGGATTTAGCCATAAAACAACAGGTGTTAACATATATATCAGATTATAATATTCTTACGGCTTGTTTAAATCCGAATGCAAGTGTGGCTAGCTTTGGCAATACACAAATGGCAAGTTTAGATCATTCTATGTGGTTTTATAGAGATTTTGATTTTGATGATTGGTTGTTGTTTTCAATTGAAAGTCCAAATACATTTGGTGCAAGAGGTTTTGCACGAGGAAATATTTTTACTAGAGATGGTAAGCTTGTAGCATCTGTAGCACAAGAAGGATTAATGAGGCCCATAAAAAAGAAATAAAATATATATGAACCCATACTACTATGTATTATCTGTAAACGGATTGTTATTTATATTTAGTTTAATATTTTACTTTTTCCCTCCGAAAAAGATCAATTATTTATATGGTTACAGAACTTCGAGAACCATGAAAAATGAAGATATCTGGAAGTTTGCTAATACGGTTTTTACCAAACAGTTTTTAATTTATTCTGCTATTTCATTAATAGCTGCACTCGCTTTAGCATATATAAACCCTAAAGTTACATGGCAACCCATGGCTATACTACTGCTTTCTTTAGCCGTTTCAGTTATAAAAACAGAACAAGCTATAAATGTTCATTTTGATAAAGACGGAGAAAGGAAATAACGCTATTTAGCGTATTCTTTCTTTAGCAATTCAATATCTGTAATAATCTTTTGCATGTTTTCTTTCTTGGTACCATCATAGGAACCACGAATACGTCTGTCTTTATCAATTAAAACAAAATTTTCAGTATGAATAAAATCATCTTCATCTCCAGTTCCTTCATCTAAAACAGCAAAATAACTCTTACGAGCTAAATCATAGATGTGTTTTTTGTCTCCAGTGGTAACATTCCATTTTCCGTCAATAACACCTTTAGCATCAGCATATGCGCGTAAAACAGGTACACTATCCATAACCGGAGTAACAGAGTGTGATAAAAACATAACTTCATCATCATTCTTAAAATGCTCTTGTAATTCGCTCATGTTGTATGCCATGGCAATGCATATAGTTTGACAACGAGTAAAGAAAAAATCAGCTACATAAATCTTTCCATCATAATTTTTATTAGTGATAACCTCACCATTTTGATTGATGAGTTTAAAATCACCTACGGTATGATTTTTAGTTTTATTTCTAACAGATTCATCAACTAATTTAGGGTTGACATCTGCAGGATTGTAAATTGGTAATTTATCTTCTGTTTTAACCAAATGGTAAAAAACAGGCACTCCTACAATGGTAAAAAGGAGTAAAAACAAAAAAGTATTTCTAGATTTTTTAAAGAATTTTAAATCCATAGTATTTGTATATATACTGCAAAAATACGGCTTAAAAAGAGGAGAATAAAATGACAAATGTCAAATTATATCTAAAATCTATGTTAAATGAAGTGTTTTGAAATACAAAGCATTTTTACAACTGTATTGAAAAACGTACATTTGCTCGATTAAAGAAATTTTAGATACAATACCCTTTATGGAAATAGTAATAAAAGCATCACAATTTATTTTAAGTTTATCGCTCTTAATTGTTTTACACGAACTTGGGCATTTTATTCCGGCTAAATTATTTAAAACCAAAGTAGAGAAGTTCTACTTGTTTTTTGATTACAAATTCTCATTATTTAAGAAGAAAATTGGAGAAACTGTATATGGTATTGGTTGGATACCTTTAGGGGGTTACGTGAAGATTGCTGGTATGATTGATGAAAGTATGGATACTGAGCAAATGAAACAACCTGCACAACCTTGGGAATTTAGATCTAAACCCGCGTGGCAACGCTTAATAATTATGTTAGGTGGAGTGATAGTAAATTTTGTATTAGGTTGGTTGATTTATGTGTTTTTAATGTGGGGATATGGAGAAAGATATTTACCTAATGAAAATGTAAAAGATGGTATTTGGGCTCAAGATGAATTAGCTACCGATTTAGGTTTGCAAACTGGAGATAAAATTGTATCAATAGATGGAAAGAAGATTGAGAAATTTGATCAATTACCTATTGAATTTATTAATGGAAATAGCTATACTATTGAAAGAAATGGAGAAAAGATAGAAAAAGAAATTCCTGTAGATTTTATTTCTAAAATTGTAGATAGAGGTAAAGAAGCGGGGAGTTTTATATCACTTAGATATCCATTTATGATAGGTCAAATCCCTAAAGAATCATTAAATGCTGAATCAGGATTAAAATCAAAAGATTTAATAATTTCTGTTGGCGAAACACCTGTTAAGTATTTTGATCAAGCTGAAGCTATTTTGCAACAGTATAAAGGACAAAAAACAACTATTAAGGTTTTAAGAGATGGTAATGAGGTTAGTGTACCTATTACAGTCTCTCAAGAAGGAAAATTAGAAATTGTACCGGGATCTGTTTCAGGTAAAGATTTGGAAAAACTAGGATATTATCAATTAGCCGATAAAAAATATTCTTTTGCAGAAGCTGTACCAGCAGGAACACATAAAGCATGGAACACGTTAACTAGTTATGTTAAGCAATTAAAGAAAATCTTTAACCCTAGCACAGGTGCATATAAAGGTTTAGGAGGTTTTATTTCAATTGGAAGTATATTTCCATCTGAATGGAGCGCTCAAACTTTTTGGAGTATTACAGCCTTTTTATCAATTATGTTAGGTTTTATGAACTTATTACCTATTCCAGCTTTAGATGGAGGACATGTAATGTTTACGCTTTGGGAAATGATTACTGGTAAAAAACCAAGTGATAAGTTTTTAGAATATGCTCAAATTATAGGGTTTATATTGTTATTAACTCTACTAATATTTGCAAATGGAAATGATATTTTTAAGCTTTTTAAGTAAAAAAATTATTATAAAAAAAACATCAGCACTTGCTGATGTTTTTTTTATATGCGAAATCTACTATATACTATAGTGCGCTATATAATTCTTTTTTATATTTATTTAGTAAAGACTTTGCAATTCCTAAGTTTGCTTTTTCAGAATCTATTGCTAAATAAGTAAAATAAGAACCACTAGGAGCTACATTAATAATGTGTACTTGTTTTCCTAAAGTAATAGTTATATCTTCTATAGATTCTTTAAGGTTTAATGCTTTTATTGCATTTAATTTAGCTTTTACAACTTCTAAGTTATATGCAGATGCTAATTCTGGCTCAAATCCGTTTACAGCAGCAGAATCATAAGCAACTCCGGTTTCAATTTCAGTTACAGATACTCCTAAAAAACCATCAATGCTTTTAATGTTTTCTTTGAATGTGTTTAAAATTTCTTTCATTTTTTGTCTCCTTTAATTTGTTTTTTTTTCAGGGCAAAAATGAAATGAAAATCTGGAGAGAATCTGTAGATTTTTTTTATAACTAAATAATTTGCTTATAAACAAAAAAGATACTAATGGTATGCCAGTTACCCTCGTTTTTATAAGCTAAGTAAAAATTGTAATAAGAAATGATTTTCTTTACAAGAAACAGTCCTAATCCTGTAGAATTTAAATTATTGGTAGGTTTGCTAAATCTATTAAACAATTTTAGTTTTGATATTTCTAAAGGTTTTCCTGTATTTTTTATAACAAAAGATTTATCTGTAATTTCAATAATAATTTCTCCTTCTTTTATATTATGTTTTATAGCATTACTAATTAAATTGTTGAATAAAAGATCTGCCAAAGTTTCATTTAATAAAAGCTGTGGATTAAAATCAAATTTTGTGGTAATGTTAATACCTTTTAAGGTTAAAAGTTCTTCAAAATCTTCTATTTTTTCTCGGATAAAATCTGCTAAAAATATTTCTGAATTTTCTACAAATTGATTGTTATCAATTTTTGTTAAAATTGATAGATTTTTGTTTAATCTAGACAACCTACCTGTAGATTCATGAATTTTAGCTAAGGCTATTATATGATCTTGAGTAAGTGTTTTATCTTGTATTAATAACTCTATTTTATTTTTAATAATGGCTAAAGGAGTTTGTATTTCATGTGTTACATTTTCTGTATACTCTTTTAATGCTACATAATCTTTTTCAACTTTTGTTGTCATTTTTTCTATTGATGAATTTAAAGAATTAAACTCATCTACAATAGTTGAACTGAGTTGTAAAGGATCAGGGTTTTTAACATTATAAAACTGTAATTGTGAAAGTGTTTGATAAAATGGTTTCCAAATAACTTTAGATATAAAGTTGGTAAGAAATACCATGGTAACAAAGAATAAAAGTAAAATAGCTAAAAAGATTACTAAAACCCCTTTTACTAAGTTTTGCTGTGATAGTAAAGATTTTGTGATACTTATTATATAATCTTGTCCTTTAATTTTTTTATAAAACGTTATTTTTCTATGGTTTAATAATTTTTTCTCATACATACTGTACATAACAGTATCTTGAATAATGGTTGTAACTTGAGGTATATAGGTTGCTTTTTTTATGTGTATTTTATCTCCAATATTTAACATATACTTTGGTAGTACTTCATCATAAGTGTTTAGCTCATGTAATAACTCTTCCTTTTCTGCATATAATTTTTGATTAAATTCTTCATTAATAGTATATTTTATAATATAAAAAGCAAATATGCTTCCTAATATTGAAGCAGCTAGAATGCCCACAAAATAATATTGATTAGAAAGTTTTAGCAGTTTCATTCATCTGTAAATTTATAGCCTACTCCGTATACTGTTTGTATATAATCTTTTCCTTTTTTTAAGATGATTTTTTTTCGAAGGTTTTTAAGGTGTGAATAAATAAAATCATAAGAATCTGCCATATCCATTTCATCTCCCCATAAATGTTCTGCTATAGAGCTTTTGGTAATTACTCTGTGTAAATTGGTGATAAAATACAGTAATAAATCATATTCTTTTTTTGTCAGTTTTAAAAACTCATTATTTACTTTTACTGTTCTGTCATCTGGAAAAACTTCAATTTCATTAAAAATAATAGAGTTTTGTGCTTTAAAACTTCTTCTTCTAATAATAGATTTAATCCTAGCGTTAAGTTCTACTAGATCAAAAGGTTTGGTAAGGTAATCATCTGCTCCTATTTCCAGTCCATATATTTTATCATCTAATGCATGTTTTGCTGAAACAATTATGATACCAGCATCCGATCTCATTTTCTTAAGCTGTTTAATGACTTCAAATCCTTTACCATCTGGCAAATTAATATCAACAATTAAACAATCGTATTCATAATCCCAGCTTTTTGTTTTTGCTTCTTGCAAATTATCTACCCATTCACATTGGTATCCTTCTTTTTGAAGGTAACTAATCATGGTTTCAGCTAATAAATGTTCATCTTCTACAATAAGAATTTTCATTGGTAATGAGTGGGGATTTTTAATTACTATTCTTCTAACTTCATAGATAATTCAAACCAACGCTCTTCTTTGGTTTCAATATCTTCAATTATTTTTTGAAGCTCAACGGATTTATCATTGATATCATCAGTTCTTATTTCACCATTGGCAAATTGTGTTTCTATCTCCTCCTTTTTCTTCTGAAGCTTTTCAATATCTTTTTCCAACAAACCATACTCACGCTTTTCATTATAGCTTAACCTTCCTTTTTGAGTTGTTTTAACGCGCTCTACTGGTTCTTTTTTATCTGTTGAAGGTTCTGGTTCTTTTGAGTCTTCATATGCTCTAAAATCAGAGTAATTTCCAGGAAAGTTTTCTACCACTCCATCGCCTCTAAAAACAAACAAACTATCTACAATTTTATCCATAAAATAACGATCGTGCGACACTACCATTAAATTACCCGGATAATCTAGTAAAAAATCTTCTAAAACGTTTAATGTTACTACATCTAAATCGTTGGTAGGCTCATCCAAAATTAAAAAGTTCGGATTCTGAATTAATACTGCACATAAGTACAAGCGTTTTTGTTCACCTCCACTTAGTTTTTCTACAAAATCGTGTTGCTTTTTTCTATCAAATAAAAAGCGTTCTAATAATTGAGAAGCTGATATTTTTCTTCCTTTGGTTAGCGGTATATACTCACCAAACTCTTTAATTACCTCAATTACCTTTTGTCCTTCTTTAATGGTAATTCCTTTTTGGGTGTAATAACCAAACTTTACGGTTTCCCCCACAACCACTTTTCCTCCATCTAAAGGAATTTTACCTGTTAAAATATTTAAAAAAGATGATTTCCCCGTTCCGTTTTTTCCAATAATACCAATGCGTTCTCCCTTTTTAAACACATAATCGAATCCGTCTAAAATAACCCTATCATCAAAATTCTTTTTTAGTTTGTGCAACTCCACAATCTTACTTCCTAGGCGTTCCATGTTAATTTCTAACTGAACTTCATGATCTTTTCTACGTTGATGTGCTTTTTGTTTGATTTCAAAAAAATCATCAATACGCGATTTTGACTTGGTGGTTCTTGCCTTGGGTTGGCGGCGCATCCATTCCAACTCTTTTTTAAATAAGCTTTTGGCCTTGCTTAAGTTTACTGCCTCTAAAGCTTGACGTTCTTCTTTATTTTGAAGATAATACGAGTAATTGCCTTTATATTTATATAATTGACCGTTTTCAAGTTCTATAATTTCATTACATACACGCTCTAAAAAATAACGATCGTGCGTAACCATAAACAACGTAATTTTCTCTTTAGCAAAAAAAGCTTCAAGCCACTCAATCATTTCTAAATCTAAATGGTTAGTGGGCTCATCTAAAATCAATAAATCGGGTTTATTGATTAAAATAATAGCTAACGCTAAACGCTTTTTTTGTCCACCAGATAATGTTCCTACTTTCTGACTTAAATCTTCTAATTTAAGCTTAGATAAAATCTGTTTGTATTGTGTTTCAAAATCCCATGCATTATGTTGTTCCATTAACTCAAAAGCTTGTTGATACGCTTCTGTATCATCAGGATTTTGCAATGCTTTTTCATACTGATGAATAATAGGTAAAATGGTACTTTCTGTAGAAAAAATGGTTTCTTCAATGGTTAAATCAGCATCAAACTTATGTTCTTGTGCTAAATAGGAAATAGTGATTCCTTTTCTGCTGACTACTTGTCCGCTATCAGGAGTATCAACTCCAGCAACGATGTTTAGAATTGATGTTTTTCCACTACCGTTTTTAGCAACAAAAGCTATTTTTTGATCTTTATTAATACCAAAAGAAAGATCTTCAAACAACACTCTTTCTCCGTAAGCTTTAGATATATTTTCTACTGTAAGGTAATTCATAGTTTTTATAATGAGATTCCTGCCTTTACAAGAATGACAAGGTTAACTGCAAAGAAACAAAAAAACCCGAGCATACACTCGGGTTTTCATTGGTTTTAAAAATGAAGGGCTTATTTTTTAACCAATTTGGTTGTTAATAATTTTTGTCCATCGTTAACTTCTAAAATGTACATACCTGTTTGTAATTTAGAAACATTAACATTAGTGTTGTCTAATCTACCTGCTTGTACAGATTGCCCTAAAGTATTTACAATTCTATAAGTAGCGTTTGAAGTATTACGTGTATTTAATTTTACTTGAACAAAACTAGTTGCTGGATTGGGATACGCCATAACATCTGATACTGCTTCGTTTCCTAATCTTGTAGCGCTTACATTGCTATTAAAAGAACGTGCTCCATTAGAAATATTAACTGTATAATCTTCTACTTCTCCATCTCCAAAGTTTTCACAAGCAGTTGATTTGCTGTTGTATTTCATAGATACACGCATTCTTGTATTACCTAATACTGCATTAGCTGGAACCACAACATCTGCTGATAAATTTCCTGCACTAGAAGATGATCCTGCTACTACTTCTTCACTTGATTCAAATGTTCCGTTTTGGTTGAAGTCAATCCAAATTGTAAAGAACTCTGTATAAGTGCTTCCGCTGAATCCTGCACTAAAAATAATTTGATTTGTAGTTCCTGGTGCTACGGTTGCTACCTTTGAAGTAAAGTCTCCATAACCTCCGTTTGCTGCAGAAGAATTAGTCATTCCTCCAAAAGATACATAATCAATCCACTCATAAGTAACTCTGCTTCCTGAAGACGCACAGTAGGTAACTTGATTGGTTAATGTTGTAAATGTAACAGAGCCTGCTCCTGACTCATTTCCTGCAGCGTCTTTAGCTCTTACAGAATACGTATAGCTAGTTGCAGCTGTTAAACCTGAAACATTTACAGAAGTTGATGTAGTTGATGTTACAAAAGTTGCCCCTCTATAAACATCATATCCTGTTACACCCACATTATCAGATGAAGCCGACCAAGATATAGTTGCTGAGGTTTGTGTTACGCTTGATACTGATACGTTACCTGGAGTTGTTGGTGCTTGTGTATCTGGCGTTCCTGCTCCAATAACCACAGTATAATCTTCAACCTCTCCGTAAGAAAATGTTTCACAAGATGTTGGCACACCATTATATTTCATAGAAACACGCATTCTAGTAGCTCCAGATAATGCGCTTGCAGGCACGGTAAAAGATCCTGAAACTGGAGTTGTTTTAGATGCTGTTCTAGTCCAAACTGTTTCTCCACTATCTGCAAAATCACCATCTTGGTTGTAATCAATAAATACTGCATAACCTTCATTATAAGTAGTACCAGTCCAATTTGGAGTAACGGTAATAGTTGCTGAAGCTGACTTAGCTAAAGTTGTTGATAATGAAGTATGATCAGAATATCCGTTTCCTCCTCCTGATGAATTATCAATAGCTCCTAATTGAACTCTTCCAATATATTCATCAGCTACACTATTTCCTTTAGAAGCACAGTAAGATACTGGTGCTGAACCTGTAGTTGTAACATTAATTGTAGATGATGCTCCTGCTCCTCCATCTGCACATTTAGCTGCTACTGATACTGAATATTGAGTTCCTGCTGTTAAACTAGAAACCGTACGAGAAGTTCCTGTAACATTTACTGTACTTCCACCAACAGTTACATCATACGATGCTGCTCCTGAAACTGCATTCCAAGAAACTGTAAATCCGTTATCTCCAACATTTGAAGATGCTAATCCTGTAGGTGCTGTTAATTCACAAGGAGTTCCAAATTTATCAGATAAAGCTAAGCTTCTACGAGAACCTCCTGCTTCTAAAACAGCACGCATTCTGTTTTTTTGTCCTGTTGTAAATAAGTTCATACAAGTATCATCCGAATAATCCATATAGTTTTCAACCATATCTTCAGATCCACAAGAAGTATGACCTGTTGCACAGCCATAATTTGCTGCATCAGATTCTGGTGTATCCGACACAAAATCATCTGCACCACAAGCACCATCACCCCAAATATGGCGTAAGTTTAAAAAGTGACCTACTTCATGGGTGGTTGTTCTTCCTTTATCAAAAGGAGCTGATAAGTAAAATCCTGATCCTTTATCTGAACTACCAAAGTATTGAGGACCCATTACAACTCCATCTGTAGAAGCACTACCTCCAGGAAATTGAGCGTATCCTAAAATACCTCCACCAATGTTACATACCCACATATTTAAATACTCTGAAGTATTCCATGGGTCTACACCTCCTTGTGAAGATTTTTTCATTGCATCGTTAGTTCCCCAAGATGTTGTACTAGAAGATTTTCTTGTAATACCTGTTGTTGGGTTTCCATTAGGATCAATAGTTGCTAATTGGAATTCAATTTGCGTATCTGCTGCTTGAGACCATTTACTGGTAGCATCAGCATTTGTTCTACGATAATCCTCATTTAAAACATCTAATTGTGATTGAATTTGAGCATTGCTAATGTTTTCATTTGCATTGCTATAAATAACATGAACAACAACAGGAATCGTAATAATTTGGCCATCAACTCTGGCTTGGTTACTTTCCATTTCTGCAACTCTTTGCTGAGTAAACGATTCAATTTGTTCCATTCTTTGTTGTAAAGTTGGGTCAAGGGATTGTCTATACTCAAGGTTTTCCATGGAGTGACAATTTCTTTTTTCCTGTGCATTTAAAACCACAGAAAAAAATAAGCATGTTAATGCTAGAGTAATTTTTTTCATGTAATGAAGGGTTTGTATTAGTACTATTTTAATTAACAAGCAAGAGTTATATCTTAAAAAACTCTTAATTTTTTGTTAATATCATGGCAAATATAAATTATTAATAATAAAAACAAAACATTCTGTTAATTTTTTAATAATAACACCAATTAAATACACTTAAATTTAAGTATTCTTACCTATAATTAATATATGATGAATATTCCATTATAAATACACTTAAAAAATAAAAAGCTCGGGTGTCAAAACCCGAGCTATACTATATTGTTAATCAGTTATTTTATTTTTTAATTAATTTTGTGGTCAATAATTTTTGTCCGTCATTAACTTCTAAAACATACATTCCTGTTTGTAATTGAGATATGTTAATATTTCCTGATTCTAATTTACCTTTTTGAACAGATTGACCTAAAGTATTAACAATTCTGTAAATAGCATTTACTGTATTACGAGCATTCAATTTTACTTGAACAAAAGTAGTTGCCGGATTTGGATACGCCATAACATCAGCCACAACTTCATTTCCTAAAGTATCGGCTGCATCAGCTCCAAATGTTTGAACTACTGTTCCTCCGCTTGTAATATTCACTGTATAATCTTCAACCTCTCCATAAGTAAATGATTCACAAGCTGTTTGTGCGCTATTGTACTTCATAGATACTCTCATTCTTGTAGATCCTAAAACAGCATCCGTTGGAACCGTTATATCTGCTGTTAAATTTCCTGAACTTGATGATGATCCAGTAACTACTTTTTCTGTATCGGCAAAGGTACCGTCTTGGTTAAAATCTATCCATACAGCCCAATATTCTGTGTATGATGAGCTACCAAACCCTGCGCTAATTACTATTTGACTAGTTGAACCAGCAGAAACCGTAGCAACTTGACTTGTGTAATCTGCATATCCTCCATCATTTCCTGTTGTGTTTGTCATTCCTCCAAAAGCAACATAATCAATCCATTCATAAGACGAATTATTTCCATTTGATGAACAATATGAAACTTGACCTCCTGAAGTGGTAAAAGTAACTGATCCTGACGCTGATTCATTTGCAGCAGCATCTACAGCAGTAACTGAAAATGTATATGCAGTTGATGCTGTTAAACCTGTAATATTAGCAGAAGTACCAGTTACTGTACCAATATTAGTCGATCCTTGGTAAACATTATATCCTGTAACTCCTACATTATCTGAAGAAGCAGACCAAGACAATGTTGCAGATGTTTGAGTGATACTAGATGCTGTTACATTTGTTGGTGCAGATGGTGCTTGTGTGTCACCTCCTCCAGTACCTCCTCCTTCAATACAGAAAGTAGTAGATTGAGATGATGAAAAACTTCCTCCACTAACAATTACTCCTTCTGATCCTGTTAGAGTATACGATCCGTTTCCGTATGAACAGCAAATACCATCACCATAAGCATCGCTAATTGTAAAAGTATAATCATCTGCTGCTAAAGCACTAAAAGTAACGTTTACTGTTGACCCGTCTGGGTTAGAAGATGAATAGCTAGCTGAATCAACAGTTGCTCCGCTTGAATCTTTTAAAGTCCATGAAGTTTCTTCCGGATAGTTATCAAAAGTTATACTTAAAGTAACATCACCTGTATGACAGACATCAGATCCACCTCCACCATTATATGCTGACCCAATACCAACAGCATAAAAAGCATCTGTAGTAGCAATTACTTCTGGGCTATCTTCTCCATATAAATCAATAGCTGCTTGAATTCCGCCTGTTCTTGCATCAGCATATTGTGAGTTTGATGATAAATACACACTCTCTAAACGATATGCAATAGCTGCGGCTTTTGCTATACCTATACCGGCAATGTTAAAAGAACCTCCATTATCATTACTTCCAGAACCTCCAACGGTTAATCTATAAAACCAGTGATTTAATACACCGGAGTTATAATGAACTCCACCATTATCTCCCGATCCAGAATACCAATTTGTTCCTTGGTAGGTGTCTGGTTGACTATGTGCATTTGGATTTGACATAGAGCGAATTGGTCCTCCAATTTCATCTCCAATCAACCAAATTGCAGCATCTGGTGCTAAGTCATTTCCATTTCCTTTAGCAAAATGTTCTACTGCTGCTGCCCAAATATCTGAAAATCCTTCGTTCATTGCTCCTGATTCATATGAATACACTAAATCTGCCGTATAAGTACAAACCGCATGACCAATTTCATGAGCTGCCACATCTATAGAGGTTAATGGTGAAAAACTTGTTCCGTCTCCATAGGTCATTACACTACCATTCCAAAATGCGTTATCTTGACTTGGATAACCATACTCAACTAAATCAAAATGCACATAACTCTTAATAGCTGCTCCACTGCCATTGAAACTATTTCTTCCAAATACTTGATTAAAATAGTCATAAGTCATTTCTGCTCCCCAATGAGCATCTAATGCTGCATTGTCTTTAGCTGCATTATTATGTTCTGCAGACGTCCAGTTATTATCATTATCTGTAAAATCAACAGCGCTATTGTAGTTAATTCCCATGTTCATATCATAGGTTTCAACTCCGTTACCACGGGTATTATCTCTTAATATATAATTACCTCCGCTTTGTGTTGTTTCAATAGACCTACTTCCACTGTATCTTGTAGCTGCACTACCGGTTACAAACATTTCTTCAAAATCAAAATCAACAGAATTTTCTTTCTTCTTTGATCCGTGGCTGTGCTCTCCTAAATGCTTAATAATTGCATTTTTAAAGAGAACCTCTCCTGTTTGAGCATCTACATAAATATAATCTCTACTAACTGGTTTAGTAGCATATACATCAAATTTATAGGCTAATCTCGCTTCAGATGTATTAGCAATTTCACCTGGTAACACTACTAATTCTCCTGATGGCTTTTTATAATTATCCATCAATTTGGCCTGCGCTGGTGATTGCCATAAATACTCTTGTGCTCCTACATCAGATAAAGCTCTTTGTAAAGCAGCATCTGCAGATAACGAAACTTTTGTGGGTACATTTTTAATTTTAAAGAAATCGCCATTAATAGACTTAACCTCACCGTTTTTACTATGAGATTTATAGGTTCCGAACTCAACTTTTATTCCTTTGTAATACTGTTGAAATTCTTCATGCCTATACCCTAATTTATCTGTTTTAGAGTCTTTTTTTCTTAATTCATCATTTGATGACATTCCTAAACGTTGAAACGCTTGAGTAGAACTTGTAACTTTTTCTGATCGATTAAAAGTTAACATTTTGGGTGCTTTTTTCTTTTCTTGTGCTGTTGCTGCAAAAGCAAAAGACAACGCTAATGAAAGGAAAAAACCATTGCGTAATTGTTTTTTCATGTAATGAAGGGTTTAAATTAATACTATAATATTCTCTTAAAATTTTATGTTTATACTTATCACTAAAAAAGAATATTATTACTAAAATGTCTTAATTTTTTATAAAGACAACAACAAATATAGTTTTTTATTAAACATAAAATTAATATTTTGTTTTATTGATGAATTTTTTTCATTTTTAAAATCAAGGTATAATTTCTTATTTTTGATACTTATTTATGATTAAAGTATCTCATTTATCTGTTTCTTTTTCTCCAAACACTGTTGTAAATAACATTTCCTTTACAATACATAATAACAGTATACTAGGTGTTGTTGGTGAAAGTGGTAGCGGAAAATCTATTACCTCATTAGCTATTTTAGGATTGTTACCTAAAGCGGCTACAGTAGAAGGAGAAATTTTATTTAATGATAAAAATTTACTCTCTCTTTCTGAAAAAGAATTTCAAAAATTACGAGGCAATGACATTGCTATGATTTTTCAAGAACCGATGAGTTCTTTGAACCCGAGTTTAACATGCGGATTTCAAGTTGCTGAAATTTTAAAACAACACACAAACTTATCAGACACAGAAATACATGAAGAAGTTATTTCGCTTTTTAAAAAAGTAAAACTTCCTAGGCCTGAACAAATTTATAGTTCTTATCCTCATGAAATTAGTGGAGGGCAAAAACAACGCGTAATGATTGCTATGGCAATTGCTTGCAAACCTAAGTTACTCATTGCAGATGAGCCTACCACTGCTCTTGATGTTACTGTTCAAAAAGAAATCATACACTTACTCAAAGAGCTTCAACTAGAAACCAAAATGAGTATTCTTTTTATTACGCACGATTTAGGATTAGTTTCTGAAATTGCCAATAATGTTGTAGTAATGTATAAAGGAACTATTGTTGAACAAGGAAAAGCTGCTGACGTATTTTTACATCCTAAAGAGAATTATACCAAAGCGCTTATCAATTCCAAACCGCATTTGAATAAACGCTTAAAAAAGCTTCCAACAGTATCGGATTTTATTCATGATACCGTTGAAAGTGATTTATACACGGATGAAGATAGAGAGGCATTTCATCAAAAAATATACAATCAACCTCCACTTTTAGAAATTAAAAACCTTAAAAAAGAATATATTTCAGGTGGCAGTTGGTTTTCTAAAAAACAAATTGTCAAAGCTGTAAATGATGTTTCTTTTTCAATTCATGAAGGAGAAACCTTAGGTTTGGTTGGAGAATCCGGTTGTGGAAAAACCACATTAGGACGCACAATTTTACAATTAGAAAAAACTACGTCTGGTCACATTTTTTACAAAGGAAAAGATATTACTAAACTCAATAAATCAGATTTAAAATCTCTTAGAAAAGAAATTCAGATTATTTTTCAAGATCCTTTTTCTTCTCTAAACCCTAGAATTCCTGTGGGAAAAGCAATTTTAGAGCCTATGAAAGTTCATAAAATTCTTAATTCAGATAAAGAACGAAAAGAATATGTTTTAGATCTTTTGAAAAAAGTAGGATTAGAACCCGAGCATTTTTACCGTTATCCGCATGAATTTTCTGGCGGACAACGTCAACGTATTGGTATTGCACGCACTATAGCGTTACAACCAAAACTTATCATTTGTGACGAATCAGTTTCTGCATTAGATGTATCTGTACAAGCGCAAGTTTTGAATTTGTTAAACCAATTAAAATCAGAATTCAACTTTACGTATATTTTTATTTCGCATGATTTATCCGTAGTAAAATACATGTCAGATCAACTGATTGTGATGAACAAAGGAAAAATTGAAGAATTAGGAGATGCCGATGAAATTTATCAAAATCCAAAAACAGAATACACCCAAACCCTTATTAATGCCATTCCAAAAGGAATTTAACTTTTTCTCAATCCCTCAATTAATAGTATATTGCGTCTCTAAAAAGGATTAAAAAAAAAATACATGAAAATTATAGTACCAATGGCGGGGGTTGGTTCTCGTCTGCGTCCACATACACTTACTACACCCAAACCTTTAACTGTTATTGCCGGAAAAACCATTGTACAGCGTTTAGTTGAAGATATTAGCAAAGTTTTAGATGAAAAATTAGAAGAAATTGCTTTTATCATTGGTCCTGCTACTAAAGGTTTTCCTTCAAATACAAAAGATAAATTAATTGAAATAGCCAATAATTTAGGAGCTAAAGGCTCTGTATATGTGCAAGAAGAAGCCTTAGGTACGGCTCATGCTATTTACTGTGCTAAAGAATCATTAGGCGGCCCTTGTGTGGTTGCTTTTGCAGATACTCTGTTTAAAGCAGATTTTACCTTAGATGCCAAGGCAGATGGTGCTATTTGGGTAAAGCAAGTAGAAGACCCAAGTGCTTTTGGTGTTGTTAAATTAAAAGATGGAGTTATTACCGACTTTGTTGAAAAACCAAAAGAGTTTGTTTCTGACTTAGCTATTATTGGTATTTATTATTTCAAAGATGGCGATAAACTAAGAGAAGAAATTAAGCATTTAATTGATAATGATATTAAAGAAAACGGTGAGTTTCAACTAACCAATGTTTTAGAATCATTAAAACAACAGGGGGCAAAATTTGTTCCTGGTAAAGTAAATGCATGGATGGATTGTGGTAAGAAAGATCCAACTGTAGATACTAATAAACAAGTTTTAACTTTTGAACAACAAGCGGGTAACAATTTGGTTTCTGATGATGTAGTTTTAGAAAACTCAGAAATTATCCAACCTTGTTACATTGGTAAAAATGTAGTGTTGAAAAATTCAAAAATAGGCCCTTATGTTTCTATTGGAGAGAATAGTGTTGTTGAAAATTCTACCATTGTTAATTCTTTAATCCAAACAAATGTACACATCACCAATGCAAAATTAGATACCGCAATGATTGGAAATTTTGCTAAATTTAACGGAAACTTTACATCGGTTAGCATAGGTGATTATACTGAACTTACATAGAAATTTATTCAAAAAAAATAATTTAGAATTAGGAGCCAAAAATCTATTGTTTTTACTCTTAATTCTAACTTTTTCATTGCTAAATGCACAGGATAGTATTGTGCTGAAATCGGGTATTGAGGAAAAGAAAAAGTTAGATTTTCAAGAGTTTTTCTTTAAAGCAATTACAGAGAAAGCTATTAATAACCCTCAAAGAGCTATTGAAAATTTAGAAGAGTGTAACGCACTTATTCCAAATAACAAAGCCGTTCTTTTTGAACTTTCTAAAAATTACTATCAACTGAACAGAATTCCGGAAGCGGTTCAATTTGCCAAACAAGCATTAGCTTTAGAGCCTGATAACTTGTGGATTCAAGAACATTTGGTTTCTGCTTATAAAAGAGAGATGGATTTTGGAAATGCAATTTCTTTACAAAATAAAATAGCAGCAAAATATCCTAAGAAAAAGGAACAATTGGTTTTTTTACATATTCAAAATGGAGATTCAAACACAGCAAAACTTGTTTTAAATGAGTTGGCGGAAGCTAAATTATTAACACCCAGACTTAGAAACCTTCAAAAAAGATTGCTTCAAAAAGAAGAAAAAACTTCTAAGATTATTGAAAATAAACCTGTTGTGAATGGTTCTTTGCAAGATCAGTTTAAAAAGGACAGATCTTATAAAACTCTTACAGAACTGTTAAATAAATTGGATGAAGATAATAATCCGCAATTGTTAACGTATAGTGAACAAGGTATTGCTCTTTTTCCTGCACAACCTTTTGTGTACTTAATGAATGGTAAAGCGTTGAATAAAAAAAATGAGTTTAAAAAAGCTGTTGAAAGCCTACAAAACGGCATTGATTTTGTAATTGATGATGACGTTATGCAAAATCGGTTTTACTCAGAATTAGTTAAAGCTTACAAAGCGTTAAGAGATAGTAAAAACGCGATTAAATATCAGAAAAAATTAAAGTAAATGAAGTTTTTTAAATATATCTTTCTTATTGGATTAATAGGCTTTTCCTCATGTAAATCGAGTAAAAAAGCAGTGTCTGTAGTGGATATCAAACAAATGTCGGCACGAAAAGTGGCAAAAAAACACGTAGCTGCTAATTTTGATGAAAAAACAGTAGACGCTAAACTAAAAGTTAATTACAAAGATACCAAAGAAGATTTAGGTTTTTCAGTACGAATGTCTATTAAAAAAGATGAAGTTATTTGGCTTAAAGGTTCAAAAATAATTACCATTTTTAAAGCAAAAATAACACCTACTGCCGTGAGTTTTTATTCTCCTGTAAAGAAAAATTATTTTGAAGGTGATTTTACTATGTTAAAGAAATTATTGGGTACAGATATTAATTTTCAACAACTTCAAAATATGTTGTTAGGACAAGCTATTTTAGACGTAAAGTCAGCAAAACAAAACGTTGAAATTGCTGAAAAAGCATATCAATTATCACCCAAAGCACAAGCAAGTTTATTTGATATTTTTTATTGGATAAATCCTTCTCATTTTAAACTCAACAAGCAATCTTTGGTAAACGAGTTTAAAAATCAACGTTTAGATATTGCATATCCTTCATATATCAACAATAAAGGAGCATATTTTCCAAAGGAAATAAAAATAAGTGCTAAAGGAAAAAATAAATATACTCGTATAGATATGTCAATTAAATCTGTTGAATTTAACACCGCTTTATCTATGCCGTTTAAGATTCCGAGAGGTTATAAAGAAATTAAGTTATAATGAATAAAAAGCTTTTTTACATATCATTTTTGTGTTTCCTTTTTTCAGGCATGCTTGGATATGCCCAAACCAGAAAAGAGCTTGAAAATCGCCGTAAAAAGCTTAATAAGGAAATAGAAAAGGTTAACGACTTACTTTTTAAAACCAAAAAAGAAAAAACTAGTGCGTTAGATGATTTAAAAGATATCAATCAAAAAATTACGGTTAGAGAACGTTTAATTGAAACCATTGAATTAGAAACTAAAGAGTTATCAAAGGAAATAAAATCAAATGAACATAAATTAAACAAGCTTAACAATGAGCTTACGGTTTTAAAAGATGATTATGCTGATATGGTTGTAAAATCGTATAAAAGTAAATCACAACAAAGTAAAACCATGTTTTTACTGTCTTCAAAGAGTTTTTATCAAGCATACAAACGCTTGAAATACATGGAGCAGTATAAAAATTACCGTAAGAAGCAAGGTGAGGATATTGCTTTAAAATCGGATGAAATTCAAGCAGTTAATGATTCATTAAAAAAACAGAAAAAAGCAAAAGAGCTACTAATTACTTCTGAGCAAAAACAAAAAAAAGAAATTGAAGGAGATAAAAAAGAACAGGAAGGTTTAGTTAGTAAAATTAAAAAACAGGAAAGCAAGTATAAGCGAGAGCTAGAAAAGAAAATAAAAGAAGAAAAAGCACTTGCTAAAAAGATTGATAAGCTTATTAGAGATGCCATTGCCAAGGCAAACAAAGCAAAAAAGGGAAAAGCAAAAAAAGATGAGCTTTTACTTTCTGCAGAAGAAAAAACATTAAAAGCCAATTTTGAACAAAATAAAGGTAACTTACCTTGGCCGGTTAATGGATTAATTACACGTAAATTTGGAGTACAACCTCATCCTACTTTTAAAGGAATTACCATTAATAGTACTGGGTTACACATTCGAGGTAAATCTGGTGATAAGGCAAAAACTGTATTTAATGGTAAGGTTTTAGCAGTTCAATTATTATCTAAAGGAAGAAAAGCTGTGTTAGTACAACACGGAGATTATATTACCGCATACAATGGTTTAAAAGAAGTGTTTGTAAATGTGGGACAAAAAGTAAAAACAGGAGATGCTTTAGGTAAAATTTTTACGGATAAAGTTACCGGAAAAACTGATTTAGGCTTTGTATTGTTTAAAAACATTAATCGCTTAGATCCATCTGATTGGATAGAAAACAGATAATGAAAAACGCAACAAATTTTGTAATAGTTACTGCTGCTATCATTGCAGTTTTAGTAATAGGAAAAGGAATATTAATTCCGTTTATTTTTGCCTTTATATTCTGGTTTTTAACAAGAGAAATTAGAAAAACGATCTACCGTATACCTTTTGCAAAAAAAATCATCCCTAATTGGTTAAGTAACATTATTGTGTTTACACTTATCATTTTAGCCTTTGGATTTATTTCAGAAATTATAACCAATAGTATTGCTACGGTTACCTCATCATACAGTGAATATGAACCTAACATACAGATGATCATCAACAATCTGAACTCTTATTTACATGTTGATTTGATAAAATCTGTAAAATCTGTGGTGGGTGACTTTGATTATGGTACTGTTTTAGGTGAAGTAGCTAATGGTTTGAGTGGTTTGTTAGGAGATACTTTTATGATTGTAATTTATGCTCTTTTTATCTTTTTAGAAGAAACTAGTTTTATCAAGAAAATGCATAAGATCTTTGATAATTCTGATCGTTTTGATCAGTTACAATCTCTTTTTCAAAAGGTAGAATTTTCTATTACCAACTATTTACGTTTAAAAACCTATGTAAGTTTACTTACTGGTGTTTTAAGTTATTTGGTGTTGTTAATGGTAGGTATTGATAGCGCTCCTTTTTGGGCTTTTTTAATTTTTTTACTGAATTATATTCCTTCTATTGGTTCTTTAGTAGGAACTGCTTTTCCTGCCATATTCAGTTTAATTCAGTTTGGAGAATTCACTCCATTTTTAATTGTGTTAATTGCAGTAGGGTCAATTCAAGTAGTAGTAGGTAATGTTATTGAACCACGTATTTTTGGTAAATCTCTTAATTTAAGCCCTTTGGTAACTATTTTAGCATTAGCTATTTGGGGAAATATTTGGGGAATTACCGGTATGATTTTATCGGTTCCTATTACTGTAATTATGATTATTATATTTTCTCAATTTGATAAAACACGTCCTATTGCCATTCTCCTTTCAGAAAATGGGGAAATTGATGAGATAGGAAAAATTAAGAAATCTAGCTTGTAAACAACGCTTTAAGTTCTGTAGCTTCATTAGGCTTCATTCTACCTGCTAAAACTAAACTTAATTGCTTTCTACGTAAAGCTGCATCATAACGTTGTTTTTCAAGTTCTGTTTCAGCTTCTATTGGTGGAATTGGCACAGGCTTACCCGTTTCATCTACTGCTACAAAAGTGTAAATACCTTCATTAACTTTTGTTTTTTCTCCTGATTGGCGATCTTCTATCCAAACATCCACATACACTTCCATAGATGATTTAAAAGCTCTTGAAACCTTGGCTTCTATAGTAACTACACTACCTACAGGAACTGATTTTGAAAAAGCTACATGATTAACAGAAGCCGTTACAACTGTTCTTCTTGAATGACGGCGAGCAGCTATACTACAAGCTCTATCCATTCTTGCTAACAATTCCCCTCCAAAAAGATTATCTAAAAAATTGGTTTCACCTGGTAAAACTAAATCGGTAAGTACAGTTAATGATTCTTTTGGTGTTTTCGCTTTCATCCGTTAAATTTTGCGCAAAGATATGGATTCCCTTAAAAATAAAAGGCTAGAATAGGTGGTTATGTTAACAAGAAAATTAGTCGATTTTTTGAATTAATAACCAAGCTTCTGGATTTACCTGATCTTTAATTTCATACAATGCTTTTTTAGCTTCTTGTTTCGTTTCATAACTATCAAAAGCAACCTGAATTAAACCCCATTTATTTACTCCAAGTATTCGTGCATTGTATCCTTGTTTTAATAACTGATTTAATTTCTTTTCTGCATTTTCTGCTTGTTGAAAAGAGCCTGCAATCACATGAAATTCTTTACTGGATACCTTTTCAATATTTAAATTGATGGTTGGTAACGGATTGTCAATTACAAACGTAGCCGATTGAATTTTTTGATCTACTTTTTCTTTCTCTTTTGCATACTCAATTCTGTCTTGGTTTAAGCTATATTCCTTAAATCCAATAGTGCCTACAGTTAATAAAATAGCTGCTGTAGCTGCATACTTTACAAAAGACGGAATTCCTTTTTTAGCTTTTTCTTCAGAAGTTGTTTTATTTACCGGAATTAACGGTTTTACTTCTTTGGTAAAACGCTCAATAACAGGTGAATTTACAGTATTTAACCCGAAAGATTCTGTTAAGAAATTAGTGTTGGTATTTGGTTCAAAAACTAGTTGTTTATCATTATTTAGCATTAAACTTCCAACAGTGTCAATTTGAACTGCTTGTGTTTCTAGTTTTTGTTTCCAATCAGAAACAGCATCATTAATTCTTTGATTTGCATTTTCAAAAGAAATACTTTCTGCAGATGAAATATAATTAGCCAACAATCCGTCATTATGCTTTAAATGAGAATTGAATGAAATTTGTTTGGTAGGTGGGTAAAAAGTATGTGTAGCATTATTCAATTTTGCACTTACTTTATTGGTTACAAAACCTCCAAAATCAGGTACAATTACACAATCGTATCTATACAGTAAATCGTTAATGTAGTTGGCTAGATTCATATAAACAAAAATACTTTTTTTGTTTATCTAACCAAGTAAAACGACGCATTAGTTATCAACAAATTTTTTGTATATTGATTTTCAATTGCTTTAAAATGAAAACAGAAGAATTACTAGCTATATTACGTTTACAGGCTACCCAAAAAATAGGTGATATCTTAGCAAAAAAACTTATTCAAACTACCGGAAGTGCCTCGCAAATATTTAAAGAAAAAGCTTCTTCATTACAAAAAATAGAAGGAATAGGAACTTTACTCGTTAATAATTTGTTAGATGAAGATTCTCTTGAAAAAGCCGAAAAAGAGCTGGCTTACATTCAGCAGACAAATACACAATTTTCTTATTTTTTAGACGCTGATTATCCTCAGAACTTAAAACATTGCATTGATGCTCCTATTTTACTTTTTAAAGATGGAAATATCCATTTGCATACGGATAGAATCATCTCTATTGTTGGAACACGCAATATTACTTCATATGGAAGAGATTTTTGCAATCAATTAATTAAAGATTTAGCAGAATATCATCCCGTTATTGTTAGTGGTTTTGCGTATGGAGTTGATATTTGTGCGCATAAAGCTGCCATGGATCATAATTTGCAAACCATTGGTGTGTTAGCTCACGGATTGGATGAAATTTATCCAAAAACACATAAAAAGTATATTCATAAAGTGAATGAAAATGGTGGTTTTTTAACTGAATTTTGGCATGACGAAAAACCATTACGAGAGAATTTTTTAAAACGAAATAGAGTAGTTGCGGGTATTTCAAAAGCAACCATTATTATTGAATCGGCAGAAAAAGGAGGTTCTTTGGTAACTGCAGATATTGCTAACTCTTATAACAAAGATGTGTTTGCAGTACCCGGTAGGACAAATGATCTGTTTAGCAAAGGATGTAATAACCTTATTAAAAACAATCAAGCACATTTATTAACCTCAGCAGAAGATATTGTAAAAATGCTGAATTGGGATATGGTTACTGATTCCACTCCCAAACAAAAAACTCTTTTTGTTGAACTTGATGAAAATGAACAAAAAATTTACGATTATCTCCAACAAAACGGAAAACAATTGTTAGATGTTATTGCTTTAGAGTGCGCTATTCCTATATATCAATTATCATCTATTTTACTACAAATGGAGCTGAGAGGCATAATAAAACCGCTGCCTGGTAAAATGTTTGAGGTTTAATTTAAATTTATTGACCTAATTATATCATTAATTAAAATCCCTCTATTTGATATTCCTTGTATATAAAATATAATATCTTCTTCGTTTATAAAAGAGTCTTTTTTTAATTTAAAAACTATTCTGTTTTCTGTATTACTATTTTTTAATATTGGTTTCCAATCTAGTTCATGTATTATATTGGGATTATCAATATTTAAAACCGGTGGAAAATATTTTTCTTCTTTATCATAACCGTTTTTTATAACGTATTCTTTAAATAAATTCACAATATTTTTTTTATAATTCTCTGTGGTAAATACTTGAACTATTTTGTTTCCTTTTATTGGTAAAACAGCAATATTTTCAATTTCACTCATTTGTAAAGATACGGGTAGTTCTTCTGAAAAAATTCGTCTCCCGTCTATGATTAATATTGCTTCATACGTTGTTCCTGTTTGTAAATATTTTTCTATTCCTTTCCATACTTCTAGATGAATTCCTTCATTTTTAAAAAGAAAACTCATCAAACTTTCTTCATCCTTATATTTAGAGTTTAAATTTAAAAAATCATACATCCCAATCTTTCTATCATAGGCTTTATACTTTTTTACAAGTCTTTTTTTTCTTAAATATTGCTTACTTACTCTATTTACTTTTATTTCCACTTCATCTAACTTAATATTCTCAGGATTAATGAAAAAATTTTCATTATAAACTAAATAATTAGATGGTTTTAATAAGTGTTTTACTTCAGGGTGAGGTTTGGTTTTTAAAGAATCCCAATTAATCTTTTTTGGAGAAAGAGCTTCTTCATTTTTTAAAAATGATATTTTAACTGTATCTCCTTTGTAAATTAATAGTTTCTTAAAATTAAAATTTTTGTTATTTCTCAATCTAACCTTATCAATCAATTTGTTTTTAGAAGTTATTAAAGCTAACGTATCTGTTATAACTGGAGATAAACTTCCTTTTAAATTGAATCCCAATTCAAAATTGAATTTATAAGTAGGATTTAATTCAGAAATCATTTCTTTAAAATTATCTTTTTTGGTTTTTTGATTCATTAAAAGTAAATCCAAATACTTCTTCTTTTTAATGTTTAAATTATCAAAATAATACGATGGTTCTTCAATTAAATTATTTGTAAAAGGAGATAGATTAAAAGACTCAAAAATATCTTTATCAGGATGAAACATTGATCGTCTATCTAATAAAATAGCTATACTAATATTTACTTTTAGTGGATTGTTGTTTATATCTGATATTGCTAAACTATAAGTTATTGAATCGTTTTCTTCCTCAAGTCTCTGAAGTAGTATAGAGCTTTTATTATTTTTTTTTTCAATAAAAAACTTTCTTTCAGAAATTGGTGCGTTATTTTCAAAAAGAGTTACCGTATTTACTCCTTCTAAAAAGCTATTTTTAGCTATAATTACTGTTTTTGTTTCATTTAATTCAAAATCAGGTATTTCAAAATAGTTAATTAATTTATTAAAGTTATGGAATAACAAAGTGTACTTTTCTCGATTTTTAAGTGTTTTAAATTTTGATTTTAAATGGACTTTAACGGAATCTTGATTGTTTTCTAAATGTAATAAAACTCCTTCTTCAAAAGCTTGTGGTAATGTTTTTATTAAAACAGTGTCTTTTAAATGTATTAAAGCTTCATATTTTACACCTTTTTTATAAAAAAAATTAACTTTGGACATTCCTTTGTGTTCTTCTTTAAATGCCCTAGTAGCCGAATTTCCTACTTCTTTGATTTCTCCTTGATAATTAATCCCACATCCATTTTTAGTTACTTTTAACCCTATTTTATTTTCTACCTCTTCAAGAAAAAAACCTCCTTC
The DNA here is from genome assembly GCF_034043975.1 of Tenacibaculum sp. IB213877. Taxonomy (NCBI): domain Bacteria; kingdom Pseudomonadati; phylum Bacteroidota; class Flavobacteriia; order Flavobacteriales; family Flavobacteriaceae; genus Tenacibaculum; species Tenacibaculum sp. IB213877. The sequence goes on along the minus strand of NZ_JAXCHH010000005.1, from coordinate 178,194 downwards.
AGGATATATTTGAACATCATATTCTTCATTAATTTGTTTCTCTGTAACCTGTTTACCTGATATAAAAATCTTCTTTAAGAAATAATTTTTCTCTCCAAAATTTTTCATGTAGTTAGTATATGCTTGTATATAATATACTTGTGAATTTTTATTAGAAGGAAGTTCAATTTGATTTATTCCTACTCCCTCATTAATAAAAACATTTTTAGAAGTTATTAAATTTCCTTTCTCATCTAATAAATTAACATACAATAATGTTGTGTTTAGTGACGGTTTATTATTAACATCAACAACATACGCCTTAAACCAAACAATATCATCGAAATTATAGGTTTCTTTATTTGTATGTAAATAAACTTTTTCAAAGAATAGTTGGTCTTTTTGTAGTGGCCTTATTACACTATCAACAAAGCTGTTTTGAGTAAACAAATTAAAATTTATAGTAATAAAAATAATTACAACGAGTTTCTTTTTCATTTTTTAAAGATAATAAAAGAATCTTTCAAAATATTTCCTTGTTAAATTCTATCTTTGAATAAATTCATAATTCATGGCTAGCGAAGAAAAATTAATGTCGAAAAAAAAGCCTGCTTTTCCAGTAAATAGTCTTTTAAATGAGTATTTGGTAGAGCATGGTAGGAATATTAAAATTCCTATTTTTTATGATGATTTGCTTCGTTTTCAAGGATCGATAGTGGTCTACGATAAAAATGATGAAGATACTTTATGGGTTCGGGTGTATTATTCAGATTTTGAGCGTCAAGAAATTGATCTGAGCTTAAAAAAGGTATATAACATCTTACATTCAAACGGAAATGTTGACAACATTCAATATTTAAATGTAGATGCGGTAGACTACTGTACTTTTGGTAATTCTAAACCTTTTCGAGTAAAAGTCAGAAATATTTTAAACGATAACTACACTTATTTTTATGTTAAAAAAACCGATGCTTCTCGTGTATATGGTTTAGAGTTAGAACATATTTTATCTCCTTACAACCTCAATTTTTTAGTGTATAAAGATACTTTGATTGAAGAACATATTACCGGAATTCCCGGAGATGTGTTTATCAAAGAAATGTTACCCGATTGCTCAGAGTCTGAAAAAGCACAAATTGCCAAAGAATTTGTAAAATTTAATGAGCGTTGTATGATTCGTTTGTTGGGTGATATGCGTTCGTATAACTACGTTATTGTGCCTACACACGATTTTGATCATGTAGTGTATAAAATTCGTGCGATTGATTTTGATCAACAATGTTTTGAGGGAAAATTTAAAGTGTACTATCCACAATTTTTTAAAGAAAATTACCTGATGGTAGAGTTGGTAGGAAACAAGCTATTAGAAAACTCTATTGAACAGTATAAACTCGAAGAACGATCAATCGTTGCAAAACGCATTCTATCTTCAGAAAAACGTATAGAACAACTTATTTTTTGTATGAAAAATGATACTATTTCTACAGATGAAAATATAACGCTGCTCAAAAACCAAGTCTATGATTTTACCAAAGATATTGCCTTTAAAAAGAGCCAAAATATGGGTGAAATCTTAGAAAATGCGTTGGATTTTGTGCGCCGTAATTATGAGGATGTGTCCATGATCCGATAGGTTTTACTTACTCTTACTCCGTAAACTCTCAATAACCACTGTTGCTAAAATCAATGCGCCTCCAAAAAAGGTATTTAGTGTTGGAATTTCATTTAAAAATATAAACGCTAATATTATCCCGAAAATAGGCTGTACGCTACTAATAATACTTGCAGTGGATACTGAAAAGAATTGTAAAGAATGTACCATTAAACTATGACCAATAGCCGTGGTTAATAAGGCCAACATCAACAAGTATGGATATTGACTTTCAAATCCGGAAACATCCATAAAAAACAACACCGGAACTAAAAAAATGGTGATAATCAGTGTTTGATAAAACATCAACATCACTCCGTTATAACGAATTACGTATTGTTTTAAAATTAGTATTCGGATAGAATAACAAAGTGCCGATAGCAGCCCAAATAAAATCCCTTGCATGTTGCTACTTTCCAAATTCAAATCGGGTGCCAGTATGTAAATCCCTAATAAAACTAACAACCCTAAAACAATATGAATTGGATTGAATTTTATCTTAAAAACCAAAGGTTCTAACAAGGCAATCATCACCGGAAAGGTGTATAAAGACAACATTCCAATAGCTACATTCGATTTTTTTAATGCATAGAAATACGTTATCCAATGCGCTGCCATAAAAAATGCACTAATTAAAAACGGAGCATAATGCTTACTGGATTCAATAGATAAATTGATCTTTTTAAATCGGCAAAAAGCATATAAAAGTACCACAGCAAAAGCCGATCGAAACCAAACAATTACTTCCGAGGGCATTGCAATATATTTACCTAAAACTCCTGAGGTACTAATAAAGAACGTGGCGGTTAGTATTCCGGCAACATTTTTAATATGGTTGTTTTGCATCGTGTTGGGTTAAGTTTTTCTTTACGTCATTGCGAGCGAAGCGAAGCAATCTATAAAATCGTGACTTTCTTATAAACAGATTGCTTCGCTTCGCTCGCAATGACACTATTTTTATACTTGTTGTAATACTTTTAATGCCTTGGCTACACTATCAATTTTTATAAAAGTGATGAGTAAACGCAATCCGTTTTTGGTTTGTTTTTCTTTCATTACGCAACTTTTTGGGTTTTGCTGAACATAACGCAACATTTTAGTAAATGCTTCGGTTTGGTAAAAATCGCTTTGTTGATCTGATACAAAGTATCCAATCATTCGTTTTTGCTTTAAAATTACTTTTTCTAAACCAAGTTTTTTAGCCAACCATTTAATACGCACGCTATCTAACAAATCTTGAACTTGCGTTGGTAATTCCCCAAATCTGTCTACCAAATTAGTTTCAAACGTTTGTAATTCTTCTTCCGAAGTTAAATCTGAAAGTTCTTTGTATAAATTCAATCGTTCTGTGATTGAGTTCACGTAATCATCTGGAAATAAGATTTCAAAATCGGTATCAATTTGAACTTCTTTTACGTACTCTTTTGGTTTGGTTGAAGTTTCTGAAGCATATAAATCTTTGAATTCATTTTCTTTTAATTCTTCAATAGCTTCGTGTAATATTTTCTGATAGGTATCAAAACCAATATCGTTGATGAATCCACTTTGTTCACCGCCTAACAAATCTCCTGCACCACGGATTTCCAAATCTTTCATGGCAATATTCAAACCACTTCCCAGGTCTGAAAACATTTCTAAGGCAGAAATTCGCTTGCGCGCTTCATCGGTCATATGATGATATGGCGGTGTTATAAAGTAACAGAATGCTTTTTTGTTAGAACGTCCCACACGACCACGCATTTGATGCAGATCTGACAATCCGAAGTTATTAGCATTATTGATGAAAATGGTGTTTGCATTTGGTACATCTAATCCGCTTTCAATGATCGTGGTAGACACCAATACATCAAACTCACCGTTCATAAATGCCAGCATCAATTCTTCCAGTTTTTTACCTTCCATTTGTCCATGACCAATACCTATTTTTGCTGATGGTAACAAACGCTGTAATAACCCTGCAACTTCTTTGATATTTTCTATTCGGTTGTGAATGAAAAATACCTGACCTCCACGAGAAATTTCATACGAAATAGCATCTCGAATTGTTTCTTCAGAAAAACGAATTACATTGGTTTCAACCGGATGACGGTTTGGTGGTGGCGTTTTAATCACTGATAAATCACGCGCTGCCATCAAACTAAACTGTAACGTACGCGGAATTGGCGTTGCGGTTAACGTTAACGTATCTACATTTTCTTTGATGGTTTTTAGCTTGTCTTTTACAGCAACCCCAAATTTTTGTTCCTCATCAATGATCAACAAACCTAAATCTTTAAACTGAACTGCTTTGTTAGTTAACTGATGTGTTCCGATAACAATATCAATACTTCCATCAGCAACACCTTCTAACACGCCTTTTCGTTGTTTTGCGGTTCTAAATCGGTTTAAATAATCTATTCGTACCGGAAAGTCTTTTAAACGCTCTGAAAACGTTTTAAAATGCTGAAAAGCTAAAATAGTAGTTGGGACTAAAACAGCCACTTGCTTTCCGTTGTCTACCGCTTTAAACGCTGCACGAATGGCTACTTCGGTTTTTCCAAAACCAACATCACCACACACCAATCGGTCCATTGGTTGATCTTTTTCCATGTCTTCTTTTACATCCTGCGTAGCAGAAAATTGATCGGGCGTATCTTCATATAAAAAACTTGCTTCTAACTCATGCTGCATGTGTGTGTCATGTCCAAAAGTATATCCTTTTTGTAAACGTCGTTTTGCATACAACTGAATAAGGTTGAACGCAATTTCTTTAACTCTGGTTTTGGTTTTTTGTTTCAGCTTTTTCCAAGCACCGGAACCCAGTTTGTAAACTTTTGGCGGTTTTCCATCTTTTCCGTTGAACTTTGAAATTTTGTGCAACGAGTGAATGCTCACGTATAAAATATCTCGATCGCCATAAATTAACTTAATGGCCTCTTGTTTTTTACCTTCTACGTCTATTTTTTGAAGGCCTCCAAACCTTCCAATCCCATGATCAATATGGGTTACATAATCGCCTTTTTCTAGGTTGGTAAGTTCTTTAAGTGTAATGGATTGTTTTTTAGCGTATCCGTTTTTTAATCGGAATTTATGGTAACGCTCAAAGATTTGATGATCGGTATAACAAACTATTTTTTCATCTTCATCTATAAATCCTTGATGGATAGGAAACACTAACGTTTCATAATGCACTTTTTCTTCAGCATCATCAAAAATATCATGAAAACGATTGGCTTGCTGTTCGTTTGCACATAAAATATAATTGGTAAATCCTTGCTCGTGATGTGTATTTAAATCTTCAATCAATAAATTAAAATGCTTATTGAAAGAAGGCTGCGCCTTAATATTAAAATGGATGGTTTTTTCATCCGCTTTTTCTTGAGTGGTAAGTTGAGCAACGGTAAAATCTTGTAACTGTTCTTTCAATAATGCACCATCACAAAACAATTCGTCGGGTTTAGCGTGTTTTATTTCTGAGGATAGTTTACTAAAAGCTTCTTCGGCCTTTTGATAAAATTTATCTAAACTCCCCAGCAATAAATCGGTATTTTTCGTAAAAATGACCGTTTTTGAAGAAATATATTTCAAAAAGCTTTCACGATTTTCCTGCAACGTTTTATTTTCAACATTAGGCATAATGCTAATTTTCTTAAGCTTTTCAGTAGAAAGTTGCGTTTCTACATCAAACGTACGAATGCTGTCTACCTCATCACCAAAAAACTCGATACGATATGGTTCATCATGAGAAAACGAAAACACATCTACAATTCCTCCACGCACTGAAAATTCACCAGGTTCTGTTACAAAATCTACACGTTTAAACTTGTATTCAAACAGTACTTCGTTTACAAAATCGAGCGATACATTTTCACCAACTGTAACTTTTAACGTGTTTTTTTCCAACTCTTTTTTGGTCACTACTTTTTCAAATAAGGCAGTTGGATAGGTAACAATAATCGCCGGTTTTTTGCGCGAGTTAATTCTGTTTAACACCTCAGAACGCAACAAAACATTGGCATTGTCGGTTTCTTCTATTTGATAGGGACGACGATACGAACCCGGATAAAAAAGTACATTTTTATCACCCAGTAATTGTTCTAAATCGTTCAAATAATAAGCCGCTTCTTCCTTATCGTTAAAAATTAACAAGTAAGGTATATCTGCTTCTTTAAAAGTTTCTGAAATAACAAATGACAACGACGACCCGACCAAATTCGCAATTTGAAAATGGTTTTGTTCGCGTTGTATCTCCTGTAAAATCTGCTTAGTTTTAGCCGATTTTTGGTAGTGGTTTACAATCGTTTGCTTACTCAACGTACAGTGATTTTAAGCAAAGGTAAAGTTTTTCCTATATTTTATTTCTTTATAAAATTCATTTTCCTTTATTTTTGTTCAAAACAAAATATTATGTCAATATCAGATTTATATTCAAGTGGTCAGCAAAAACAAGCTTTAGGTCATTTTGCTAGCATTGTTAAAATTGCAATGACAGATGGTATTATTGCAGAAGGTGAGCAAAAATTATTAGATAGAACAGCTGATAATTTAAATATTGAAGAACTAGAATACAAAGAAATTTTAAAGAGTCCAGAAAAGTTTCCGGTAAACTCACCTGTGAGTTACGATGAAAGAATAGAACGTTTATACCGTTTAGCTAAAATGATTTTAGCAGATGATAATGTAAGTAAAGATGAAATGTTATTAATGAGAAAAATTGCTGTAGCTTTAAACTTTCCTATAGACAACGTAGAAAAAGTATGCGATGAGGCTATTCATTTAATTATAAATGACAATGATCTTGAAGATTTTACAGTTGCAATTAAACGTGTAAATGCTGTTTAAACAGCATGTTTACCTACTAAATTTGTAAAAAATAAGTTAAACATTAAATATTCCCCGCATGATGATTTTTAAAAAACTTTTATTCTTTACTGTGATCATGGTTGGTTTATGCAGTTTTGCACAAACTAAAAATAATACGTGGCAATTAGGTGTTGGTACTGGTGTTGTTAAATTTGCTGAGGAAGATGCTGCTTATATTGGCGATCAATATATGTTTCAAGTACCACGATTAAATTTAACCATTCCTATTTCTCATAGTTTAGCTTTTGATGGGGCACTATCTTTTAACACTTTTGATGTAGGGTTTATTACAAATTCTGCTAAGTATTTTTCTATGGATGGATCCTTACGCTATACCTTTAATTTTGATGAAAAGTTTTTTCCTTATGTGTTTGCTGGGGGGAGTATTGTAGACTCTGAAAGAAAAATGACTCCAACCATGAATATTGGTGCTGGTGCTAACTACTGGATTACAGATTCATTTGGTGTAAACAGTCAGTTATATTATAAACATTCTTTAGATTCTTTTGAAAGTATGCGCTCGCATATACAAGTAACTCTAGGTGTAGTTTTTGCGCTTAAAATCAAAGGACTTTCCTCTGGAGGCAGTAATAGGGTATCTCGAAGTGGATGTTATTACAATCCGTTATAAAAAATTAAAGCGCCATAAGGCGCTTTTTTATTTAATTAAACGAATACATCAATCCGTTTGTTAATACATATTGTTCATTAGGAATACCTATTACAGGAAATTTGTCATATTGATATGAAAAAGTAGCTGTAAACGATAAATTCTTTATAACTTCTACAGCTAAATAGGTTTGACTAGATACTCTAAAATCTGAAAACTGATCTAATCTTGGTTGAAAATATGTTGTGCTTACAATAGTTACATTCTCTTTTGGATATAAACTAAAAGAAAAGTAGGAGCTATTTCTCCAATCGTTTCGAATAGGTTCAGTTTCTCTATTTGATTTTTCATGTTCAAACATTAACAAACTTCCTAAATACAACTTATATTTCTCTGATTTGGTAAGCTTAAATCGTAACCCTGAACCCAACAAACCTCTAAAATTAATTGCTGAAATTTTATCTTGTTGTGATTGTGCAAATGTCTCAATTATAATTTGTGGTTTTAGTTTGTAATTAAAACGTAGATGTTGCGCATTTTTACTAACTAAAGTATTCGAATTTGCTTCTCTAAAATCAAGATCATTGATAAACAGCCAAAGCGTTTTTTCTTTTTTATGTTGAACACGAATTCTGTTAGAAAAACTAAAAATTTTATTGGTGTTTTTAATCAGCTGAAAATTAACTTTTGCATATCCAGACCACCCCGAAGTATCAGTTACTCTACGTAAATTTTCAACATTTATTATCTGAGACTGAGCAAAAAAACTGCTCAATAAAAGCAATATTACGAACAGTTTTTTATGCATTTATGATAGTTTTTCTATTGCGTTGTTTATTCTTTCTATAGTGGTTTCTTTACCAATCATGCTCATGATATCAAACAAATCGGGTCCAGCCAATCTACCTACTAGGCTTAAACGAAGTGGTTGCATTACTTTACCAAAACCTATTTCTTTTGATGTAATCCAGCCTTTAATTTCGGTTTGTGCATTTTCTATAGTAAAATCATCAATCTTAGAAATTATGACAACTAGTTCTTTCATTAAATCAGAAGTTCCTTCTTTCCATTGTTTTTTTACTGCTTTCTCATCATATTCAGTTGGATTTTCGAAGAAAAAATCAGATAATTCCCAAAAATCAGCTACAAACGTTGCACGTTCTTTGATTAATGAAACAACTTTTTGAACATAGTTTTTATCTATAGTTATTTCTTTATCAGCTAAAATTGGCAAAAATAAATCTGTCAATTCCTCATCCGATTTTAACTGTAAGTATTGCTGATTGAACCACTTGGTTTTATCCGGACTAAATTTTGCTCCTGATTTGCTTACACGAGCTAAATCAAATACCTCAACTAATTCTTCTAACGAGAATATTTCTTGCTCCGTTCCAGGATTCCAACCTAACAAGGCTAACATGTTTACAAAAGCATCAGCGAAATATCCGTCTTCTTTATATCCACGTGAAACATCACCAGTTTTTTCATTGGTGTATTCTAACGGAAAAACCGGAAAACCTAATTTATCACCATCACGCTTACTTAATTTTCCTTTACCAACTGGTTTTAAAATTAATGGTAAGTGTGCAAATTTTGGTGCTTCCCAACCAAAGGCTTTGTATAGCAATACGTGCAACGGCATTGACGGTAACCACTCTTCACCACGAATTACGTGTGAAATTTGCATTAAATGGTCATCCACAATATTTGCCAAGTGATAAGTAGGCATTCCATCAGATTTGAACAATACTTTATCATCTAACGTATTTGTATCAATTTTAATAGTTCCACGGATTTCATCTTGCATGATCAAGGTTTCATCTTGCGGTGTTTTAAAACGAACCACAAATTTTTCACCAGCTGCAATTTTTTGCTGAACTTCTTCCGCAGATAATGCTAACGAGTTTTGTAATTTTTCACGATTGTGCCAATTGTAAATAAACGTTTTGCCTTTTTCTTCATGATCTTTACGGTGCGCATCTAGTTCTTCCGCAGTATCAAAAGCGTAATATGCCCAACCTTTTTCAATCAATTCATCAGCATATTTCTTATACAACTCTTTACGTTCTGATTGACGGTACGGTCCGAACTTCTCATTCTTTCCTGGTCCTTCATCAAACGGAATGTTACACCATTCTAAAGAATCAATAATATACTGTTCAGCATTGGCAACATAACGGGTTTGATCAGTATCTTCAATACGTAGCACAAAGGTTCCGTTGTGTTTTTTTGCAAATAAATAATTGAACAAAGCGGTTCTTACACCACCCATATGTAAAGGTCCGGTCGGACTCGGCGCAAAGCGTACTCTTACGTTTTCTGACATTTTTATTCGATTTGAAAGCGCAAAGATAATTATTACATAGATTTTGATTGTTTTTTGACTAAAAAAAGGTGAACTTAGCCATAACTGTATTTTAAAAACTTAGTATTCATGAAAAACATTGGTAAATTTTTAAAAATAGTGCTTGTATCTATTCTCCTTTTATTCATTGCTATTTTGTTACTTTTCGGGTATGGAGACAAATCTGTTGGAGAACTTAAAGCTACCTATGCCACAACGCCTTCTCAGTTTATTTCGGTAGATGGAATGCAAGTACATTATCGTGATGAAGATAATCCGTTAGATAGTTTACCTCTGGTTTTGATTCATGGTACGGGAGCTAGTTTGCATACTTTTGATGCTTGGACGGAACAATTAAAAACAAAAAAAAGAGTCTTGCGAATGGATATTCCCGGGTTTGGATTAACCGGTCCTTTTCCGCATAAAAACTATTCTATTGATAGTTACGCTACTTTTATCAACAGTTTTTTAGAAGCAAAAAATATTGAAAAATGTGTAATTGGTGGAAATTCATTAGGCGGACAAATAGCATGGAATTTTACGGTAAAATATCCGCAGAAAATAGAAAAATTGATTTTGATTGATGCTGCTGGATATCCGTTTGAATCGGAAAGTGTTCCTGTAGCGTTTAAAATAGCTAAGACACCCGTTGTAAACCAATTACTCACATACTTAACGCCACGTTTTATGGTGAAAAAAAGTGTGGAAGATGTGTATGCTGATAAAACCAAAATCACTCCTGAATTGGTAGATCGCTATTTTGATTTAACCCTACGCAAAGGGAACCGACAAGCCTTGGTAGATAGAATGATGATGGAAAATCAAACCCCGAATATTGATAAAATTAAAACCATTCAACAACCCACATTGGTGCTTTGGGGTGATCAAGATTTTTTAATTCCTGTGAGTAATGCACATCGTTTTCATGAAGATCTACCTAATGACACATTAGTTATTTTAAAAGATTTGGGTCATGTACCTATGGAAGAAGATCCGGGAAGAAGTTTAGTTCCAGTTATAGACTTTTTAGAATTGTAGTTCATGCATCAACATCCTTTTGAAAATATTACATATTTAGATTTTCATACCCATCGAATGTGCAGGCAGAATGATGCAGAAATACTAGAAATTGTATCCATCCACTTAGGAAAAGAAACTGAATATGATTGGTATACCGTGGGAAAACATCCTTGGTGGACAGAAGAAGTGCTTTCAGAAGATGAAAAAGGTCAATTTTTAGCGCATTTAAGCAACAAGTATTGTTTAGCGATAGGAGAGATAGGTTTAGATAAACTTAAAGGCCCTGAGCTTACAAAACAGCTAGAAATTTTCAAAAGTGTGTTAGCAGTGGCTAATGAGCATCAAAAACCTGTAATTATTCATTGTGTTCGCGCTTTTGATTCTTTGATCAAAGTAAAAAAAGAATTTCCTGATATTCCGAATTGGTATATCCATGGTTTTTCTCGTCATACCGAATTAGCCAAACAATTGATTGATCAAGGATTTTATCTATCTATCATGCCCGTTTTTGAGGTGACTGAAAAATACCAAACGCTGTTACAATCACTACCAAAAGACCGGTTTTTTTTAGAGACCGATAGTATGCCCAATATCAAAATAGAGGATATATATTTGCAGGCGTCAAAAATTTTGAATGTTTCACAAGAAACATTGCAACAACAAATCATACAAAACGCAAAAACATTCTTTGGTTATGAGTAATTGGTTAGAACGTACAGAACTGTTAATAGGTAAAGAAGCTTTACAAAAGTTACAAAACACCCATATTTTAGTAGTGGGATTAGGCGGAGTAGGTAGTTATGCTGCTGAAACAATGGTACGATCGGGTGTTGGAAAAATTACGATTGTAGATGGTGATGATGTAGATCCTACTAATAAAAACCGTCAGTTGCAAGCGTTAGATTCTACTGCTGGTTTACAAAAAGCTGAAGTGTTACGAGATCGTTTTTTAGATATCAATCCGGAATTAGACATTACTGTGTATGATGAGTTTTTAACTCCGGAAGCCATGGAAAATCTATTAACACAAAATCCATTTGATTTTGTGATGGATTGCATTGATAGTGTGAGCCCCAAGTTGAGTTTGATCCTTACGTTACGCCGTATGAAATGTAAGTTTATCTCTTCTATGGGCGCAGGTGGTAAGTTAGATCCAACCAAAATTAAAATTTCAGATATTAAAAAAACACGCGAGTGTAAGTTTGCGCAAACCCTAAAAAAACAATTAAAAATTAAGGGGGTACGCGATGGTGTGTTAACCGTGTATTCTGAAGAAATACAGAAAAAAGAATCGTTACAACTAACAGATGGCAGCAACTTTAAAAAATCGTTTTATGGTACGATTGCCTATATGCCCGCTATGTTTGGGATGACCATGGCATATGAGGTAATTAGAAGATTGACGAGGGTTTAGTTTGATTTTGATATATTTGAATTCACAAAAAATGAAAAATGAAAAAAATTAAAAATTTTGCTATTTTATTAACTGTTTTAGTAATTGTTTCGTGTAAATCAAAAACTAATAATAATTTTGATTATGGTGGTTTTGAAGATAACACCTATATCAACAACTTCTTTAAAATCAAATTCGATTTACCTGTTAATTGGGTTATTCAAAGTAGGGAACAAACAGAAGCATTAGCTAAAAAAGGAAGAAAATTGATAGTTGGTGATGATGATAATTTAAAATCTATAATTGATGCTTCAGAAATTAATACAGCAAATCTTTTAACTGCATTTAAATACGAACAGGGTGCGGCAGTTGATTATAATCCAAATATAGCAGTTGTTGCTGAGAATATTAGTAATGCCCCTGGAATCAAGACAGGAGGAGATTATCTTTTTCATGCTAAAAAATTCTTGTCTCAAGGAAGTTTTAAATATGATTATTTATCTGAAAATTTTGAAAATGAAAAAATTAACGGTTTAGATTTTTATAGAATGGACGCAAGTATTAACCAATTGGGTATACTTATTAAGCAATCTTATTATTCTACTATTATAAATGGTTTTTCTTTAAACTTAATTGTTTCCTATTCGACAGAGCAACAAAAAAATGAGTTATTAAAAAGTTTGAATACTATTTCTGGTATTTAATCACAAAACTTTCTCAATACTAAAAATCAACTAACTAACCGGATTTTGCTAACTTTACGTGTTAGTTATGAGCGATTTTACCCTAATAGAACAAAAATTACAGCAATTTAGCCGTAAATATTACACCAATGAGTTAATCAAGGGAAGTATTTTATTCCTTGCTTTTGGCTTATTATACTTACTTTTTACAGTATTTATAGAGTATTTTTTATGGTTAAAACCTACTGCGCGCACCATTTTATTCTGGTTGTTTGTGGGAATTGAGTTGTTTTTAGTAGTCCGTTTTATTTGGTTTCCAATATTTAAATTATTCGGATTACAAAAAGGAATTTCATCTGAAGAAGCTTCAAAAATAATCGGGAGTCACTTTCCGGAAGTACAAGACAAATTACTGAATGTATTGCAATTACAACATTCCAACCAACATTCCGATTTGTTATTGGCTAGTATTGAACAAAAATCCAATGAATTACAACCAATTCCGTTTACCAAAGCAGTAGATTTTAAAACGAATACTAAGTACATAAAATACGCTTTTATTCCTATATTTATTTGGTTAATTACCTTATTTACAGGAGCTAACACAAAACTAAATCAAAGTTTTCAACGTGTTGTAAATCATCGTGTTGCCTACACACCTCCAGCGCCTTTTATATTGAGTTTGACCAACAATAATTTAGAAGTTATTCAAGGAAAACCGTTAACCATTTATGTAGAAGCGGTGGGAGAAGTTGTTCCACAAGAAGCAAAGATTTTTTATAATAATCAGCAATATTTTATAGAAAATAACGGAGCTGGATTATTCTCGTACACTTTTGAAGAGGTGAATGAATCTATTAACTTTTATGTTGAAGCAAACACCATACAATCAATTGATTATCAAATAAATATAATTAAAATTCCTGCAATTCAAAATGTGAGTATGCAATTAATATATCCGCGTTATTTAGGTAAAAAAAGTGAGATTTTACCAAATACAGGGAATATTACAGTTCCACAAGGAACAACGATTAAATGGAACGTAGCTACAACACAAACCGATAAAGTTTCTTTTATTTCTGATGAAAAAAGAGAAGATTTTATTTCGAAGGAAGCCAATTCCTTTGAATTTACAAAACGAATTTTACATAATGCGAATTATCAAATCACTACATCTAACAACAAACTAGAAGATTACGAGCAATTGCAATTTTCTGTAGATGTTATTAAAGACGAATTTCCTCAAATTGAGGTAAAATCTAATATTGACAGTGTTTCACGTGGATCCGCATACTTTGCTGGACAAATTTCTGATGATTACGGATTACAAAAGCTTCAATTAGTATATTATAACTCAGAAAATACTCAAAATCAACAAGTTAAATCAATTTCTATTACAAAAGAAGCCGTTCAAAGCTTCTTTTATGAATTTCCTGACGGATTAGAGTTAAAAGATGGTGTGAATTACGAAATGTTCTTCCAGGTTTTTGATAACGATGCTATTAATGGAAACAAAAAAGCTACTAGTAGAAAGTTTTCGTATCGACAAAAAACCAATCAAGAAGTTGAAGAAGAATTATTGGAAGAACAACGAGATTATATTCAAAACTTACAAAATTCATTAGAAAAACAGCAAAAAAGTAAAGAAGACTTGGAAAAAATTCAGTTTAATATTCAAAACAAGAAGAACATGAACTGGAATGATCAAAAAAAGGTAGAAAATTTGATTAAGCGTCAGCAACAATACAAACAAATGATGCAGCGTCAAACAGAACAACTGCAAGAAAATTTCTCTGAAAAGAAAGAAGAAACAGAAAGTTTACAAGAAAAGAAGGAAGAATTACAAAAGCGTATTGAAGAACTTAAAAACTTAGAAAAACAGCAGAAATTACTGGATGAGTTGATGAAAATGGCAGAGAAACTCAATAAGGAAGATCTGTTACAAAAGGCTAAAGAATTAGCACAACAAAACAAACAGCAAGAACGTAGTTTGGAACGTATTTTAGAATTGACAAAACGTTTTTATGTTGAGCAAAAAAACAACCAATTGGCCAATAAATTAGATGAATTAGCTAAAAAGCAGGAAGAATTAGCTAATAAGAATTCCACTGAACAAGAACAAAAAGAAGTCAACAAAGAGTTTAATCAGCTTAAAAAAGACCTTCAAGAATTACAAAAAGATAATCAGAAATTGCAAGATCCAATGCAAATTCCTGAAATGAAAGATTTACAATATCAAACTCAAGAAGAATTAAATAAAGCAGAACAAAATTTACAGCAAAATCAAGAGCAAAACGCAAAACAAAATCAGCAAAAAGCAGCAAAAAAAATGCAGCAAATGAGTCAGCAAATGCAACAATCGATGCAAATGATGAGTGATGAAATGGCTGAAGAGAACATGGAAGATATGCGTAAGATTTTAGAAAACTTGTTAACTTTTTCGTTTGATCAAGAAGCATTGATGGAAAAATTCAGTGGTTTATCATCTTCGCATCCTGATTTTGGTGATAATTTAAAGAAACAATACTTGCTTAAATCCTACTTTGAACATATTGATGATAGCTTGTTTGTATTGTCTATGCGTGTACCAAAAATATCATCTGAAATTCAAGATCATTTGGCAACGGCACATTATAATTTAGATCAGTCGTTAGAAAATTTTGCCGAAAGTAGATTTAGAAACGGTATTTCTAATCAAAATTATGTAATGACCTCTGCAAATACCTTAGCCGACATGTTAAGCAATACTTTGGATGCTATGCAAAATGCAAAACCAGGTAGTGGAAAAGGAAAGGGTAAAAAAGATTCTTTTAGTTTACCGGATATCATTCAACAACAAAATGAATTGATGGAAAAAATGAAAGAAGGGATGCAGAAACAAAATCAGCAAGGAAAACCCAAAGAAGGTGAAAAAGGAAAAGAAGGCAAGCAAGGTAAAAGTGGCAAGAATGGTGAAAATGAAGATTTGAATGGAGAATTATATCAAATTTACAAAGAACAAAGTGAGTTGCGTCAGCAATTAGAAAATGCAATTAAAGAAGGTGGCGATGGTAATGGGCAAGCTAAAAAAGCCCTCAAACAAATGCATCAATTAGAAAATGAAATTTTAGAAAAAGGGTTTAATCAAAATACATTGCAACGTATGCAGCAATTAAACTATCAATTACTAAAATTAGACAAGGCAACTTTTGAACAAGGAAGAGAAAAACAACGAAAATCCAATACCAATTTACTTCAGTACAACAAAAATAATGTTAAAGCATTAGAATTTAAAAAGTTGTTTTACAATCAGACTGAAATATTAAACCGACAATCCTTACCTTTGCGCCAAAATTACAAAAAGAAGGTTCAAGAGTATTTTAGTACTCCTAAAACCGACAAATAGAGCCAAAAAGAATGATAGCTTTTAATTATGAAACCGACTTTCAATTAGAGAATGAAGAAAAAACCTCTAATTGGATTTTAGAGTGTATAGAAAAGGAAGGGTTTGAACTAGGTGAAATCAACTATATTTTTTGTGATGATGCTTATTTACACAAAATCAATGTTGAGTTTTTAAACCATGATACCTTAACCGATATTATCAGTTTTGATTACACCATGGGAAAATTAGTAGGAGGAGATATTTTTATTTCAGTTGAAAGAGTTGCAGAAAATGCTAATGATTTTAATGTTTCCTTTGAAAACGAATTACACCGTGTAATTATGCACGGAGTTTTACACTATATGGGTTTTAAAGATAAAACTGAAGAGCAAAAGCAAGAAATGAGAGCAAAAGAAAATGAGTGTTTAGCACTTATTTTTTAAATTAAAAAGTATAAAGTTTCACGTGGAACTATAAAATATGAGTTTATATACAACAACATACGATGTAATTGTAGTAGGTGGTGGTCACGCAGGAAGTGAAGCCGCAGCAGCGAGTGCAAATATGGGCGCAAGAACATTATTAATAACTATGAACTTGCAAAACATAGCACAAATGAGTTGTAATCCGGCAATGGGAGGAATTGCTAAAGGGCAAATTGTACGAGAGATTGATGCGTTAGGTGGTTATAGTGGAATTGTAACCGATAAAACCGCTATCCAATTCAAGATGCTGAATAAATCAAAAGGACCTGCAATGTGGAGTCCGAGAGCACAATCGGATAGAATGCAGTTTGCAGAATGCTGGAGAACGATGTTAGAACAAACAGAAAATTTAGATTTTTATCAAGATTCTGTTAATGGATTAATCTTTGACGGAGATGCTATCGTGGGTGTAAAAACTGCTTTAGGTTTAGAAATAAAAGCTAAAACCGTTATTGTAACCGCAGGAACTTTTTTAAACGGATTAATCCATATCGGAGAAAAAACGTTTGGTGGAGGAAGAGCAGGAGAAAGTGCTTCAACAGGAATTACAGAAGATTTAGTTGCAAAAGGGTTTGAATCGGGTAGAATGAAAACCGGAACGCCACCACGTGTTGATGGTCGTTCGTTAGATTATTCTAAAATGACCGAGCAACCAGGTGATGAAAATCCTGAGAAATTCTCATATTCAAATGTTACGAAACCATTACAACAACAACGCTCTTGTTGGTTAACGTATACCAACCAAGAAACGCATGATTTATTACGTGAAGGTTTTGATCGTTCACCAATGTTTAATGGTAGAATAAAATCTACAGGACCACGTTATTGTCCTTCGGTAGAAGACAAAATTAATCGTTTTGCAGAGAAGGAGCGTCACCCAGTTTTTGTAGAACCAGAAGGATGGAATACAGTTGAGATTTATGTAAACGGTTTTTCTACATCTTTACCAGAGGATGTTCAAGATAAAGCAATTCGTGCGATCCCTGGTTTTGAAAATGTAAAGTTTTTCAGATACGGTTACGCTATTGAATACGATTATTTTCCGCCAACACAATTAAAACATTCTTTAGAAACAAAGTTAATTAATAACTTATTCTTTGCAGGACAAATAAACGGAACTACAGGATACGAAGAAGCAGCGGCTCAAGGATTGATGGCAGGAGTAAATGCTGCATTAAAAGTTCAAGAAAAAGAACCTTTTGTTTTAAAAAGAAGTGAAGCATATATCGGAGTTTTAATTGACGATTTGATTACAAAAGGAACAGAAGAACCTTATAGAATGTTTACTTCACGTGCAGAGTATAGAACTTTGTTACGTCAAGATAATGCTGATTTACGTTTAACTGAAAAAGCTTACAATATTGGTTTGGCTTCTCAAGAACGAATGGATAGAGTAGCAGAGAAGAAAACAAAAACGGAGAACTTAATTCAGTTTATAAAAGAATTAAGCATTACCCAAGAAGATGTGAATCCTTTATTAGAATCAAAAGGATTAGCAACTATAAATCAGTCAATGAAATTATTTAAAATCGCAGCAAGACCACAATTAGAATTTAACGATTTTAGAGTTATTGAAAAGCTTGAAAACTATATTGAAGAAAACGAAATTGATAATGAAATTATTGAACAAGTTGAAATTTACCTAAAGTATTCTGGATATATTGAAAAGGAAAAGAGCAACGCTGATAAGTTAAATAGATTAGAAAACGTTCCGATTCCATCAAAGTTTGACTATACAAAAGTAAAATCATTATCCTTTGAAGCTCGTGAAAAATTAAGTAAAATTCAACCCACGAGCATTTCACAAGCGAGTAGAATAAGTGGAGTATCTCCAAGTGATATTTCCGTTTTACTGGTTTATATGGGTAGATAAAAAATAAAAATATCTTTCAAAAAATTAAAACGTTCCACATGGAACGTTTTTTTATTTATAGTAATTTAATAAATCATATTAATCTATCCATATAAATAACAATCTTTAGTAAAACTTTTAAGAAAAGAAGTTATCTTAAATATAACACTATTACAGTTATATTACTCTTTAATTTATCTATCTAAAACATAATCTACTTAAATATATTTTAAACTATAGAAATGTTCCATGTGGAACGTTTTATAATTGATAGTAGTTTTATAAAAAATAGTGATTTGTATAGTAACATTACATATCTAAAATTAAAAAAAGAAAAAGAGAAATTACAACTTGTATTTACATTAAATAATAGAAGAAGAAACACTATTTTTGACAGCGATCATATTTTAAAGTTTTAATCTTGTATGTAAAAATATGATTCAATAATTATAACAATAGAAGAGAAGAAATAAAAAAATAAAAAACTAATAATAGGTGTTAGAATAAACAGAATTACAATTAAAAATCCTGACGATTATAATATCACCATCTCAAAGAAACAAAATGTTCCCCGTGGAACAATAGAACTAAAAATAAAAACCAAACATGTTCCACATGGAACATTTAAAATATATAACAGATTGATGACACAATCAGAACTAGAAAAAAACTTACAACCATTCTTAATATGTAGAGATCATACGGTATCTCAACAAGATTTTAAAGTAATGACAAATGAAGAGTGGGAGCTTTTAGTCACACAACCGATACCAGAAAATCTTGGAGATTTTTATAAAAGTGAAGATTATATATCACATACCGATAGCAAAAAAACTCTAATAGATAAACTATACCAAGCTGTAAGAAATCACACGTTAAAAAAGAAATTAAAACTCATCAATTCTTTTAAAACTGAATCGAAATCATTATTAGATATTGGCTCAGGAACAGGCGATTTTTTAATTACCTGTAAAAATAATGGATGGCAAGTAAAAGGTGTTGAACCTAATGAAAAAGCTAGAAACATATCATTAACTAAAAATTTAGTTATAAATAGTAGTTTAGAGGAAATTAAACATGAAAAATTTGATGTAATTACACTGTGGCATGTTTTAGAACATGTACCAAATTTAATAGAGTACATTACTAAAATAAAATCGTTATTAAAAGATGATGGTGTATTGATAATTGCTGTTCCAAACTATAAAAGTTACGATGCTAAATATTACAAACAATTTTGGGCTGCTTATGATGTACCAAGACATGTTTGGCATTTTTCAAAGAACTCAATCAAAAAAATATTTTCTGATTTTAATATGAAGTTGGAAAAAGTATTACCCATGAAATTTGATTCATTTTATGTTTCATTATTGTCAGAGAAATACAAAACAGGAAAAATGAATTCAATCAATGCTTTTTACCAAGGTTTATTATCCAATTTAAAAGCAATATCAACAAAAGAGTATTCATCACACATTTATATCCTTAAAAAACACTAAAATTAATTTTAAATAATTAATAAACCATCTTTATAAGATAAACGATAAAACACCTTACTTAAAAATAAAAACCTCTTAAAACGTCAATTTTAAGAGGTTTTTTAATTACCATAACTAATAACAAATAAACTAACTATAAATATATTCTATTTACAGATTAAATCCTAATGATGCAGCAAATACACTATTTTTTGGGTTTGAATCTGAATCATTTTCTAATCCATCAAAAACACCATTAAGTCCAAATCCATAACGAGCATTTAAGAAAACTTTTTCTCCCAATTTAAAACCTAAACCTAAGTTCATAGAATAGTCAACACTATTAAAAGTATCATCATCATTAAAAATAATATTTCCAACTTCAATATCATCATTAACTAAAAAACCAATTTGAGGTCCAGATTCTAAATAAAATCCTTCAGTTAAGTAAAATTTAAGCATTACAGGAACGTTAATATAATCTAATTGTACTTTTCCATCAATACCATCAGATTCGTTATTTACACCTTGAGATGAATATAAGACCTCTGGTTGAATGCTAAAATGATCGCTTACTTTAAATTCATTAAAAATACCCACATGGAAAGAAGTTCTGATACTTTCTGATTCTACTTCTTCTTCAAATGATTTTTCAAAATTGGTAAGATCTGATAAGTTTAAACCACCTTTAATACCAAATCCTTGTGCACTCAACATAGTAGTAAAAAGAGCACATATAATAAAAATACCTTTACTCATAATAATCTTGTTTTTAAATTAATATACAGCAAAAGTATTTTTAAATAAGTTTAAGAATTAACTTAAAAAAAATTAATGTTGACTCATACAATAAGAAGATGGATGTTATTTCTGCAATAAATACATACCTAAAACAGTTACTATAAAATATACTGCTAAACTCATAGCACCAGCATAATCTTTTGCTAAACGTTGACCAATTAATAAGAAAACCAAAGTTAAAGCAGAAAGTTGAACACCGTATAAGGCCATTTCTGAACTACCAACAGTAGCCAATTGAAAAACACCCACAAACATTAAAGCGCCGGCTACTAATTCCATTACCAAGATAATTGCCAATAACAAAGGAACAGAGTTTTTAAAAGGTGAATTTTTAAAATGATCTTTTATGAATGATAAGTTTCCATTCCAGTCAGTCACTTTATCAATACCTGATTGTAGAAAAGTAACGATTAAGAAAAGTAATATTAAAATTTCTGTAGCGTGTTTTAGTAATAGTTCCATATGATTGATTTTTAACAAATATAATTTTTATTATAAGAGTATGTAACATTTCTTAAAAATTGCGTCATATAGCTAGCTATATAAATAGTATCTTTAACAACAATAAATTAAAAAATTAGACTATGCCATTCATTATCCCAATTCTATTTTTAGGTTTAATTATCTTATTTTCTGCTTTTTTCATTGTAAAGCAACAAACAGCTGCTGTTATGGAGCGATTTGGTAAATTTCATAGTATTCGTCAATCCGGATTACATATAAAAATTCCGTTAGTTGATAGAATCGCTGGTAAATTAAGCCTTAAAATTCAACAATTAGATGTAATTGTTGAAACAAAAACCTTAGACGATGTATTTGTACGTTTAAAGGTATCAGTACAATATAAGGTAATTAAAGACAAAGTATATGATGCTTTTTATAAGTTAGACTATCCTCACGACCAAATTACTTCATATGTATTTGATGTAGTACGTGCAGAAGTACCAAAAATGAAATTAGACGATGTGTTTGTAAAGAAAGATGATATTGCTATTGCTGTAAAAACTGAATTAAATGATGCTATGATTGAATATGGTTATGATATCATTAAAACATTAGTAACAGATATTGATCCGGATGCACAAGTAAAAGCAGCTATGAACCGCATTAATGCAGCAGAACGTGAAAAGATTGCTGCTCAATACGAAGGTGATGCACAACGTATTTTAATTGTGGAAAAAGCAAAAGCTGAAGCTGAAAGTAAGCGTTTACAAGGACAAGGTATTGCAGATCAACGTCGTGAAATTGCACGAGGTTTAGAAGAATCGGTAGAAGTATTAAATAAAGTAGGTATTAACAGTCAAGAAGCTTCTGCATTGATTGTTGTTACGCAACACTATGATACGTTACAAGCCATTGGTGAAGAAACCAATAGTAACTTAATTTTATTACCAAATTCACCTCAAGCGGGTAGTAATATGCTAAACGATATGGTTGCTAGTTTTGCCGCAAGTAATCAAATAGGAGAAGCGATGAAAAAACAAAATAAAAAGAACGATAACGACGAATAATAACTCTAAATCCCGAAGCTAATCTTCGGGATTTTTTTATCATGAAAAACATCAAACTACTACTCATACTATTTATAAGTGTAATATTTAATAGCTGCTCTTCTGAAAAAATAAAAAAGCCAGAAAGTGACTTAAATATAGGTAATGATGATCATCTTGAACTTATAAACAAATACGTAGCAAATTTTCCAAATAAAACTAACATAGCAATTGCTATTATTAATGAAAATGGAACAAATTACTATGGGATTTTAAGAGAAAATGACACCTTAAAAAGCATTATTAATAAAGACAAAGTTTACGAAATTGGTTCTATTTCAAAAGTGTTTACCAGTACTTTATTATCATATAATATATATAAGAAAACAATTAATTTAGATGATAAATTAGGTAGTTTCTTTAATTTTGAACTTAATGAAGGTGAAAATATTACTTTACAACAATTAGCTAATCATACATCTGGTTTAGCAAGAATTCCTAGTAATATGCCTATAAAATCAATGATTAGCAAAAACCCATATAAACAATATACTTCTGAAAATATTGAAGAGTTTCTAAAAGAAAAGGTAAAATTAAAATATAAAACCGGAGAAAAAAACAAATATTCAAATTTAGGTGCAGGTCTTTTGGGTTATATTCTAACTAAGAAGAATAACAAAAGTTATGAAGAGCTATTGCAAGAAATTATTTGTAAACCTTTACAAATGACCAATACAACAACTTTAAGAGAAAAAATTAAAGAGGAAAATTTAGTAAAAGGATTGAATAAAAAAGGAAAAGAAACCTCTAATTGGGATTTTACAGATGCTCTAGTAGGTGCTGGAGGTATTAAATCATCAGTAGTTGACTTAGAAAAATTCGTTCGTAAAAACTTTGAAAATGATTCTATTTATAACTTAACACATCAAAAAACGTATGCTGTAAATGATAAAATGGAGATTGGTTTAGGTTGGCATATATTTGGTGGGGATAGTGTATTATGGCATAATGGTGGTACTGGCGGATATAGGTC
The DNA here is from genome assembly GCF_034043975.1 of Tenacibaculum sp. IB213877. Taxonomy (NCBI): domain Bacteria; kingdom Pseudomonadati; phylum Bacteroidota; class Flavobacteriia; order Flavobacteriales; family Flavobacteriaceae; genus Tenacibaculum; species Tenacibaculum sp. IB213877. The sequence goes on along the minus strand of NZ_JAXCHH010000005.1, from coordinate 155,169 downwards.
TTGTATGGCTTTTAATAAGGATAAAAAAACAAGTGTAATTGTCTTATCCAACGTTTCATCTTTTAATAAAAAAAGTAATAATATTGATAAACTATGCTTTGAATTAATTAAAAATAATTAACATGATTATAACAACCACACATACTATAGAAAATCAACCTGTACAACAGTATTTAGGTATTGTAACCGGTGAAACTATTATTGGTGCAAATTTTATTAAAGACTTTTTTGCAGGTATTAGAGATATTGTTGGAGGTAGATCTGGCTCGTATGAAAAAGTATTAAGAGAAGCCAAGGACGGTGCAATGAAAGAAATGATAGAAAGAGCAAATAAACTAGGTGCTAATGCAATTGTAGGTATTGATTTAGATTATGAAACTGTGGGACCTAATGGAGGAATGCTTATGGTAACTGCTTCAGGAACTGCCGTAAGAGTATAACACAAAAAAATCCGAAGTAAATTACTTCGGATTTTTATTATGTTTAGAAAGCTTATTCTTCAGTTTTCTTTTCATCTTCTTTAGTAGCATCTTTAAATTCTTTGATACCAGAACCTAAACCTCTCATTAATTCAGGGATTTTCTTTCCACCAAATAATAATAAAACAAGTACAACCACAACAGCAATTTGCCAAGGTCCTACCATTCCTAAAAATATAAATAATGCGTTCATTTGATCTTAATTTAGAGCTACAAAGATACTAAATTCTTTAGTTACGTTGTTCAATTGTACCACCAATCACAGTTTTTTCTTTAAAAACCTCAGGATTTCCTTTGTAAAAAATAGTTCCACCAAAACTAACCTTAGCATCAACTGTTTCTCCTGCTAAAATTTCTGCTTTAGCTCCTGATCCTGCTTTTACCATAGATACATCAGAAACTTCCATATTATAACCATGATAAGTACTACCTAAATCAACATTGATATCTTGGTTTTTAGATGTACCTGAAAGCTTAATTACACCTCCTGAAGATGCTTTTACATACAAATGTTTAGTGTTTATCACCAAATTAATAAAAGCTCCTTCTTGTGCCTTTATATCAATTTTTGGTTGATCAATCTCTTTTCCTGTAATAGTTGCTCCTTCATTGGCATCAATTACTAAAATATCTTTATTAAAAAATAACGTTGCTTTTACTTCGCCTTCTGCCATCGTTTCAGGAAAACGTAAAGATATTTTTAGCGTTCCATCGGTTTCTTCTTTGATTTTTACCTTTTCTGCCTTTGACCCGGTAATTTCAATACTTTGTTTATCTGACTTTACCAATTCTAAGTCTATACCATTATATACTTTTAACGTAGTAAAATCATTCAAAACCTTGTTAATTGTAGTTTGTGCATGTGTATTAACTATTACTAGTAACACACTGAAAAACAATAACTTTTTCATAATATATACATTTATGTTTTGATAAACTCTCAACAATTATACCAACTCAAAAATTTACTGATTAGTATTAAAAAGTGGAAATATAATTTAAATTAATGAGAGATCAATTCAAAATCTAAATGTTTACGTTCTAAATCTGTATGTTTTACTTTTACTACTACTTCATCTCCTAACTGAATGATATCTTGTGTAGCTTGACCTACAACAGCATACTGCGCTTCATCATAAATATAGTAATCATCTTTTATATCACGAATACGAACCATTCCTTCACACTTATTTGAAATGATTTCAACATACAATCCCCATTCGGTAACTCCAGAAACTACCCCAGCAAATTCTTGATCTTTATGATCTTCCATATATTTTACTTGCATGTATTTGATAGAATCTCTTTCGGCTTTAGAAGCTAATTCTTCCATTTTTGAAGAATGTTTACACTTTTCTTCATACACTTCTGCTTTTGGCGATTTACCGCCATCTAAGTAATGTTGTAGCAAACGATGTGTCATCACATCAGGATAACGACGAATAGGTGATGTAAAATGACTATAATAATCAAAAGCTAATCCGTAGTGACCAATGTTTTGTGTGGTATATTCAGCTTTACTCATCGATCGGATTGCTAAGGTTTCTACCATATTTGCCTCTCCTTTTCCATGAACATCTGCTAATAATTTATTTAAACTCTCAGATGTTGATTCACGAGTTTCGGTATCAATCTTATATCCAAACTTACTTACAATGTTTTGCAAAGAAGCTAATTTTTCAATATCGGGTTCGTCATGCACACGATATACAAACGTTTTATTACTTGGTCTGCCTTTGTCTTTACCTATAAATTCTGCTACTTTTTTGTTAGCAAGTAACATAAATTCTTCAATCAATTTATTAGCATCTTTAGCTTCTTTAAAGTAGACACCTATTGGTTCAGAATTTTCATTTAAATTAAATTTTACTTCAACTTTATCAAATGAAATAGCACCAGCTTTCATACGTTTTGCACGCATTTTTTTTGCTAATTCATCTAATTTTATAATAGCTTCAACAATTGGCTGATCAACTGTATATTCTTCACTGGTTAAAGAAACATCGGCGGGAATACTATTTTTTAAAGATGAGATTCCTACCTTCGCAGGAATGACATTATTAGATTTATCTTGATTCTCTAACACGTTTTGTTCAATTAACGCTTGTGCTTCTTCATAAGCAAAACGCTTGTCAGAATACGTTACCGTTCTACCAAACCATTGTTTGATAACATTGGCTTTTTCATCCATTTCAAAAACCGCAGAAAACGTTAATTTTTCTTCATTAGGTCGCAGTGAACATACGCCGTTACTCAACATTTCAGGTAACATTGGCACTACTCTATCAACTAAATACACCGAAGTTGCTCTATCATATGCTTCATCATCTAAAATAGTTTTTGGTTGTAAATAATGAGAAACATCAGCAATATGAATTCCTATTTCATAGTTTCCATTCTCTAATTTTGTGAAGGATAAAGCATCATCAAAATCTTTTGCATCTTTAGGATCGATAGTGAAAGTTAAATCACCACGCATATCTCTTCGCTTTGCAATTTCTTCTTGTGTAATTTCAATTGGTAAACTTTGCGCTTCTTTTTCAACTTCAGTTGGAAATTCATAAGGAAGTCCGTATTCTAATAAAATAGAATGAATTTCTGTATCATGTTCTCCTGGTTTACCTAAAACTTGTGTGATTTTTCCAAACGGATTTTTAGAATTATCAGGCCAATCAGTAATTTTAGCTAACACTTTGTCTCCATCTTCTGCACCACCTAATTTACTTTTAGAAATAAAAATGTCGGCATACATTTTATAATTATCAGGAATGACAAAACCAAAATTTTTACTCATTTGAAGTGTTCCTACAAACTCAGTTTTAGCTCTCTCTAAAACTTCAACTACATCGGCTTCCAGTTTCTGGTTTCTACGTTTATGATACACATATACCCTTACCGTATCATCTTGTAATCCTTTGTTTAAATTTACAGCTGGAACGAAAATATCTTCTTCAAAATCATCACAAATAAAATATCCATTACCATTTGATGTTAAATCAAGTGTACCAACATGGTATTTTCTATCCTCGTTGATTTTATATTTTCCTTTCTCAACTTCAACCACTTTATGATTAGCTGCTAATTCTGCCAATTTTTTAATGATCTGATTTCTACCATCAGTGTCTACTACTCCAATTTTAGAAGCAATTTGCTTGTAGTTATAAGTTTTGTTGCTATCTTCATTCAAGATTTTGAAGATCTTTCTTGTGAGATCTTTAATTACTCTTCCTTTCTTTTTATATATTTTTTTCTTTTTAGACATCTATTTTTATTGTGTTTATAACTTCAACCAAATTACGAAGAATTTATGGGATACCACTTTCTTAAAAAAATCTTAATAAAAATGTAACGTTTCTTAAATTTATTCGTCTTTACAGTATAATCAACTACTTCATAGTGAAAAACTTACGTAAAATAATACTTTTATTTGTTCTGATATTCATAACGGGTATCATTATAACTGTTGTAAGTATAAACACTACGCTTAACAAAAAAAGTCCGTCGCAAACCTTAAAAACAAAACAAGACACACTTTTATTGATCAAAGCTGAAAAGAAATCAGTTTAATTTCTTTTTAATCTTCATTTCAAACAAAAAGGATATTAACAGTTATCAACACTTAATAACATTATTATTTTTCTTCTTTAAAAATTTAAAAAAAATTTGATTGTTATTATAGGTTGTTAATTTGTAGAATAAATTGTGTTTTTAAAATTTTGATTTTTGATTTATTAAAACTATTTAACAAGTTATTGAAATAATAATATCTTTAAAATCAATATAAAATAAGAGTTATTAACAAAAGTTATAAACAGTAATTCACTAATTTTTATGAAAAGAAAACTTCAGATTTTATGTAAAGAACTAGTTAATTTTTTGTTGATAAATGTTCATTAAAATCTCAAAAAAAAAGTTGCATAACTAAAGTTAATTCTTGTATTGTAATTTTTTTTAAATAACTCAAATATATTTTTAAAAATATATGATTAGTTCTTAACAATTAAAGAATGCTTGTTAATTCCTTTATTTTTAAGAGGTTATTAAGAAGCGTAAAAAAAGCATTGTTAATTACTGTTGATAACCGTTAATAACTGTATTTTTGTGTAACATAACACAACTTAAAATCAATACATTATGACAATTGCCATTGGAAATGACCATGCAGGTACCGAATACAAGTTTGAAATTATAAAATTATTAGAAGAAATGGGTCATAAAGTTATCAACTTTGGAACTAATGATACCAACAGTATGGATTATCCAGATACCATTCATCCAACTGCAGAAGCTGTAGAAACAGAGCAAGCAGATTTAGGAATTATTTTATGCGGAAGTGGTAACGGAGCTCAAATGACTGCTAACAAACACCAAGGGATTCGTGCTGCTTTGTGTTGGAATAATGAATTGGTTGCTTTAGCACGCCAACATAATAATGCTAATATTTTAACCATTCCAGCTCGTTTTGTTTCTCTTCAACAAGCCTTGGAGTTTGTAAAAATATTTCTTACTACAGAATTTGAAGGTGGTAGACATCAAAATAGAGTTGAAAAAATAGCGTGTGAATGTTAATGAAATTTAAAGTAAAAACATTTAACCAATTAACAACTTCAGAACTGTATGATATTTTACAATTACGTTCTGAAGTTTTTGTTGTTGAACAAAATTGTGTGTATCAAGATATTGATGGCAAAGATCAAAAAGCGCTTCATATTTTAGGTATTAAAAATAATAAATTAATAGCGTATACACGTTTATTTAAAGGTGGAGATTATTTTGATGAAGCGAGCATTGGTAGAGTTGTTGTAAAGCAATCAGAAAGAAAATATGGTTACGGACATGATTTAATGAAATTTTCTATTGAAACCATAGAAGAAAAATTTAATACTTCTACAATTAAAATTGGAGCACAAACTTATTTACAAAAGTTTTATGAAAGTCATGGTTTTAAAAAAATAGGTAAAGAATATATTGAGGATGGAATTCCGCATATTCATATGGTAAAAGAGTAACTATTTTTTCTTGTTCATCTTATAAATAAGGTAGGCAAAACCTACTATAAAATGAAATACAATAATTCCGGCAACTATATAAATAAAAGTGTTTGAGTTGTTCATAATACCCAAAATTACTTCTAATTTATATGAAATAAAGTGATAAATGTTACATTAAAGAATCAACCTCTCTAACTTCTCCTACTTGCAAATCACCTAACAAAATTGATCCTACTCTAACTCTAACTAAACGAAGAGTTGGATGCCCCACGGCAGATGTCATTTTACGTACTTGTCTAAATTTTCCTTCGGTTAAGGTAACCGATATCCAACTTGTAGGTCCGTGTCTGTCATCACGAATTTTTTTAGAGCGTTCAGGAAAATTAGGAATGTCAATCTTTTTAACAATACATGGTTTAGTTATGTATTTTTTACCATCAAAACCAATTTCTACACCTTTTTGTAATTCCTTAACGTCTTCCTCAGAAATTTCTCCGTTCACCTGTACATAATATTCTTTTTCAACATTGCCAGATGTGGTAAAATAATCGCTTACTTTACCATTAGTAGTTAATAATAATAATCCTTCAGATTTTACATCTAATCTACCCACCGCCATTGTATTTTCAGGAAAATCAAAATCTAATTCGCCTAATAATTTATGTTTATTTTTTGCCTGATTCGTAATAAACTGTGATAAAAAACCATACGGTTTATGAATGATAAAATGACGATGTTTTTCCATAAAAAATAACAACTATAAGCAACAAAAATAACAAACAAAAAAGTATAAAAAAGGTAGCATACTTTTTCATAACTTAGCATCTCTTATTTATGAACATTTTTAGCAAATTTTATGGCAGCAGATAAAGAAAAAGAAGCGAAACTAAAAGCGCTTCAACTTACATTAGATAAATTAGATAAGTCTTACGGAAAAGGAACCGTAATGAAAATGGGTGATAAAGTGGTTGAAGAGGTAGATGCTATTTCTTCAGGTTCTTTAGGGTTAGATTTAGCTTTAGGTGTAGGAGGATATCCTAGAGGAAGAATTATTGAAATTTACGGACCAGAATCTTCAGGTAAAACTACCTTAACTTTACATGCTATTGCTGAAGCTCAAAAAGCAGGAGGTATTGCTGCTTTTATTGATGCAGAACATGCTTTTGACCGTTTTTATGCACAAAGTTTAGGAGTTGATATTGATAACTTAATTATTTCGCAACCAGATCATGGTGAGCAAGCTTTAGAAATTGCTGATAATTTAATCCGTTCAGGAGCTATTGATATTGTAATTATTGACTCGGTTGCTGCCTTAACACCAAAATCAGAAATTGAAGGTGAAATGGGTGATTCTAAAATGGGATTACATGCTCGTTTAATGTCACAAGCGTTACGTAAATTAACAGCAACCATTAGTAAAACCAATTGTACGGTAGTATTTATCAACCAATTGCGTGAAAAAATTGGTGTTATGTTTGGTAATCCAGAAACAACAACGGGTGGTAATGCTTTAAAATTTTATGCATCGGTTCGTTTAGATATTCGTAAGAGAACTCAAATTAAAGACGGAGATAGAGTTATTGGAAACAGTACAAAAGTAAAAGTGGTAAAAAATAAAGTAGCACCACCTTTTCAAACAGCTGAATTTGATATAATGTATGGACAAGGTATTTCTAAAGTTGGTGAAATTTTAGATATTGGTGTGGAATTAGGAATTGTTAAAAAAAGTGGTTCTTGGTTTAGTTATGGAGATACAAAATTAGGTCAAGGAAGAGATGCTGTAAAAGGATTAATTAAAGATAATCCTGAATTAGCAGAAGAGCTTGAAAATAAGATTAAAGAAGCTATTGAAAATCAAGAGTAAAATATAACACAAGATATTTTATAGTTCAAAATTTAAACTGTTGTGAATTTCTCACAGCAGTTTTTTATTTTTAATAAATGATTACCATTTCAAAAAACCTATTGTTACAACCTATTACAATTAATAATTATAAAGAATTGTATAAGTTGATGCAGAAAATATATCCACCGGCATATGCTAACTATTGGAAAGATGGAGGTAAATGGTATGTTGAAAATCAATATTCAGAAGAAAATATAACACAAGAACTAACACAAGATAATTCAGACTATTTTTTTATTTTTTTTAATAATAAAATCATCGGAATTTTACGATTAGTTTGGAATTTAAATACGGATTATAAACAGGATGAAAGTTTTGTAAAATTACATCGTTTATATATAGATCAACAAATTCAAAACCAAGGAATAGGAAAAAAAATTATGATTTGGTTAGTCAATTATATAACTGAAAAAGGTTTTGAAAAGCTATGGTTAGAAGCTATGGAAAAACAACCACAAGCACTTCATTTTTATAAAAAATATAATTTTAAGGAAGTAGATAAAGTTTTTATTGAATTTCCTTTGGTTTATGATGATTACCGAGGAATGTATAAAATGGTAAAAGAACTAAAATAAAAATCCGAAGTTTTAGCTTCGGATTTTATGTCACCTTGAGCGAAGTCGAAAGGTCTCATATTAGATTTTATACTCCAGTACTACCAAAACCTCCTGCACCACGATCGGTTTCGTTTAAAATAGCTACTTCTTGCCAGTTTACACGTTCGTGTTTTGCAATAACCAACTGAGCAATGCGTTCACCATCATTCACTATAAAATCTTCATTAGATAAATTCACTAAAATCACTCCTATTTCACCTCTATAATCGGCATCTACAGTTCCAGGTGAGTTTAATACAGTAATTCCTTTTTTGGCAGCGAGTCCGCTTCGCGGACGTACCTGTGCTTCATACCCTTGCGGCAATGCTATAAATAACCCTGTTTTAACAATAGCTCTTTCCAAAGGTTTTAAGGTAATAGCTTCTTCAATATTGGCGCGTAAATCCATACCAGCAGATCCTTCTGTTTCGTATGTAGGAATCTGATGTTTAGATTTGTTAATTATTTGTACGTTCATTTGGGTTGTTTTAATAATCTTTCAAAGATAATATATCTTAAAGTACTTCGCTTAAATTTTAGATTTCTTAATTTTGTAATACAAACAAACAAATAATGAGTAATCAACCCAAAATAGCAGTTTTAGGAGGAGGTAGTTGGGCAACAGCAATTATTAAAATGTTGTCAGAAAATTTAGAAACTATCGGGTGGTATATGCGCAGTGTATATGCTATTGAGCATATAAAACGTAATAAGCACAATCCTAATTATTTAAGTTCTGCAGAGTTGCATCCTGAGCAGCTAGATTTGTCTGATGATATGAATAAAATTATTGATAATTATGATGTATTAATTTTTGCAATACCTTCAGCATTTTTATATACTGAATTAAAAAAGCTTACAGTTTCATTAGAAAACAAAATTGTGTTTTCAGCAATTAAAGGAATTGTACCAGAATCTGGTTTGATTGTGGGTGAGCATTTTCATGACCACCACAATATACCTTTTGAAAATATAGGTGTTATTACTGGACCATGTCATGCAGAAGAAGTTGCTATGGAACGTTTATCATATTTAACATTAGCATGTCAAGACGAAGAAAAAGCTAAAGAACTTAGTAAATATATATCGGGAAGATATATTAAAACAAAAATTTCGGATGATATTATTGGTACTGAATATGCAGCTATGTTAAAAAATATTTATGCTATTGCAGCAGGTATTGCTCATGGTTTAGGGTATGGAGATAATTTCCAGTCGGTATTAATGAGCAATGCTATAAGAGAAATGAAACGTTTTATAAAAAAGGTTCATAAAATGAAACGAAATATTAATGATTCTGCTTATTTAGGAGATTTATTAGTAACAGGTTATTCCGTTTTTAGTAGAAACCGAATGTTTGGTAATATGATTGGTAAAGGCTACACGGTAAAATCAGCAATGATGGAAATGAGTATGGTGGCAGAAGGTTACTATGCTACTAAAAGTGCCTATGAAATTAACCAAGAAAACGGTGCTAAAACCCCAATTATAGATGCTGTTTATAACGTTTTATATGCAAAAAAAGAAGCGAAAGACGAGTTTGAAAAGTTAACAAATAAGTTAAATTAATCATTTACATATTTGACTTTGTGGTAGTTTAAGTATTAAACCCTTCATAAATACTTAAAAAATTATAACTCGCCTATCGCAAAAAATTGTTTTAGTTGTATTGCGTCTATTAACAATAAATCAAAGTTAACTTAAAAAACGAATTATCAAAATAATAATACTTTTATTTTTAAATGTAACTTATATTATTAAACTTATTATATTTGTTTTACTACAAAAAGTTTAATTTTAAACAATGAAAACTATTCAGGAAGCGGTAGAAATAACTATCCGTAAAACACCTTTTATTGAAGAGGCTTTAAATGAAAAGCTTATCAATGTTTCTTCACTAGCTCGTATTATTATGCCAGAAGTAGCAAAATTGCTAAAAAAAGATGTTAAAGTAGGGGCAGTTATGATGGCTATTAATAGGTTATCTCCTGTTAATGAGCTTAGAATAAGAAAGAACATAAAAAAACTAGCTTTAAATTTAGGAGATGTTATAGTTCGCTCAGATTTATGTGATTTTACGTTTAAAATTTCACCAACTTTATTCAAAAAAATCGCCGCTATTTTAGGAGAAGCATCAGATAATAATGATTTATTTTTAACAGTTTCTCAAGGGATTTTTGAAACCAATATAGTAGCTAGTAAAAGCTTACAACCAATGATTAATAAAATCTTTGAAAAAGAACAATTGATCAATAATGTAAACGATTTAGCCTCTATAACTATTAAATTACCTAAGGAAAACTTAGAGCAATCAGGAATTTATTATTTTATTCTAAAACAATTTGCTTGGGCAAATATTTCGGTACAAGAAGTTATTTCTACCACTCATGAAATGACTATTGTGGTTAAAGAAGAAGATGTAAATGAAACGTTTGCTATTTTAATGGATCTAAAACTGAATTAAAATGCCATTTCAAAAACCATTTTGTTTAGCATTATCGGGCGGAGGAACAAAAGGATTAGCTCATGCCGGTGTTCTTCAATTTTTAGATGAACAAAAAATAACAATTGATAAAATTTCAGGTACCAGTGCAGGTTCTATTGTAGGAGGGTTGTATGCTGCTGGAAAAAAACCAGAAGAAATTTTAGAGTTTTTTAAATCGGTACCCTTATTTAGTTGGAAGCATTTTACCATTTCTAAACCAGGAATTATTGATTCTAAAGCATTTAAACATTATTTTAAAAATTTTATTGGTAATGATATTTTAATAGGAGAAACCAACATTCCTATATATATCACAGCCACAGATTTGGTGAGTGGTAACTTGAAAATTTTTAATAAAGATGAAAGATTAATCGATGCTATCTTAGCATCATCCTCTGTTCCAGGAGTATTTTCGCCAGTAAAAATTGGAGATAACTTGTATGCTGATGGCGCTATTTTAAATAATTTTCCTACAGATCTTTTACAAACCGATTGTAACTATTTATTAGGCGTTTATGTAAGTCCGTTACAAGAACTTTCAGTAAAGCAGATATCTACCATTAGAGCAGTAACTTCACGCTCTTTTGAGTTGTTAGCAGTAAAAGAAATGATACTGAAAAGAAAATATTGTGATGAAATTATTGAGCCAAAAGCATTGAGTAAATACAATACGTTTGAAACCAATGCTAAGAAAATGGATGAAATTTTTGAGATTGGTTATCAAGAGGCAAAAAAAGTTTTAACTCCTGTTATTTAAAATTGATAGCTAATTCTATTTTCTCATTCAGTTCCTCGGTATATTTTTTGATTTGTGAAGCATCCCATGAAAAATAGTTTGTAAACTCCTGTTGTACAAAATCTTTATAAGTATCTACACTTGGTTTGTCAAAGAATAATCTACCTGTTCTACGCATAAAAAAGTCGGTTGGTGTACAAGTCATTTCATGTTGCACAGTAAACCAAACTTCCGCTTTTAGTAAGCGTTTTTCAGCATTTTCTTCAGTTAATTCATCAAACTTGTCTAATACAATATCGGTTTGTTTTCCGTAGTTATGCACCAAATATTCAGCATCTTTTTTACTTAAACCATCTTGTTTAATTTGTTTATAAACTTGTTTGATGTACAGATTTACCGATTTATAATTTTGAAAAGGACCGCCAGCTAAAATGATATCTTCTGTTTGAATAGGTTCAAACTCGGTTTCGTACTTCTTTTTATACTTTTTAGCAACCAAATCCACAATACGTTCCGACATTTTTCGGTACCCGGTTAGCTTCCCTCCTGCAATGGAAATCAACTCGCTATCCGAAACAAAAATTTCGTCTTTTCTTGATAATTCTGAAGCCGATTTTCCTTCTTCATGAATCAACGGACGTAGTCCTGCCCAAGAAGATTGAATATCTTCCATGGTTAATTCAATATCAGGGAACATATTATTTACTGCGGAAATTAAGTAAGCAGCATCTACCAATTCGGTTTTAATAGCATCTAAACTGTCGCTGTAATTTGTATCTGTAGTACCAAAATAGGTTACTTTTCCTCTTGGAATAGCAAACATCATTCTACCATCAGGAATATCAAAATATACCGACTGTTTTACAGGCAATTTTTCAAAAGGAACCACTAAATGTACCCCTTTGGTTAAGTGCAAACGACTTCCGTTTTTAGACTTGTTAATTTCACGCAGATCATCCACCCAAGGTCCGCAAGCATTCACCACATATTTAGCGTTGATGTTGTAGGTTTCATCCGTAAAAACATCTTTAACTTTTGCTCCTGTAACACGTTTTTTAGTGTAGATAAAATCCGTTACTTCTGTATAATTTACAATGGTAGCGTCGTACTGACTAGCAGTTTTCAAAATTTCAATAGTTAAACGAGCATCATCGGTTCTATATTCTGCATAAAAACCGGCTCCGTTTAAAATTTCTTCTGGTAGCAAAGGTTCTTTTTCTAATGCCTCTTCTTTGTCTAACATTCGGCGTTTATCATCACCTTCTACCGATGCTAAAATATCGTATACTTTTAATCCGATGGATGTTAACCACGAACCGTAGGTTCCGCCTTCAATAAGTGGTAAGATCATTTTCTCCGGAATTACCAAATGAGGCGCTAACTTATGCACAATTGCACGCTCTGTACCTACTTCTTTTACCAACCAAAAATCGAACTGTTTTAAATAACGAAGTCCGCCATGAATAAGCTTGGTAGACTTGCTGGAAGTACCTGAAGCAAAGTCGTTTTTCTCTACCAAGGCAACTTTCATTCCTCTGGATGCTGCATCTAAAGCGATACCTGCACCGGTGATTCCACCACCAATAATTAAGAGATCAAACTCGGTGGTTTGCAGTTCTTTTTTAATGTTTTTTCGGTTGAAGAAAGAAAAGTTGTTCATAGTCTTTTTTACAAAAATAAAGTCCTTAAAAATAAGGACTTTTCTACGAAACAAAAATGTTTTTTTGATTATTAAAATGATTGTGTTTCGCTATTAGGCTCGCATAAACGCAATAGTGGATTTAAAGAAGCATAATTTTAGGAATACAAGTTACTTAATTTAAAGCAAAAACGGTTCGAGTTTACACTCAAACCGCTATTGCGTTGATACATTGTTAGTTACTGGATTTTTTATTCAGTCCGATGCTTTTTGGTCGGTAGAAGTAAGCTCTTTTCAATTTTTTGATTCTACGATGGCTCGAGCGAATTGCAAATGTGCTTACTTATGTGTCGGGTTTTGTATTGTTTAAAATGTAGAAGCATCAATTACATATCGATAGCGAGCTTCTTTATTTACTACTTTTTTCCAAGCCTCATTAATTTGGTCAGCTTTAATGATTTCGATTTGTGGATAAATTTTATTTTCTGCACAGTAGTCCACGACCTCTTGTGTATCCTTGATTCCTCCAATTAATGAGCCGTTAAAGTTTACTCGATTGAAAATCATATTAAAATTGTTTATTTCCAATGCTCCGCCAACAGGCTGTCCAACTTGAGTGAAATAACCGTAAGGTTTAACACAATCAATGTAGGGCGACATTTCGTAGGCGTACGGAACTGTAGAAATCATATAGTCCAATTTTCCTTTCCAAGGTGCTAAATCTTCTGAATTGGTAACTACAACGGCTTCCTTTGCTCCAAACCTTTTTATGTCCTCAATTTTCTCTTGTGAAGTCGTAAAGGCATACACTTCCGCACCTTTAGAAACTGCCAACTGAATCGCCATATGTCCTAAACCACCAATTCCGACAACACCGACTTTATGATTTTCTTTCATTGCGTCAAATTGCATCATTGGTGAATATGTTGTAATGCCAGCACAAAGCAATGGTGCAGCATACTTTAACTCGATACTTTCAGGGATTTTTATGGCATAATGGTCTCTTACCACCACGTTGTTTGCGTAACCGCCTTGGGTAATACCACTTGGCTCTCTTTTGTCTGGGTAGCCATAAGTGAACAAAGTATCTTGCTGATACTGTTCTTCATTTTCACAAGTGGTACAGCCGTCAACCATACAACCAACGCCTGCCTTATCGCCAACTTTAAATTTGGTTACATTTCGACCTACTGCGGTTACGATGCCTGCAATTTCGTGTCCTGGAACTTGTGGGTATTGTTGCGGACCCCAATGACCCTGTATTTGGTGGATATCTGAATGACAAATGCCCGAAAACTTAATTTCAATTAAAATGTCGTTGTCGCCAACGGGTCTGCGTTCAAATTCCCAAGCAGTTAACGGATTTTTATCGTTTGTTCCTGCATAACCTTTTGATTTAATATTATTGCTCATTGTATTATTTTTTTGATTTTGTGAAAAGAGTGAAAATGTTGGCACGATTGCTAATCCTGCACCTACTACTGCCGAAGTTTTGATGAAATCCCTTCGGCTTTTGTCCTGATTTGATATTTTTTTCGCTTCCATTTTTTTACTTTTTGTATTGTTCATCTGTTACAGCTTCTTGCCAATCAACAATTCCTTTTTCGATATTGGGAACGATGTAAAGTTGCTGTAAACCAACATCAGGACTTGCTCCGTGCCAATGGCGAGCGTTTGGTGGACATTTAATTACATCTCCTTTTTTGATGGTCTCAATAGATTGACCCTCAATTTGATGATATCCAACGCCATCGGTAATAATCAAAATTTGACCTGCTGGATGCGAATGCCAATTGCTTCTTGCTCCTGGTTCAAAATACACGTTGCCTACAGCTGTAGTAAATGTAGAATCAGGTGCTACCAAACCAATATTGTAAGCATTTCCTGTAAATAAGTCGGCTGAACCTTTTTCGCCTTTTGGAAAAATAGCATTCAGTTCTTTGTTGTCAGTTTTCATATCGTCTTCTTTTTTTTTGGTGTTTGAATTGCAAGCAGAAATCATTAATAGAATTCCTGTGAATGCTGCTATTACTTTGATGTTCGTTTTCATTTTTAATAATTTAATTTTCTAATTCGATTTTTACAGTTACAGAACCATTTACCTTAAAATGCTCTATTCCGTCTATTATTTTTCCTAAAGAAATCAGTCCATTTGCATAGCCAAAATCTTTATAAAACAAGGCAATATTTCCCCAAGGTGCATAATAGGTTAAATCGCCTACTGATGGGTCAAAGCCTTTTGGTGCATCTTTGGTTGTCAATTTTTTAGAGGGCGTAAAGACTTTTTCTGTATTTGCGTAGTCATCTAACTGAACTGTTAAGGGAAACATAGAGACAAAATCTCTGCTTGTTGGGTTGTCGTATAAAATGGCGGTTGCTATTTTATCGTTTATGGTGATTTTTAGTTTCATAGTATCTTGTTTTGCAATGTTCATTTCTGTTCGCTTTTCAAAGGCATAAAGTTGTGTGCAACACAAAGCGAAAATCAATATGTAAAACAGTTTCTTCATTCTATATTCTTTATGAGTTTCGCAGGAATTCCTCCCACAATTGCATTGTCCGGTACATCTTTAGAAACTACCGCACCTGCGGCAACTATTGAATTCTCGCCAATAGTTACACCCTGCATAATTGTAGCGTTTGCTCCAATCCAAGCGTTTCTTTTAATATGAATAGGTTTAGAAAGAAGTGCGTGTCTTTCAGTTGGGTTAATAGGATGCCCTTCTGTAAGCAGGCTTACATTCGGTGCAATTAATACATCATCTTCAATGGTGATGCCTCCCAAATCTAAAAACGTACAATTGAAATTGATAAACACATTCTTTCCGATTTTGGTGTGTTTACCATAATTGATATACAAAGGCGTGAAAATAGCTGTGCTTTTGTCTATTTCTGAACCAATTATTTGTTCCAATAGCTCTCTTACATCATTAAGATTGGTGGAGTTATTCATTTTGGCTACCAACTTAATGGTTGCGAAGGAAGCATCTCTCAACTCTTTGCGTTCAAAGTCGTTGGCGGAAATGGTTTCTCCGTTCTTTAGTCGTGTGAAAATTGTTGATTGTTCCATCTTTGTATTTAATGATACAAAGTTGGTGACTTTTAAAGGCTATTTGTTAATGATATTCAAACCAAGGATTAAGAATTTAAAACCTTTTCAAGTCTAATAGCAGAAGGATTCGTGCCTGTTTGTTTTTTGAAAAAGTTGTTGAAGTAGGTTGGATATTCAAATCCCAAAGCATAGCCTATTTCAGAAATGTTCCAATTGGTATGCTGTAAAATAGCTTTTGCTTCATTTATAATTCGTTCCGAAATGAGTGTGGTTGTAGTTTTTCCAGTTACGTTTTTTACAGAACGATTTAAATAATTTACATGTACCGAAAGGGTTTTTGCATAGTCCCTTGCGGTTCGCAATTGAAGTGGATTTTCTGGACTTTCAACTGGAAATTGACGTTCCAACAATTCCATAAAAACGGTGGTCAGTCGCTCTGCTCCACTTTTTTCTTGGTTGAAGTTTTCCGAAGGTTTTAGTTTTAAGGATTCGTGTAGAATCAACTCGATGTAATTTCGTATCAACTCGTCTTTATGTTCATATTCAGATTGTTGTTCCTCAATCATTTTCTGAAAGATACTATTTAGAAACTGCCTTTGATTTTCAGAAATTTCTAGAATAGGTGTTCCACCCATTTTAAATAAGAGTGATTTTTGCAATTTCTCCGAATGTTTTGAAGGCATTAAAAAATCTTCTGAAAACAATACCGTATAACCAACGTATTTAGTGGAAAGAGTTTCCCAAGAATAAGGAACATTTGGGTTTCCGAAAAATAAGATTGTTCCATCAGCTTCATAACTTCTGTGGGAATAATGAATTTTACTTTTCCCAGTTGTCAAACAGATTTTATAGAAATCTTTTCTGCTGTAAATTCGTGTTGCATTTCTATCATCTTCTATTTGGAAGACGTTGAAACCTTTTAGCTTTAATTCATTATTGTATATAGACAAACTTCTTGACATAATGCAAAGTTAAGGAATTCAAATCAGTAATTCTGTTATTGGATGAAATTGGGTTTTTTGGTTTTTGAGAGTTGGATTTAGCATTGGAAAAAAACAAATGTGACAATGTGCGGCTGGTTTAAGCTTGCAGCTAACTTTTAAATACTATGGTTTATTATAACGAAACCATAGTCACCAATAGCGAATATAAAGTTTATAAATTTATAAAATAAAAAACTACAACACCATCAAATTACATCCTCGGATATCCGAATTATCAAAACGACCAATAATTTCAAAGCTACCATCGTTATACACTTTTCCTAGATCTTGCGTAGCAATAAAACTACACGAATTGTAGTTGGCTAGGTCTATAACGTTAATTCCGCCTGTTTTACCGTTGTTTTGAATAGTTAATGGGTCTTCGGTATCACGTGTGAGAATTTTCATCCAAGGCGGACAGTTAAAAACTCCGTTTCCTTTGGAATATCCTTGGCTCAATAATTCAGTCATACCATATTCTGAGTGGATTTCAGTAACACCAAAGCCTTCGCACAATATTTTATGCAACTCAGCACGAATGAGCTCTTTTCTGCGTCCTTTCATACCTCCGGTTTCCATCACAATGGTATTTTGTAAACTGAATTGGTGTTTTTCAACCAAATCTAACAACGCAAAAGAAACGCCAATCAGCAGTACTTTTTCACCTTTTTTATCAAGAGTTGTAAGTTTTTCTGCTAATGCATCCAAATTGTTGAGGTAAAATCCGCTATCAGGCTTTTGAGAACGTTTAATTAAATCGTCCACCATATACACCAAAGAAGACCCCGTTCTTTCTAAATAATTAGGCAACAACGCTAATATGGTGTACTCTTCTATGTTTCCGTAGAAATGTTCAAAACCTTTTAAGTAACTTTTCTCGTACCAGGTTACATCCGTTACATGATGGTTGCTGGTTACACTTCCTGTAGTACCCGAACTAGTAAACGTTTGCTGAATTTCATCCAACGAACTCACAACTTCTCGCGATTTAAAAAACTGAATAGGTAAAAATGGAATGTCTTCCACCTTTTTAACATCCGAAGGATGCACATACAACAAATCACAAAACGAACGATATACACGATTGTTGGTAAACTGGTGTTTAAAAACAGCTAAGGCAGCTTGTGTAAAATCGGATTGAGATTGTATATTGAAAATTTGGTTTTGCATAAACTTTTGCAAAAATAAAGATTATTGTACGCAACCTTTTAAAAAAGATAACATCTTACTAGTATAGAATCAAAAAAATAATTTACCATGAAAAAAATTGTTCTTCTTTTAATGAGTGTCATTTTATTTTCTTCTTGTATAGATGATGACGGGCCTAAATATGCATATGAAATTTTAACGATTGATGAAGCTACAGTACCGGAAAGCTTTACGTTTGGCGAAGTGTATGATATAACGGTAAAGTATACTTTACCAAATAGCTGTTACTCATTTCATAGTTTGTATTATGAATATCAAGATACTACCAGAGTGGTTGCAATTAATGCACTTGTAAGAACAGATATAAATTGTACTGAGGAAGCTATTGAAAGAGATTATACTTTTGAAGTGAATGTAACACAACAAGAAGATTATATTTTTAAGTTTTGGAAAGGTGAAGATGCTGATGGAGAAAATATTTTTGAAGAGGTAGTAGTACCAGTAAATTAAACAAAGAAAAATGAAAAATACAGTAACACATATAATTATATTATTAGTAGCAATTTGTTTAACTGCTTGTCAGCAAAATAAAGAAATAGATACAAATGCAAATAATTTGCTATTAGGAACTTGGGTTGAACCTAGCTATGATGGTGAAAAAACAATCTATAAAAGAGCTGTTAGTTTACAAGAAAATGAATACGGAATATCATTTTTAAACAACGGAGTTCTTATTGAGAGAACTTCTGGATGGTGTGGTACGCCACCACTTTCATTTAATGATGTAGAAGGTAGTTATGCTATTAAAAATTCAGTAATTGAAATGGATTTAGGATACTATCCTGGAGATACTCATTGGAAAATACTTTCTGTTTCAGAAGATGAGTTACAAGTAACTCTTGAATTGACAGAGCAAGAAAAAGATAATCAAGAGCTTTTACAATTATTTTCAGAAATTGAAAGTATAGCTTCTAGCGTTTCTTGTACTAGCACAAATGATTGGGCTTTTACAGCATATGGTGCAAAAGCCTGTGGAGGAGCACAAGGGTACATAGCTTATTCAACAAATATTGATGTTGAAGATTTTTTAAATAAAATAGATACATATACTAATTTAGAGCAAGCTTACAATACAAAATGGAACATAGTTTCTACCTGTGAAGCCTTAGTGCCACCTAAAGAAGTTGTATGTGAAAATGGTGTGCCTGTGTTAAAATATTAGTTTATTTTTAAATAAACTTTTTCAAAATCAATCTATTAGAACTCATACAAAAATGCAAGCAAAACAATTTGCAGGCACAAGCACAAGTTTACCAGCTTTTTGCAGGTAAGCTTTTTGCGTTGAGTTTAAAATATTCAAGAAACAGAGAAGATGCCGAAGATGTATTACAAGACAGTTTTTTAACAGCGTTTAATAAAATACATCAATTTAAAAATAAAGGCTCTTTTGAAGGATGGTTAAAACGTATAGCTGTAAATACGGCTTTACAGAAATACAGAGAAAAATCACCCTTATATCTTGTAAAAGAAGAACAAGATATTGTTGAAGAGGAAGAAGTAGTTGTTGATGATGCCAAGGTAGATATTAGTTTTTTATTACAATTAATTCAAGAATTACCAGACAGGTATCGATTGGTTTTTAATTTATATGTTCTTGATAATTTTTCGCATAAAGAAATAGCCGAAATGCTTGATATTTCTGAAGGAACTTCAAAATCTAACCTATCTAGAGCCCGATTGATTTTAAAGCAAAAGGTAGAAAAACATCAACAAAAAGAAGAAAACGCCTAATGTTAGAAAATAAAAATATTGACAGATTGTTTCAAGAGAAACTAAAAGATTTGGAAGCAGTTCCTAATCCGAAAGTTTGGCAAAATATTGAAGCAAAACTCAAAAAGAAAAAGAGAAGAATTTTTCCTATTTGGTGGCTTTCTAGCGGAATTGCGGCTATGTTATTACTTGGGCTATTTTTATTCCCAGATACAACAAATGAAGTAGAAAATATTCAGCAGGAAAAACCAATTATAATTCTTCAACAAGAACAAGATGAATTAAAAGAAGAAATGATTCTTAGTTCAGAAAATGATATTGAAGAAATCAAGAGTTCATCAATCAATAATAAAAAAAGTGAAAAAGATTCAAATACAGAAAAACTAAAAGCAAACAGAAGTGTTAGTAACAACACCTCTAATATCATTTTAGCTGATCAAAATAAAGCGCTAAAAAGAGTAAATGATTCTTTCCAGGAAGAGACCATGAAGGGGGTTTCTTCCGATAAAAAAATTGTTATGGAAAAGATTTTAATCAATGAAAAAGAAGAAGAAAAACTAGAAACAAAACAAGGGAAAGAAGAGAAAAAGAAGGATTTTATTGCTGAGGTTACTAAAACAAAAAGTGAAGAAGAAAATGAAAGAACAGATCAAAAATGGAGTGTTGCTCCGGTTTTTGGTATAGTTAAATCGAATTCATTTTCACAAGCCTCAGCAATAGATTCTAATTTAAAAGATAACAAAGTGTCTGGAGAAAACACTATTTCTTACGGAGTAAACGTATCTTATAAACTAACAAAAAAATGGACAGTTCAATCGGGACTTCGTGTTCAAAAAATGGAATTTACCACCCAAAACGTTACAGTTATACCTAATTCGGCCATAAATAACAATCTTCAAAATGTAGCATTTAACACAAAAACAAGAAATTTTTTATTTGCAAGCTCATTAGAGAATGCAGATGCTTTTTTGCTAAGTAATAGCTATGCTAGCAGTTTTGAAGAAGGAAATTTACTCCAAACAGTTGGTTATATTGAGTTACCTGTAGAAATAAAATATGAAGTTTTATCTTCAAAAAAAATAAAAACTCATCTTGTAACAGGAGTTAGTTCTTTATTTTTAAATGAGAATTCAATTGTAGCAAAAACAGATTCGTTCAACCAAAAAGTAGGTGAAGCTAATAATTTAAATTCTGTGAATTTTAGCGGAAATTTAGGTGTAGATTTTGATGTGTTTTTGTCAAAAAAAATACAATTGAATATTAACCCTATGTTCAAAACACAATTAAATACTTATTCTAAAAACTCAAACGGATTTAAGCCTTACACTATTGGGGTGTATGGTGGATTAAAATATGATTTTTAATTGTAACTTAGCTAAAAAAATAAATATGAAAACATTAACAACACTCATCAGCCTATTAATTTTAACTTCTTGTGCACAGCAAAAAAAAGAAGCAAACAATCTAAATCCTATTGAAAAAACTCAATGGATGAAAGATTTTATAAAACAAACGGAAGAAAATCCTTTTCCAACCAAAGCTATGATTGTTCAATATACCTATAATAACGAAACAGTTTATTTGGTAGATCAATGTTATCAATGTCCAGATGCTATTTCAACGTTATATAACATCAAAAAAGAAAGATTGTGTACGTTTGGAGGTATGATTCCTAACACAAATAATTGTCCTGATTTTTTTGATAAAGCGACCAACAAAAAAATATTGTGGAAGAATTTTGATAAGTAATTACTCTTTATAAATCTTAACGCCCAATTCACCTTTATCGTTCATACTGGCACGATACATACCGGCAGTATTAAATTCAAAAACCATATTCCCGTTTTTGTCAATAGCAATAACGCCACCATCACCGCCAATTTTAGTTAGTTTTTGCTGAATAACTTCTTTAGTAGCATCTTTTAAAGAAAGGTTTTTGTATTCCATCAAAGCTGAAATATCATGAGCAACATTCAATCGGATAAAATATTCACCCCACCCTGTTGAGGAAACTCCACAAGTTTTATTATTAGCATACGTACCCGCACCAATAATTGGCGAATCTCCAATTCGGTTCCAACGTTTATTGGTAATTCCACCCGTTGAGGTTCCTGCGGTAATATTTCCGTTTTTATCTAAAGCAACACAACCTACGGTTCCGAATTTACTGTCTTTAATTTCGGCATCATAAAATGCTGTTTTTCCATCATGATCTAATTCGGCTTTCATTTTTTCTTTTACACGTTGTAAAGAGTTGAATCGGTTTTCAGTATAAAAATAGCTTGGATTTACTATTTCCAATCCTTTTTCTTTTGCAAATACAGAAGCACCTTTACCAGAAAGCATCACATGAGGTGAATTTTCCATTATTTTTCTAGCTAGCGAGATAGGATTTTTTACATCTTTTACCCCAGCAACGGCACCAGCATTTAAATCATTTCCAGTCATTATTGAAGCATCTAATTCATTCGTTTCTTCATTGGTAAAAACAGCTCCTTTGCCTGCATTAAACAACGGAGAATTTTCCATAACATGAATGGTTTTTTCTACAGCATCCATGCTAGATCCTCCATTTTTTAAAATGTCATATCCAACTTTTATAGCTTCTTCAAGTTTTGTTTTATAAGCTTGTTCCTTTTCCGGAGTCATATTCTTTTTCAATATAGTACCAGCACCACCATGAATAACAATAGCAAACTCATTTGTTTTTACTTCGGATGTTTTTTTTGGCTCGTTTTTACATCCTAAAACAATAAAAATTAACACGAAAAATAATAGAAAATCTTTCATAAAAAGTTTAATTTTAAACAAAAAACAAACAAATTGTTTAATTTATTTAATTGATGATTTATTTGTAAATTTGACGTCAATTTAAACAACTAAAACGTAAACACAAAATGACAGATTTTGGAATACAAGAAGCACTCACTACATTAGGTGTAAAAGATATAAACGAAGGAACATCAACAGGTTCTAAATGGTTTTCTAGCGGTGAAATAATTGAAAGTTACTCACCAGTAGATGGAAAATTAATAGCAAAAGTTAAAGCTTCAACAAAAGATGATTATGAAGCTGTAATGAAATCAGCTACAGGAGCTTTTAAAACTTGGAGATTAATGCCAGCGCCTCAACGTGGAGAAATTGTACGTCAGTTTGGTGATAAATTACGTGAAAAAAAGGAAGCTTTAGGTAAATTAGTTTCATATGAAATGGGTAAGAGTTACCAAGAAGGTTTAGGTGAGGTTCAAGAAATGATCGATATCTGTGATTTTGCAGTAGGTTTATCTCGTCAGTTACATGGTTTAACCATGCACTCAGAAAGACCAGGACACAGAATGTACGAGCAATATCATCCGTTAGGAGTGGTAGGAATTATTTCTGCGTTTAACTTCCCAGTGGCAGTTTGGTCATGGAATACAGCATTAGCATGGATTTGTGGTGATGTTTGTGTTTGGAAACCGTCAGAAAAAACTCCGTTATGTGGTGTAGCTTGCCAAAATATTATTGCAGAGGTATTAAAAGAAAATGATTTACCAGAAGGAATTTCTTGTTTAGTAAACGGAGATTACAAAGTAGGTGAATTCTTATCAAAAGATACTCGAGTACCTCTAGTTTCTGCTACAGGATCAACAAGAATGGGTAAAATTGTTGCAAAAGAAGTAGCAGGACGTTTAGGTAAATCGTTATTAGAATTAGGAGGAAACAACGCAATTATTGTTACTCCGGATGCAGATATTAAAATGACGGTAATTGGAGCCGTATTTGGAGCCGTAGGAACAGCAGGACAACGTTGTACTTCTACACGTCGTTTAATTGTTCACGAATCAATGTATGATAAAGTGAAAAAAGCACTAGTAGATGCTTATAAACAATTACGTATTGGTAATCCGTTAGATCAAAATAATCATGTAGGACCGTTAATTGACAAGCACGCTGTGGAAATGTATAATACTGCTTTAGAAAAAGTAGTTGCTGAAGGAGGAAAGATGATTGTTGAAGGAGGAGTTTTAGAAGGAGAAGGTTATGAAAGCGGATGCTATGTAAAACCCGCTATTGCAGAAGCAGGTAATTATTATGAAATCGTTCAGCATGAAACATTTGCTCCGGTGTTATACTTATTAAAGTATACAGGAGATGTAGAAAATGCAATTGCTTTACAAAATGGCGTTGCACAAGGGTTATCATCAGCAATTATGACGAATAATTTACGTGAAGCAGAACGTTTCTTATCTGTGGCTGGTTCTGATTGTGGTATTGCTAACGTAAACATTGGAACTTCAGGAGCAGAAATTGGTGGAGCTTTTGGTGGAGAGAAAGAAACCGGAGGTGGACGTGAGTCTGGTTCTGATGCATGGAAAGTGTATATGCGTCGTCAAACAAACACGATCAACTACACAACAGAGCTTCCATTAGCACAAGGAATAAAATTTGATTTATAATCAACCAATTGATTTTAAAAAGTAAAAGCCTCACATTTGTGAGGCTTTTTTAATTCAAATAATTATACACAGTATTTTAACTGTCTAAAGCTTCTTTAATTACCGTTAAAGCATCGTAGGCTTTTGCTAATTCTGCCCATTTTAAAGCGGTATGTCCGTTATCTGATTTTGTTTTAAGCTTAGCTCCTTTATCAATTAATAATTGAGCAATTTTTGCTCTGTTATAACGAGCAGCAAACATTAATGGAGTTAAGCCTCCCGATTTTTTGTTTACGTCTTCGCCATTATCAATCATGGCTTTTACAGCATCATAATTACCTGATTGAATTAATTTACAAAACGGACTTACTTCCGTATACGTTAGAGCAACATCTGCTGTTTTGTGCTCAAAATTTGTTGCTGAAATAGAAAAAGAAACAGCAAAAACTAGTAGAATAGATAAAACAACTTTTTTCATGGTTTTAGAGTTTAAGTTAATAGTAGTGTTTGCCTAAAAGACGTATATTTTTTAAAAATGTTTCACCCAAAAAACACTATTAACAGAAACATAACAGATATAAACAATTAATTAACATTATTGATTATCAAATAATTATGGATTATTTTTATTGTATTTGTATATGATTTCTTAAAAACACAACATATTGAAAAGCAAAGAGTTAAATAATGTTAAAATTTTTAAAATATTTTTAATAACTTCACCTTCAATAAATTAAACTAACCAATATGAGTAAAAAATTAATGTATCTGTTAGGTATTGTGTTAACAATACTTTTGGGCACATATTTTTACTGGAAGCTATGTTGTAATACTTGTACTGATACAAGTAATTCTGAGCATAAAGAAGAAATTGAAAATAATGTGACCAGTACCCAAAAGACACCAACGTATTTGCCATTTATGGTAAAAGATGCAAATGGAAACTTATCCATTACCATTAATGAGAATTTTAATTTTAAAGAATCAGGGTTGAATTTTGTCCGTCCTGTTTCTGCGGAATTAGATGAGCAAATCATCAATCTTAAAAACTATTTAACCTCTATTGATGGAAAAACTCTTTCCATTACAGGTTACTACACTAGTAATGAGGTTAACACTTCGGCATTTCCAAATTTAGGATTGGCAAGAGCTAATTCGGTTAAAAATTATTTAACCTCCAAAGGAATTCCATCAAGAATTATTGACACCTACGGAAAATTAAATGATAATATGGTGACAGATTCACTAAAAGTGTATCACGGACCTTTATTTTTTGATGTTTTAGAGTTTAAAGATGATAGTGATCAAATAACTGTATTAGGAGAAGAGTTAAAAGAAAACCCAATAGTATTGTATTTTAATACAGGAGAGGCAAGTATCAATTTAACTGCAGATCAACGCGAGCGAATGGCAAAAATTTCAAGATATCTTGATAAAGTAGAAGGAGCTTGGTGTATTGTTACCGGGCATACAGATAACACTGGAGATCCTACTTTGAACATCAAATTAGGTCAAGATAGAGCCAATTTTGCTAAAAATTACTTAATAAGTAATGCAATACCTGAAAGTAAAATTACAGCCATATCTAAAGGACCATTACAACCTATTGCAGATAATGCTACTGAAGAAGGTAGAGCCAAAAATAGAAGAACAGTAATAACAATAAAATAACTAATCAAAAAACTTTAATTATGAACTGGTGTTTATTAATTCCTTTACTAGTAGGTCTTTTTTCAGCTTTATTAGGATATTTATTAGGAAAATTATTAGGAGGAAGCGACGACCAAATACTTACTTATAAAAATAGAATAGCACAATTAGAAGCCGATTTAGAAGCTTGTAAAAAGAGCAGAAGTGGATTAGAAAATGATTTAAAAAGTGCTAAAGATAGTTTAACCAAATTATCATCAGATGATAATTTAGGTGTTGCCTCGTTTGCAGCCCCAGCAGCATTTATAGCTTTTGATGCAGATGGAGCAAAATTAGCATTTGGTAAAAAAATAAAACAAGACGATTTAAAAATAATAGAAGGTATAGGGCCTAAAATAGAGCAATTATTTCATGGATTTAATATTAAAACATGGAAAGAGTTAAGTGAAACTTCTGTAGAAAAATGTAAAGAAGTATTAATTAGTGGAGGAAATCGTTTTAAAATGCACAATCCTAAAACATGGCCTCAACAAGCAAAACTAGCTTATGAAGGTAAGTGGAAAGAACTTGTAGAATGGCAAGACCAACTGGATGGGGGAAAAGCCTGATGATAAAGAGAAGTATAAAAGCCACATTTTAATGTGGCTTTTTTAATGATATTTTACTTTTCGTAGAACCCTAATTACATCTTTATATTTGATATAGGTAGTTTTGTCAGGTAAATTTTTAATATACTCTTTGGCTTTTTCTAATTGCTCCTTAGCATCTAAAAATCCGTTGAGATAACAAATCAAATAATTATATGGTAATCGATATACATCTTCATGTTCTGTTACAGAAAGTGGAATATTCTTTTCTAAATGATTCACAATGGTATTGCAATTTTCATAAATATGCTCAATAATTACTGGGTCATATTTTGGCGGCTCAAACAAAAATTCTTTTATAATTTCTAGCTTACCATTTTCTTTAAAATGAATAATGGTTTTTTCTAACGGATAGTGAATTTCTTTTTTTTCTAAACCCAATAAAATAAATTCGGTAACAATAAAAGAATGCTCGTTGTATTTGATTTGAACTTCATCTAAGGAAGAATAAAATAATTGCACTTGCTCATTGATGAGCTCAATATCAACTCTTGAATAAAATTCTTGTCCGTTCCTACCTGATTTTTTTCCTGCCCAACACAACACAAATTGCTCTGTAAATACTTTGTATTGTGGATTATATTCGTCTTTATGATTATTAAAAAAGTCAAAAACACCATCTAAGGTAAGTTGAATATTATTTTTGGCATTTTTTTCAATGGCTTCAACAATATGTTTATTAGTATTTACAAGATCAAAAGAGTTTTCAGCAATCATTGAATTGCTCCCTTGACGGAAAAAAACGGTTCCTTTTCTATATTTCCAAGCATTTTTAGCTAAAGAAGAAATGTTATTGTTTGGATAAATGGTTACCAATCCTACCACTTTATACCTTGGTAAACCAGGAAAAGGCACATTTTCGTATTCTATTTTTGGTGGATTATAAAGGTAAGCATTTACCAAATTTTGAATTTTACTATCATCAAAAAAGTCAACCCCTACAATAATATTTGCTTCATCTTCAATACCAATAACGATGTACGAATTGTTTTCAGGATTAGAATTTGAAAGCGCACAAATATGCTTTATAAATTTGGCTTTTCCTTCTTTACTATCTAATAACAAACGCTCTTTTTTATCATAAAAACTATTTTCATCATTATGAGAAAGCAAATTTTTAATCAAAAGACGTTTGTTAATCATACACTACGCTGTTTTTTTTCCTCTACTTTTTTCTAGTAACCAGAACCAATCTTCAAGAGATAAATCAATTTTAGAAGCAACTGCGGCATTTTTTATTCTATCTGTATTGGTAGTGCCAATTACCGGAGTAATTTGTGCAGGATGTTTATAAATCCAAGCTAATAATAGTTGATCTGGCGTTGCGTTATATTTTTTAGATAAATCGATAAGCGCTTCCATAATTCTATTGGTTTGTTCTGAACTTTCTTTAAAAACAGTTCCTAAAGGGCTCCAACACATAGGTTTTATGTTATTGATCATGAAATAATCTAAAGTTCCATCATCTAAGGAAGTATTTTGAGTTAATGAAAACTCAATTTGATTGGTAGTTATAGGTGTTTTTTGCTGAATTAAATCCATTTGACTAGGTGTAAAATTAGAAACACCAAAATTAATTATTTTTCCTTGTTTTTGAAGTAGTTCAACAGCTTCCGATATTTCATCAGGATGCATTAACGGACTTGGACGATGTAATAATAATACATCTAAATAATCAGTTTGTAAGTTTTTAAGAGATTCTTCTGCACTCCAAATAATATATTCTTTTGAATAATTATAATGCTTTACCCTATTGCTTCTTGTATTCCCCACATATTGAATTCCGCATTTAGAAATGAGTTGTACTTTTTCTCGGTCTACTCCACTTTGTATAAAAGCTTTTCCAAAAGCTGTTTCTGTGGTATAATCACCATAAATATCGGCATGATCAAAGGATGAAATTCCTTGATCTAAACAAAAATGAATAAGGCTGATCATTTCAGAAGTTGAATGCTGCTTTCCCCAAGCACCCCAAGACATACAACCAATAATAATTTCTGATAATTTAGTTAGCATCTTTATGTAAAATTGTAGCACTAGCTTGTGCGGTTGGATAAATAATTAAATCTTCAATATTTACGTGATATGGACGGGTAACTACAAAGTGAATGATATCAGCAATATCTTCTGCTTGCAGCGCTTTGTAACCTTGGTATACGGTTTTTGCACGTTCAGAATCTCCTTTAAAACGAACATCTGAAAATTCTGTTTCTACCAATCCTGGATGAATAGCGCTTACACGAATATTATGTTTGTTTAAATCGATTCGCATCGCTTTATTTAAAGCATTTACTGCGTGTTTAGAGGCACAATATACATTTCCGTTAGGATATACTTCTTTACCGGCAATAGAGCCTATATTTACAATAAATCCGTTGTTTCTTTCAACCATTTGCGGAATAATGACTTTTGAAACGTATAATAAGCCTTTAACATTTCCATCAATCATAGCATCCCAATCATCCAATGAACCTTCTTGAATCGGACTTAAGCCATGGGCATTACCCGCATTGTTAATAAGAATATCAATTTTTTTAAAATCGTTAGGCAAACTATCAATAGCTTTTTGAACTTCTTCTTTGTTTCTAACATCAAATTGTAATGTGTAAACCTTAGTAATTTTTGAAAGTTCTTGTTGAAGTTGTTCTAATTTTTCTTGACGTCTGCCACAAAGAACCAAGTTGAAATTATGTTTAGCAAATAATTGCGCGGTTGCTTTACCAATTCCGGAAGTAGCACCTGTTATAAAAGCGGTTAAACTCATTTTTTAATTGTTTGTATAAAGGTAAAATTTTTAATGTAAATAGTATGTTATAAAAAAGAAAACCGCTCCATTAGGAGCGGCCTCTTTTGAATTGGTTAAAAATAACCAATCAAAAATCAACTAACCAAACTTTATTTTAAAACTTTTCTATCAACTTTTTGTCTTATTATTTTAGTACGTTTTCTACCACTATTCCTTACAGGAGGTTTAGCAGTTAAAGCATTTTCGCTTTTTAGGTACTGTACAAAACCTTTACCAGTATAAACATAGGTTGTTCCTGAATTTATGTGATACAACTCTATATTTTGATCGTTTAAAACGCGTAACTCAAATTCTTCTTTATCTCCTCCATCATAATATAGCGTTAATAGCTTTACATTATTTGCAGAAGTATAATCGTAAACACTATAGCTTCCTACAAAATCCCAATTAATTAATTCAATATTCGTGCCAAAAGAATCTGAAGAAGAATAGAACGTAGTATTATTTTCTGGCGTAAATTGTAAATATCTTTCTTCATCAAATACATTTGGAGTTCCGCCAACAGTATCGGTTCTTTCCCAAGCAATGTACTCTTGTAAAAAGTATTCAATGTTTTCATAGAATAACTTATCGTAATCAAAATTATTGCGTTGATATCCTATTAAATGATAGCTAACATTTTGATGTATATCATGAATTGTAATTTCATTTGAAACTCTTCTGTTTATCTCCACTTCAAAATCAAAATAACCATCTAAATCATGATGAGTTTCTAAGATACCATTATAAGTATTGTATTCTCCTACAACAATTCCAAGTCCGTTACCCGTTATACCAATATCAGCTATATTGTTATTAGCATACAACCTTCCGTTTATAAAAGAAACGGTAAAAGCTTTTGATAAATAAGGGACATCTCCCGTACCTGTTGTACTATGATAATCTATATACCATAAATCGTAATTAGATACTACTTCTTCTAAAGAAACATAATCATCTACTATTATAGTATCATCAACCCTAACACACGAGGTTAACATTGTTCCTGTTATTAGTGTTAAAAAGAGTAATTTTAGAGCTTTCATAAGCATTCGTTTTTATGGTTATACTTACTTAAATTCAAAATACGTGCCAAAATAAAAAACCACTCGGTTAGAGCGGTTTAATATGTGATTATAAATATTTTATTGATGTGGTTTTTGTTTTCCTTTTTGTAGGTTTTCTATCTTAAAATATTTGATTTTACCACCTTCAAGATAACTTACAACAGCTTCATCATTTTTAAGCTCAAAAGGAAATTTTTCTTGAGTGTTGGGAGGTTGGTTACCATATTCTTTAGCACCATTGCTATGTAATTGTAAATCTCTTTTATTTTGAATAGCAGAAGTGTTAAATTGTGCCATGATATATTTTTGATTATCACTCCCTTTGTAACTAATTTTGGCTTTTCTTCCTCTAAAAAAAATACTATCAAAATTTACGTTCTCATCGGCTGTGTAGCCAATAATTACATTGGTTCCATTAACGCCTTCAACTCCACCTGCCCAATTTGTATAAGTAGCTGAGGTTATTGTAAAAGAAGGGTTTTTATCAAATTGAGTACTGGCACATTGTATAAAGCCAATAGCTAAAACTAAAACACTTAATATTTTCATTTTTTTCATATATATTATTTATTTTTTTATTCAATCTTTATGCCAAGGTACAAATTAATGTTAAAATCAAAAGGTTTTACTTAGTTTTACTGCATGATGAATTTTAGTTACTGGGAACTTAAACAATGGTTCACAAATGTTGATTTTGCTATTGTGGGTAGTGGAATAGTTGGATTAAATTGTGCTTTAACATTACAACAAAAATATCCTAAAGCAAAAATTGTAATTCTTGAAAAAGGAATTTTACCTCAAGGAGCTAGTACAAAAAATGCAGGATTTGCTTGTTTTGGAAGTTTATCTGAGCTGATTGACGATTTACAAACACATACCGAAGAAGAAGTAGTGAATTTGGTTGTGAAACGTTGGGAAGGACTCCAGTTATTACGTAAAAATTTAGGGGATACCCAAATTGATTTTCAACAAAACAAAGGTTATGAGCTGTTTTTAGAATCAGGATTATATGAGGAATGTTTAGCTCAAAAAGAGGCTATAAATAATTTGTTGAAGCCTATTTTTAAATCAGAAGTATTTTCTGTTTCTGATAATAGTTTTGGTTTTAAAAAGATCCAACAAAACTATATTGTTAACAATTTTGAAGGTCAGATAGACACCGGTAAAATGGCTCATCAACTTTTATTGAAAGTTCAACAAGCAGGAGTTACCATTTTGAACGGAATTGAAGTTGAAGAGTTTACCAATACCGAAGGTTCTGTAAAAATTAAAACCAATGTAGTTGAGTTTAAAGCTAGAAAATTATTGATTGCTACTAACGGATTTGCACAACCATTACTGCAAGAAAATGTGCAACCGGCAAGAGCACAAGTTTTAATTACGAAGCCTATTGAAAATCTACATATAAAAGGAACTTTTCATTTAGATAAAGGATATTACTATTTCCGAAATATTGATAACAGAATTTTATTTGGTGGAGGAAGAAATTTAGATTTTAAAGGAGAAGAAACCTCAGAATTTGGATTAACATCACTCATTCAAAACAAACTTGATGAAATACTAAAAACAATAATTTTACCTGAAACTGAGTTTGAAGTTGAACATAGATGGAGCGGAATTATGGGCGTTGGAAATCAAAAGAAATCGATTGTAAAACCAATTTCAAATAATGTTTTTTGTGGTGTTCGTTTAGGAGGAATGGGAGTTGCTATTGGTAGTCTGGTTGGAAAAGAATTAGCTGATTTGGTATGAGTTTAAAACAAGTTTTATACAAACAATGTTTAGCGTATGTTTTACAACGCGAGCAAACTATAAACGATATTATTTCGTCAAACAAAAAGGCGTTGTTGTCAGAAACCAAAAGTTCTGCGGGAGATAAACATGAAACTGGCAGAGCAATGTTGCAATTAGAAATGGAAAAAGCGAGTCAGCAAATTGCGGTTGTACAACAAATGAAAGAAATGCTGGCTAAAATTAACTTAACTAAAGAAGCCGTAAAAGCTAGTTTAGGCAGTATTATAATAACCCATAATGCCAACTATTTTTTATCGATTAGTGCGGGTCAACTAACTGTTGATCATTGCAATTATTTTGCTATTTCTGTTTCATCACCAATTGGAAAGCTATTGTTAGGAAAACAGAAAAACGATGAATTTGTTTTCAATGGAAAAAATGTGAAAATTATAGAGATTATATAAAATCGAAGAATATTTCTGTTTTCGGCTCTATTTGTTCATGATTTGAAATAAACAGTTTTTTACTGTTGTAATCCACTTCAATCAACCAATAAAAACCTTTGAAATAGGAATTTGTAACGGTTGCTTTAAAATTAGATTTTTCAACAAATTTTAATTGATGTGGATATAGTAATCTACTTTTTTCATCAACAATTAATTCATTAACGTCATCAAATAATGATGCAACGTATTTCATTTTTGGATTTTTATATAATTCCTTCGGATGTGCATCTGCAATAATTTGATTGTCTTTTATAACAATCATTTTATCTGCAAATGAAAGCGCATCATTTCCATCGTGCGTGGCAACTATACAAGCTATGTTTTTTTCTTTTAAATATGAGAATAGTTTACGTCTTAAAGAATTCTTTTTAAAATTATCTATTTGACTGAAAGGTTCGTCAAGTAAGAGTAATTCGGGTTCTTTAGCTAAGGCACGCGCAATAGCAACGCGTTGTTGTTGCCCGCCACTTAAAGTTTTTACTTTTTCGTTAGCAAACTCCGTCATTTCAATTACCTCTAACAATTCTTCCGTTCTTAATTTTGCTTCTTCAGGATAAAATCTAGATAAGAATTTTGAAATATTTTCAGATACCGAAGTATATGGCATCAAATCAAAATTTTGCGGAACATACTTAAAAAAGCCCATTCCTGGAACTAAGTGATGCGCAGGACCAAGAATTTGTGTATCTTTCCAAAACAAGTCACCTTCATTAACATCAACTAATCCATAAATAGTTTTTAATAAGGTAGATTTTCCGCAACCACTTTCACCCATTACACATAAATGTTCACCAGCTTTTAGGGTAAAATTGATGTTTTCTAACACTTTCTTATGTTGGTTATATTGAAAGGATATGTGGTTTACGTGTAGCATAAGTTAAAAGTAGAGGTTATTTTTAAAAGAAAAACCGACACTTTCGTATCGGTTTAAAACTATGCGTTTCTTTCTATATATCGAATGATGCTTTTTGCAATATCTTTTTGAGTAGCTTTTTCAATGCCTTCTAAACCAGGAGAAGAGTTTACTTCTAGAATTAAAGGACCCCTTTCAGATTGTAACATATCAACCCCGGCAACCCCTAAGCCCATTACTTTAGCAGCTTTTAAAGCCGCATTTTCTTCTTCATCAGTTAACTGAATGATTTCTGCGGTTCCACCTCTGTGTAAATTAGATCTGAATTCACCTTCTTTTGCTTGACGTTTCATGGCACCGACTACAACACCATCTACCACAAAAGCTCTAATATCTGCTCCTTTAGCTTCTTTGATAAATTCTTGTACAATAACACGAGCTTGTAAACCATTAAATGCTTCTAAAACAGATTCAGCCGCTTTTTTAGTTTCTGCTAATACCACACCTAAGCCTTGAGTTCCCTCTAATAGTTTAATAATTAAAGGAGCTCCTCCAACTTTTTTTATAATTTCTGAAGTGTCTTTTGAATAGTTTGTAAAAACGGTTTTTGGTAAGCCTAAATTTGCTCTTGATAGAATTTGTAAACTTCTTAGTTTGTCTCTAGATCTTACTAAAGCTTGTGACTCCACTACAGAGAAGGCTTTCATCATTTCAAATTGCCTAACTACAGCAGTACCATAAAAGGTAACAGAAGCACCAATTCTTGGTATTACTGCATCAACATCAGTTATTAACTCATGCTTGTAAACAATAGCGGGCTTTTTTTTCTCAATAATTAAATCGCATTTTGTGTGATCTAAAATTAACATTTCATGCCCTTTTTTCACTCCTGCTTCATATAATCGCTGAGTTGAATAAAGTTTTGGATTTCTTGAAAGGATTACAATCTTCATTTTTAATCTTCGCCTATGGCTATATTTTTTTTAGAAACATCCACAATAAATTTTTTAGTCAAGAACTTTCTTCCTAGTAATACCGGATAATTCATTTTAGATCTATTGGCTAAAGAAAACTGAACTCTATAGCGCTTACCAAAAAAAAGAATTGTGGTTTTTACAATATATCTTTTTTGTTTTTTACCGTTTGAACTACGAACTGATTTTATTTGATAGTTGGCAGTTTTTATAAGTTTATTGTTATATTTTTCTGTTTGAGGACAAAGTAATTTAAATTCTAAATACCCATCTTTTTCTACAATATGTTTACAATGTATAGAAGAGGTGTAAGCACCAGTATCAACTTTAACAGGTAAATCTTCAATTTTCCATACTGGAAAAGTTGCTGTTTCAACACGTCCTATTATTTTCATTTAAAATAAGTAAATATATAAACCTATAACTTTGGTATAAAAAAAACCGATACAAATGTATCGGTTTTTATTTGTTTAAAAAATAAGGAAACTACCAAATTTTTACTCTTTCTTCAGGTTTTAAGTACATTTTATCTCCTTCTTTAATATCAAAAGCTTCATAAAAAGCATCTACATTTTTTAAAGGAACATATGCACGAAATATTCCAGGAGCATGAGGGTCTGTTTTAATTTGGTTTTTCAATGCCTCAGGACGCGATTTAATACGCCACACAGTTGCCCATGACATAAAGAAACGTTGTTCTGGAGTGTAGCCATCAATATTTTCGGGTTTTCCATTCTTTTCAAAGAAAATTTGTAATCCTTCATATGCAGCATTTACACCACCTAAATCACCAATATTTTCTCCTAATGTAAAAGTACCGTTTACATGAACATCATCTACAGCAACTAAATCATCAAATTGTTTCACTAATGCTTTTCCTTCTGCAGCAAATTTTTCTGCATCTTCTTCAGACCACCAGTTGTTTAAGTTTCCATCACCATCAAAACGAGAACCAGAATCATCAAAACTGTGTGAAATTTCGTGTCCGATTACTGCTCCAATTCCACCATAGTTTACTGCTTCATCAGCTTTGTAATTGTAGAAAGGAGGTTGTAAAATAGCTGCAGGGAACACAATTTCATTGTTTACCGGATTAAAGTAAGCATTTACTGTTTGTGGAGACATTCCCCATTCAGTTCTATCAACTGGCTTACCTAATTTTTCCATATTTCGGTTATAGTTCCATTTAGTTACGTTCATGGCGTTTTCAAAGTAACTACCTCCGTTTTTAACTCCGTTAACTTGTAATGCAGAATAGTCTTTCCATTTATCAGGATATGCAATTTTAACGGTTAACTTGTTTAATTTATCTAATGCTTTTTGCTTAGTAGAATCACTCATCCAAGTTAAACCAGCAATACGTTTTTCAAAACCTAAACGCACGTTAGCAATCATTTCCTCTGCTTTTTTCTTCGCTTCTGGCGGAAATTTTTCATCAACATATAGCTTTCCTAATGCTTCACCAACAGATCCGTTTAC
The DNA here is from genome assembly GCF_034043975.1 of Tenacibaculum sp. IB213877. Classification (NCBI taxonomy): domain Bacteria; kingdom Pseudomonadati; phylum Bacteroidota; class Flavobacteriia; order Flavobacteriales; family Flavobacteriaceae; genus Tenacibaculum; species Tenacibaculum sp. IB213877. The sequence continues at coordinate 119,270 of NZ_JAXCHH010000005.1, read as the reverse complement.
AGATGCTAACGCTCTTTCGTCTCTAGGGCGTTGTTCTTTAGCTCCACGTAAGGTTTTACTATAAAACTCCCAACGTGCTTTTTCTAAATCGGTAGTTAATAAACCAGCAGCACCATTAATAGCATCCCAACGTAATAAGGTTTTGATATCTTCAACAGAACGTTGTGTAAAGATATTGCTCATTGCTTTGAAGTAGTTAGGGTCAGTAACAATAACTTTGTCTAATTTATCAGTTTTATCTGAATTGTCATCATTAACTAGGTCATAAACACCAATTCCTTTTAAATGCGCATCCCAGTTAATTGCAGGAGCTAAATCTTGTAACTCTGCTACAGACATTGGGTTGTACATTTTACGAGCATCTCTACGATCTTCTTTTGTCATTCTTGGTTTTGCTAAGCTTGTTTCAAAAGCAACTACTGTTGCTGCATTTTTAGTAGCTGTTGCTTCATCATCACCAAATTCAGCAAACATTTTAGCTACAAAAGCTTCATACTTTTTTAACTTTTCTTTGGTGTCATCATCTTCATCTACATAGTAATCACGAGAAAGACCTAATCCACCCGAGCTCATGTAACCTGCATTCATTTTGCTGTCTTTTAAATCGTTAAAAACACCAAAACCGTAAAAAGGACCACCACCGTAAGGAGCGATGTTGGTGATATAGGTTTCTACATCATCTTTAGTTTTAATTTCATCAATTTTAGCTAAAAATGGTTTTAAAGGTTCAACTCCTTGTTGGTTACGAGTAACGGTATCCATAATACTTTCAAAGTAGTTTACCGCTTTTTCTTGATCGCTGTCTATTTCGTTTCCTTGAGCATCTTTTACTTTCGGAAAGCTTCCTTCTTTAATAGCTTCATCTAAAATAGCTAATACATCTGCATCGGTTTTTTTACGTAATTCAGCAAAACTTCCCCATGAAGTTCTATCTGCTGGAATTTCTGTATTTTTTTGCCAAGTACCGTTTACAAAATGGTAAAAATCATCTGTTGGTTTTACTGCCGTGTCCATATTTTCTATGACAAGACCTGGCACTTTTTCTTCAGTTTTATCTGTTTTACAAGCCACAACCGCCAGAGAAACAACTGCTGTGCTTAATAAGACTTTTTTAAAGGTTTTCATTGTTATTATAGATTGATATTTAAATAATAGTAACTATTTGAATGTAAATGTTACAGATTTTAACTTTTAATTTTAGTTTTCGGCGGATTTGGTAAAGCATCAAACCCCATATTATATAATGTAAACCCAAAGATATCTGCATATTGTTCAATGGTTTTTGCAACTGGTGTTCCTGCTCCATGACCCGCATTGGTTTCAATTCTAATTAAAACTGGATTTGCGCCTTTATGTTTGTCTTGTAACTCAGCAGCAAACTTAAAACTGTGTGCTGGTACAACACGATCGTCATGATCTCCTGTTGTAACCATGGTTGCTGGATATTCAACACCTTCTTTTACATTGTGTACAGGTGAGTATCCTTTTAAGTATTCAAACATTTCTTGACTTTCTTCTGAAGTTCCGTAGTCATAAGCCCAACCAGCTCCTGCTGTAAATGTATGATAACGTAACATATCTAACACTCCAACAGCTGGTAAAGCCACACGCATTAAATCTGGACGTTGTGTCATGGTTGCGCCTACTAATAAACCTCCGTTAGATCCACCTCTGATTGCTAAATATTCTGAAGAAGTATACTTGTTTTCAATTAAGTATTCTGCAGCAGCAATAAAATCGTCAAACACATTTTGCTTTTGTGTTTTGGTACCAGCAACGTGCCATTTTTTACCATATTCTCCACCACCTCTTAAGTTTGGAACTGCATAAATTCCGCCTTGTTCCATCCAAACAGCATTAGCAATACTAAAACTTGGTGTTAAACTGATGTTGAATCCACCATAACCATATAAAATAGTTGGGTTTTTACCATTTAATTCTGTTCCTTTTTTATAGGTGATAATCATCGGAACTTTAGTTCCATCTTTTGAATTGTAAAACACTTGCTTACTTTCATAATCATCAGCATTAAAAGAAATAGCAGGTTTCCAATACAAATTATATGTTCCTTCTTTCGGATTGAATTTATATGAAGAACTTGGTGTGTTGTAGTTTGTAAAAGAAAAGTATAATTCTTCAGCATCTGTCTTTCCTCCAAAACCACCTACAGAACCCACTCCAGGTAATTTTACTTCACGAATTAAATTTCCATCAAAATCATATTGAAAAACTTTTGATACCGCATCTACCATATATTCTGCAAAGAAATATCCTGCTCCTGTTGATGGACTTAATACGTTTTCTGTTTCAGGAATGAAGTCTTTCCAATTATCTGGAGTTGGATTAGCAGCATCTACCGTAACCACTTTTTTATTAGGAGCATTTAGGTTAGTAACCAAATATAACTTGCTGTCTCTATTATCAATTACATAGGTGTCGCTATCAAAATTATCTAAAATAGGAATCAATTTACTGTTTGAATCAGACAAATCTTTAATAAATAGCTTGTTTCCAGAAGTTGAGGTAGATGCAGTGATGATTAAATATTTGTCATCTTCTGTTAAATAACCACCAATATATCTGTGTTTTTCTTCTGGTGTTGCACCAAATACAACTTCATCAGTTTTTTGTGGAGTTCCTAACTTATGGTAATATAATTTGTGTTGATCTGTTTTTGCAGAAAGCTCACTTCCTTTAGGTTTATCATAGCTTGAGTAGTAAAAACCTTCGTTTCCTTTCCATGAAATTCCAGAGAACTTAACATCTACTAACGTATCTTCTTTAATGGTTTTTGAATCGGCATCCATTACAATAATTTTACGCCAATCACTACCACCTTCAGAAATAGAATAGGCAACTGTTTTACCATCTTTGGTAAAACTAACTGAACCTAAAGAAGTGGTTCCGTCTTCAGAAAAAGTGTTTGGATCTAAAAAAACCTCTTCATTTCCATCTTTGTCTTTTCTGTATAAAACATATTGATTTTGGAGTCCGTTGTTTTTATAAAAATATGTATAATCTCCCTCTTTAAAAGGAGTTCCTATTTTTTCATAATTCCATAGTTCTGATAAACGATTTTTAAGTTGTTCTCGGTATGGAATTTTACTTAAATAATCAAAAGTAACTTCGTTTTCAGCTTTTACCCAAGCTTCAGTTTCTTTACTTCGATCATCTTCTAACCAACGATAATTGTCGGTAACTTTTGTGCCAAAATATTCATCAACCACAGGTTGTTTTGTAGTTTCGGGGTAATTCACAGTAATATTTCTTTTTTGATTTTCTTGTTTACAAGCCATAAATAAAAGACTTGCACTTAAAATGGGGAATAGTAGTTTTTTCATTTTAGAGTATGATTAGAGAATTCTCTCAAAGTTAGAAGAAAAAACGAATGAAATGTTACAAATTAAGAGGATTTTAACATATAAGTAGTTAGTTTGTAATGTTTCAGAATTAAAACGTCTAACTTTACAATAAAATAAACAAAGATGACAGAGTTATTAACAAAAAGCACATTTTTAGAAAAAATATTTAATTACGAACAAAATAAAGAATGGAAATTTGAAGGAAAAGTACCAGCAATTATTGATTTTTATGCCGATTGGTGCGGACCTTGTAAAATGTTAGCTCCAGTGTTAGAAGAACTAAGTGAAGAGTATGGAGATAAATTAACTATTTATAAAATTGATACAGAAGCAGAACAAGAATTAGCAGCGGCATTTGGTATTCGAAGTATTCCTTCAATGTTGTTTTGCCCTACAGATGAACAACCACAAATGGCACATGGCGCATTACCCAAAAAGCAAATTGAAGAAATTATTGAAGATGTTTTAAAAGTAAAAAAATAAAGATCAAAAAAACACAAAACAAATACCAGTTATACGATTTTTTTTACAGCTTATACAAATTGAATAGAAAACATCAAAAAGTAAATTATATTTGCAACGTACTTTAAAAATGTATTACTTAAAGACATAAATCGTATATTGGGGATTATTCGATTATGAAATTATCAAAGCGGCTTTTTTTAAGCCGCTTTTTTTATTTTCTAAATTTTCTAAAACGCTTTAAGTTTTATTTTAAAAACACAAAATAAGAAAGCTCCTAATAATCACTACGGCAGCTATTTTTTAATTTTTAATATACTGATTTACAGTTTTTTATAAACTTAAAAAAATTGAGTTAAATTTAAAAAAAGCATCAAATTGTTAAAAACTCATAGGGGTTTGTGAATAAGTAGGTCTTTATTTTTGACTCATTTTTTACAATCTTTGTAGTTCCCCACAGATGTAAAAAAAAGCAAAAAAAAACATTAAAAAATGGCTACTATAGAACCTATTTTACAAGAAAACAAGGATAGATTTGTAATATTTCCGATTCAACATAATGATTTATGGGAATGGTATAAAAAACAACAAGCATGTTTTTGGACCGCAGAAGAAATTGATTTGCATCAAGACCTGAATGATTGGAATACAAAATTAACAGATGACGAACGCTATTTTATAAAGCATGTTTTAGCATTTTTTGCAGCATCAGACGGAATAGTAAATGAAAATTTAGCAGAGAATTTTGTAAACGAAGTTCAATATTCAGAAGCAAAATTCTTTTACGGTTTTCAAATTATGATGGAGAATATTCATTCTGAAACGTATTCATTATTAATTGATACGTATATTAAAAATGAAGAAGAAAAAAACCGTTTATTTAAAGCTATTGAAGTTTTTCCAGCCATAAAAAAGAAAGCAGATTGGGCATTGAAATGGATTGATTCTGACTCATTTGCAGAAAGACTAATTGCATTTGCTGCTGTTGAAGGAATTTTCTTTTCAGGGTCATTTTGCTCTATATTTTGGTTAAAGAAAAGAGGTTTATTACCAGGGCTAACATTTTCAAATGAATTAATTTCTAGAGATGAAGGAATGCATTGCGATTTTGCAGTTCATTTACACAATAACCACTTAGTAAATAAAGTTCCAAAAGAAAGAATTACAGAAATCATTATTTCTGCTTTAGATATTGAAAGAGAGTTTATTACAGAATCATTACCCGTAAGTTTAATAGGAATGAATGCTAAGTTAATGACTCAATATTTAGAGTTTGTAACCGATCGTTTATTAACAGAGTTTGGTTGTAATAAAGTATACAACGCAACCAATCCGTTTGATTTTATGGAGATGATTTCTTTAGAAGGAAAAACAAATTTCTTTGAAAAAAGAGTGTCTGAATACCAAAAAGCAGGAGTAAAATCTGGAGGAACCGGAGATATTAGCTTTGATGCAGATTTCTAAAAAAAAATTAACTTCCGTTTCTAGGGGAACAAAAAAAGAAGCGGATATTCTATTAATATAAAACCAATTAAATATGTATGTAGTAAAAAGAGACGGCAGAAAAGAGCCTGTGATGTTTGATAAGATCACAGCAAGAGTAAAAAAAATGTGTTATGGTTTAAACACAATAGTTGATCCTGTAAAAGTTGCAATGCGTGTTATTGAAGGGTTATATGACGGAGTAACTACTTCTGAGTTAGATAATCTTGCAGCAGAAGTTGCAGCCACAATGACTACTGCGCACCCAGACTATGCAAAGCTAGCAGCAAGAATTGCCGTATCTAATCTACATAAAAACACTAAAAAATCGTTTTCAGAAACGATGACCGATCTGTATAAATATGTAAATCCGCGTACAGGCAAAAATTCATCATTAATTGCAGATGATGTGTATAAAATCATTATAGATAATGCAGAAAAATTAGACTCTACCATTATTTACAGCCGCGATTTTAACTATGATTATTTTGGTTTTAAAACATTAGAACGTTCTTATTTATTAAAAATAAACGGAAACATTGTTGAGCGTCCACAACAAATGTTAATGCGTGTTTCTATTGGTATTCACAAAGAAGATATTGATGAAGCAATTGCTACATACGAGTTAATGAGTAAAAAGTTTTTTACTCATGCAACCCCAACACTTTTTAACGCAGGTACACCAAAGCCACAAATGTCATCTTGTTTTCTATTACAAATGCAAGATGATAGTATTGATGGTATTTATGATACATTAAAACAAACCGCTAAAATTTCACAATCGGCAGGAGGAATAGGGTTATCTCTTCATAATATTCGTGCTACAGGAAGTTACATTGCTGGTACCAACGGAACAAGTAACGGAATTGTACCTATGTTACGTGTATTTAATGACACGGCTCGTTATGTAGATCAAGGAGGAGGAAAACGTAAAGGTTCTTTTGCAATGTATTTAGAGCCTTGGCATGCTGATATTTTTGATTTCTTAGACTTAAAGAAAAATCATGGGAAAGAAGAAATGCGTGCGCGTGATTTATTCTATGCGATGTGGATTTCTGATTTATTTATGAAACGTGTACAGGAAGATGGTGAATGGACGTTGATGTGTCCTAATGAATGTCCGCATTTATTTGATACCTACGGTGAAGAGTTTGAGCGTTTATACACAGGGTATGAACAAGCAGGTAAAGGAAGAAAAACCATTAAAGCACGTGATTTATGGGAAAAGATCTTAGAATCGCAAATTGAAACCGGTACTCCTTACATGTTATATAAAGATGCAGTTAACCGTAAAACCAATCAGCAAAACTTAGGAGTTATTCGTTCTTCAAACTTATGTACCGAGATCATGGAATATACTGCAGAAGATGAAGTGGCAGTATGTAATTTAGCATCTATTGCAATACCTATGTTTGTTGCAGAAGACGAAAACGGAAACAAATTCTTTGATCATAAAAAATTATTCCAAGTAACTAAAAAAGTAACCAGAAACTTAGATACGGTTATTGATCGTAACTATTATCCGGTTAAAGAAGCAGAAAACTCTAACTTCCGTCACCGTCCGGTAGGATTAGGAATTCAAGGGTTAGCAGATGCATTCATCATGTTACGTTTACCGTTTACATCTGAAGAAGCAAAAAAACTAAACCAAGAAATTTTTGAAACCTTATATTTTGCAGCAGTAACGTCATCTATGGAAATAGCTAAAGCAAAAGAACCATATTCAACCTTTCAAGGTTCACCAATGTCAAAAGGAGAATTCCAATTTAACATGTGGGGTGTTTCAGAAGACGAATTAAGCGGAAGATGGGATTGGGCAAAATTGCGTAAAAATGTAATGAAACATGGAGTTCGTAACTCGTTATTAGTAGCGCCAATGCCAACAGCATCAACCTCACAAATTTTAGGAAACAACGAAGCGTTTGAACCATATACGTCAAACATTTATACTCGTAGAGTATTATCAGGTGAGTTTATTGTGGTAAACAAACATTTATTAGAAGATTTAGTAGAGCTAGGTTTGTGGGATAACAATATGAAAGAAGAAATTATGCGTGCAAACGGATCTATTCAACATATTGAAACAATTCCGCAAGACTTAAAAGAATTATACAAAACGGTTTGGGAAATGAGTATGAAAGATATTATTGATATGGCTCGCCATAGAGGATATTTTATTGATCAATCTCAATCATTAAACCTATTTATGAAAGATCCTGACTATGCCAAATTAACCTCTATGCATTTTTATGCTTGGAAAAGCGGCTTAAAAACAGGTATGTACTATTTACGTACAAAGTCTGCAGTTAACGCAAAACAATTTACGTTAGATGTAGAAAAGAAAGATCAAGACAAACCGATGAGTCCGGAAGAATTTAAAGCAATGGTTGATGCCTCTAAAAATGCTGGACCGGACGATTGTTTAATGTGTGGATCTTAAAAATGTTATTATCAATATTCTTGTATTGAAGGCAAGAAACCAAATTAAAAGTGCAAAAGAGAAGCTGAAAGGCTTCTCTTTTTAAAGAGAAACTTATTAAAAACCTATGCTGAGGTAGAAAAAAGACATAAAAAAAGGGACATTTGAAATATCCCTCTTGATTTTTTAATATTTGGTTTGGAACGCCTAAATATCTTAAAAAAACAGAAAGTTGAGATTACCTCAACTCTGTTTTGTTCTTCAAAAATACAAAACAAAAATCTTTCGGTCAAGTTAAATATTTCTTGAATTATTTTAAGTAGCTATTTTCCCTTTAAAAATAACTAGGGAGCTGCATTAATTTTTTATTAACAGAAATAATAAACTGTTGATAACCTTAAATAAGAAATACAAATGAATAGAATTTTGTTTTTAAAAGCTATTAATAATAAATTGATAGTCAAAGTTACTTTTAACTCTACAAATAAAGGAATTCTAACAAGAAATTGTATTCCTTTTGATCTTGGTCCAAGTAGAAGGTTTAAAGATAAAGCTCAGAGATATCATTTTCTTGTATTAGATGGAATAGAAGGTAGACATAATTTGTCAATTTTACCATCTCAATTATTAAATATAGAGTTAACAGATAAAGAATTCAACCCTGCTAATTTTGTTAAATGGAAACCGAAATGGTTTTTTAAAAGAAATTGGGGTATATATTCTTAATTTATCATTATAAGAGAAGCAGAAATGCTTCTCTTTTTATTAATTTCGCTTATCAAGTTGAACTAATCTCAACTTTTCATGAGTAAGAATATACACTGAAAAATTTTGATAAAATGAACTGGGAACAATTACTTTCTTTAAAACGATTTGGTGATACTACAAAACGTGAACGCGCACAACAAGACGAAACACGTTTAGGTTTTGAAGTAGATTTTGATAGAATTATTTTTTCTTCTGCTTTTAGAAGTTTACAAGATAAAACTCAGGTAATTCCACTATCAAAAACCGACTTTGTGCATACGCGTTTAACCCATAGTTTAGAAGTATCTGTAGTAGGTAGAACTTTAGGAAGAAAAGTAGGAAAAGTTCTTTTAGAACGTCATCCCAAACTTCAAGAATTAGGGTATACGTTTAACGATTTTGGCGCTATTGTTGCCGCAGCATCGGTAATGCATGATATAGGAAATCCGCCTTTTGGTCATTCTGGAGAAAAAGCTATTGGAGAGTATTTTAAAACAGGTAATGGACTTCAATATAAATCTGACTTAACCGAAAAAGAGTACCAAGATCTCACTGACTTTGAAGGAAATGCTAACGGATTTAAAATTGTTACTGAAAATAAAGCAGGAGCAGAAGGAGGTTTGCGTTTAAGTTATGCAACTTTGGGTGCGTTTATGAAGTATCCGAAAGAGAGTTTACCTAAAAAACCAACCAAGCATATTGTTGATAAAAAATACGGGTTCTTTCAAAGTGAAAAAGGTGCTTTTTTAGATGTTGCAGAAGATTTAGGACTGTTACAAAAAGAGTCTAACGGAATTTCATTTTACCGTCATCCACTAGCTTATTTAGTGGAGGCAGCAGATGATATTTGCTACACAATCATTGATTTTGAAGATGGCATTAATCTTGGATTAATAGAAGAAGATTATGCATTGGAATACATGATCAAATTGGTAAAAAATACAATTGATAGTAAAAAATACCATTCCCTTCAATATAAAAAAGACAGAGTGAGTTATTTACGAGCTTTGGCAATTGGAGTGCTAATTAACGAAGCAGTTGACATATTCTTAGCAAATGAAGAAGCTATTTTGAAAGGAGAATTTGATAAATCATTATTAGATAAGTGCAAGTATGAAGCACAAATGAATGATATTATAAACATTAGTGTAGATAAAATTTATAAAAGTAAAGAAGTAATAGAAAAAGAGGTTGCGGGCTATAAAATTATTGCTGATTTGTTAGATGTTTTTGTAACAGCCCTTAATAATAAGTTTAATGCTAAACAGTCTAATTATGACAAATTGGTTTTAAATTTATTACCTAGAGAATATCAACAAGAAAAAGAAAGTTTATACAGTAGAATTATGCAAATATGTAACTACGTTGCTGGTCTTTCTGACGGGTATGCAATTAGACTACATAAAAAATTAACAGGAAATATTATTTAAATACTCGTCAAAATTGTTAGATTTGCAGAATTTAACACATCTTCTTTAACTATTATGAATAAAAAATTACTTTTTTTTGCATTATTTTTATCAGTTGCTATAGCTGGTTATAAATTTTCATTCCAAGAAAATGAAATAAAAAACATAAGAGCTAAGCATGCTAATTATTTAAATAATCATCCATATAATAATGTGATGAAACTTTCAAAAAAAGAGAGAAAGGCTAATGGATTACCTCCGAATAAATTTTTTGAACAACAATATTTAAATGAATTAAGTCCACTAACAGGAAAAACCTATCCAGAAAATGTTCAAAATTTACAAAAGGAATTAATTAGGAATAAATCCATAAGTAGAACACCTGGTGATGGAACTGATAACGAGTGGATTGAAAGAGGGCCAAACAATGTTGGAGGAAGGGTAAGAGCAGCAATGTTTGATCCTAATGACGAAACAAATGAAACAGTATTTGCGGGAGGTGTAAGTGGCGGTTTGTGGAGAAACTCAAAAATATCTAATCCTAATCAAGTATGGGAAAAAGTTAATATCCCAGATAATTTAGCTGTTTCAAGTATTACTTACGATCCTAATAATACTCAGGTTTTTTATATAGGTACTGGAGAATCTTATGTAGGTCATACAACAGGGTCAGCAATAGGTGACGGAGTATGGAAAACCGAGGATGGAGGAACAACATGGAATAGAGTCTTTGGAGGGAGCTCTGGAATTTCTTTTTTTCAAGAAGCATCTAATATTACAATTAATTCTCCAGGATCAATTGCAGGAAATTATTCGTCAGTACCCACTACAAATTTTGGAACCGAAATAACATCAACTATTACTGCAGATATAGTATTAATGGATGATGGTACTTCAACTCCGACTGAAGGATGTAGTCCAGCGATTAATGCAGGAGAATTAAATGGAAAAATAGCTTTGATAAGAAGAGGAAATTGCAACTTCACTGATAAAGTTAAAAATGCGCAAGATGCGGGAGCAGTAGGAGTTATTATGATGAACAATATAGATGGTGATCCAATACCTATGGGAGGTGAAGACGCTACAGTTATTATTCCTGCAGTAATGATAACTAAAGCAGATGGAGACTTAATTGAAGAAGCATTATCATCTGGAGCAGTAAATGGTTCTTTAAACCCAGCAGAAGGAGATTTTTCTGGTGTAGTTGTTCCAGGTCCACAACACATAAATGATGTTAAAACAAGAAATAATGCAGGTGTAACTGAAATCTATGCAGCTGTTTCAGATGCTATTTATGGTTCATCTAATGCAACAACATTAGTAGGTTCTTTTTCTTTTGGATTAGTTAAATCTGTTGATGGTGGAAATACTTGGACAGAAGTTAACTTACCACAACCACTAGGAATTGATAATAAATTAAACCCTAATGATATAGAAGTTGGTGCTGACGGTAAAGTATGGGTTTCTACAACAGATAGTTTTACTTATGGTAATGGAGGAGGTTTAGTTTTTTCTTCAGTTGATGGTAATATTTTTACTCAGCAACATGAAGTTGAAAATGCTTCTAGAACACAAATAGCAGCTTCATCAACTACAGCAGATAAAATTTTTATTCTAGCAGAAGTACCAACAGGAGTTTCAATTATTAAAACAGAAGATGGGTTTTCAACAACAACAGTCTTACCTCTTCCTAACGATGCAGATACTGGTATCTCTGCAGAAGATTTTACAAGGGGTCAAGCATTTTACGATTTGATGTTAGAAGTTGATCCTGCTAATGATAACAATATATATGTTGGAGGAATAGACTTATTTAAATCATTAGATGGAGGAACTACTTGGACTCAATTTTCACATTGGTATGGAGGTTTTGGTTTTCAAGAGGTTCATGCAGACCAACATATAGCTGCTTTTGCTCATAATAATTCAGATAAAATAATTTTTGGTAATGATGGGGGTATCTACTACACAACTAATGCAGGAGAGATAACAGAATCAAGAAATAAGGGATTAAATATTACACAGTTTTATTCTGTTGGTGTTGCTCCTACTTCAGCATTCACTGGTGATTATTTTGTTGCTGGTGCACAAGACAATGGAACACAACTTTTTGAGAATTCAAATTCAGGAGTTGGTGGGTCTGTAGAAACACAAGGAGGTGATGGAGCTTATAGTTTTTTTGATCAGGATGGAACAGATAAATATTACATAGCTAATTATGTTTATAATGACAATATAAATTTGTATAATATTGAACAAGGCACAACAAAAAACATTAATAGTGAAGATTCTCAAAATGGAGATTTTATCAATCAAGAAGAATTAGACTCTAACCTTAATATTCTTTACTCTAACTATTCTAATAGTACTGATGGGGCAAGAATTAGAAGGTACTCTAATTTAACTGGTTTTGTTTTCAAAACAGTTATAACAGATGATTTACTTACTTCTGCACCATCAGCAATGAAAGTATCTCCATATACAACTTCGTCTACTACACTTCTAGTAGGAACAAAGTTAGGTGATTTATTCAAATTAGAAAATGCTAATGCAACTCCAACTTGGTCAGAAATTACAGGACCTAGTTTTGTGGGGTCAATTTCAGATATAGAATATGGACAAAGTGAAAATGAAATATTTGTTACCATGCATAATTATAACGTTGTTAATATTTGGTATACAAATGATGGAGGAGCAAATTGGCAAAATATTGAAGGTAATTTACCAGATATACCTGTAAAATGTATTTTGCAAAACCCATTATTACCTAGCGAAGTTATTATTGGAACTGAATTAGGTGTGTGGAAAACCGATGATTTAAATACAGAGAATGAAATAGAATGGATACATTCCTACAATGGAATGTCTAATGTAAAAGTATTAGATTTGGATTTACGTGATGATAATACTGTTTTTGCGGCGACTCATGGTAGAGGAATTTTCTCTGGACAATTTACTGCTGCAACAGCTTCCGTAGAAGATGTTGCTAAAGGAATTAAAGCTTTTTCAGTATACCCAACAGTATCAAACGGAACGTTTAATATTTTTGCTAAAAACACATTAGGCAGAACAACTATGGCTATTTATAATATTAATGGACAAGAAATATACAATACTTCACTAAACTTTAGTGATAAAGAAAAGCACGAAGTTAATATTAATGCTAGTCCTGGTATGTATGTTGTTAATATAATTGACGAGAATAACAAAAGAAGTTCTCAAAAAATTATAATTAAATAATAAAAAAAGCTCCACATTTGTGGAGCTTTTTTGTTTTATATGTCCCGTCCTAAAATAAGTTGACACAAAACAGACTTATTTTATGAAAGAGTCTATTGAAACCTATAATAACATAAGATCACATTTAGCTCTTAATATGAAAACACCTAACTTTTTACATAACAAAAAACCTGTGAAGTTAACTTCACAGGTTTAAATTTATTTTTATTAAAATCTGTCAACCTATTTCAGGACGACTCAGTTAATTATTTTTTTCAGCCACTTTTTCCAGTTCAGCATACCAATGTTGTCCAAATTTTCTAATAAGGGCTTCTTTTACAAATTTATATATGGGTACTTGAAGCTCTTTACCTAAAGTACACGCATCATCACAAATTTCCCATTTGTGATAGTTAACAGAGGCAAATTCAGAAAAATCTTTTACTCTAACAGGGTATAAATGACATGAAACAGGTTTTTTCCAGTCAACAATTCCTTTGTTGTATGCTTCTTCAATAGCACATAAAGCGGTGCCTTTTTTATCAAAAATAACATAAGCACATTCAGCATCATTAATCAAAGGTGTTTCTAATTCGCCAAAATCACTTTTAATCCAAGTTCCTTGCTGTTCTATTGCTTTGATTCCTTCAGGCCTTAAAAAAGGCTTTACCTTAGAATAAATATCATCTAAAATCTTAGCTTCATTTTCTTCAAGAGGTGCACCTGCATCACCCTCAATACAACAAGCACCTTTGCATGCAGATAAGTTGCAAACAAATTCTTTTTCAATAATATCTTCTGAAACTATGGTTTTTCCTAACTGAAACATGTTGCAAAAATAGTGCTATTTTTACTACTTTTAAACATTAGTTAATCATACTTATACTTTATTAAGTACTTTTGCCCAAAAATTAGATTATGAACTTTAATTTAAATGAAATTTTAACCGCTTTTATGGTGTTATTTGCAGTAATTGATATTGTAGGAAATATTCCTATAGTTATTGATCTACGTAAGAAATTTGGACATATTCAGTCTGAAAAAGCAGCAATTATTGCAGGGTTTATTATGATCTTATTTCTGTTTGTAGGTCAAAGGTTATTAAATTTAATTGGTATAGATGTTCATTCTTTTGCTGTAGCAGGATCTTTTATTTTGTTTTTTATAGCCTTAGAAATGATTTTAGGAATAACATTGTACAAAGAAGAAGAAGCTACATTAAATGCTACTGTCTTTCCTTTAGCATTTCCTTTAATTGCGGGTCCTGGTAGTTTAACAACTCTTCTTTCTTTAAGAGCTGAGTTTTTCTTGCAAAATATTATTGTCGCGGTTTTATTAAACGTAATAGTCATTTATATTGTTTTAAAAACATCTCCAAGAATTGGAAAATTAATAGGAAAAAATGGAATCGCTATTATCAGAAAAATATTTGGAGTTATATTATTGGCTATAGCTGTTAAATTATTTGCTGCAAATATTAAACTGCTCTTAGCCTAATGATTTTTGATGTATTAATAATTGGAGGAGGCGTATCTGGAATGCAATGTGCATTAGTTTTAGGTTCTGCAAAAAATAAACCTTATGCTATTGATAAAAAAATTGGAATCATTCTTCATCAAAGAGCATCACACCTACAAAATGCCCTTTTCAATAACGTTTTGGGATTAACACCTGGAACCCTAGGTAAAGATGTTTTAGAAGAAGGAAAAAAACATTTGTCAGAATTTTATCCAGAAGTTTATCAAATAGAAAAAGAAAAAGTATTAGCCGTTCTAGATGATATTGATGGATATAAAATAGTTACAAATAAAAATGAATATAAATCAAAGGTAGTAGTATTAGCATTAAACTATGCTAAACCTTTTGATATTTCAGGATTAGAGCAATATATAGAGCGTCATACAAGTGCGAATCCAATGAAGGATAGAATACAACTAAGAAATTATAATCATTTAATTAAAGAAAGATTATATGTTTGTGGCACATTAGCAGGTCACAGAAGTCAGTTTGCAATTGCTGCCGGAAGTGGTGCAGCTGTGGCAACAGATATTTTAACTGTCTGGAATGATAACATAGGAGCACAAGTACACGATAAAAAATAACATTAAAGTTTAAATATATAATTAAATTATAAAAATGAAGCATTTATTAACATTAGCATCAGTAGCAATATTATGTATAAGTTGTGGAGGAAGTGAAGATGTAATTAAAGAACCAGTAGACAATGTTGAAGCCAAAAACGATATATACCAAGTAGAAAAAAATAAAACACTTGAAGTTTCTAATTTTTTATCTAATGATATATACACCACAGGAAGTGTACAAGTTAGCGTTCAACAAACCTCTTCAAATAATGCAACAATTACTAAAAGTGGAGATAAGTACACATACACACCTGCCATTGATTTTGTAGGAACAGATACTTTTGAATATACTTTATGCAGTACTATTGCAACCAATAGTTGCTCAACAGCTGTTATAACAATAGAAGTATATGAACCAAGTTCAAATACTTCTAATTATAACATACCTGCTGAACTTTTAGAGTATTACAATGGGGTTAATTTTGAGTTGACCTCAACATCATTAAAAGATGAATTAGCAGCTAAAATTATTGCAACTCACACCACTAACTTATCGTATACTCCTGGTGTTTGGGATGTTTTAAAGCAATCAGATTTAGATCCAACAGACAATAATAAAGTTGTATTAATTTATGGATATAATGATTCAGATGGGAACTACGTAACAGATAGAACCAGAAGTAAAAATGCTAATGGAGGAAATGCAGGAACTGATTGGAATAGAGAACATACATACCCTAAAGCTTTAGGGAATCCTAATTTAGGAACTTCTGGACCAGGTGCTGATGCTCATCATTTAAGACCTTCCGATGTTACATTTAATTCTCAAAGAAGTAATAAAAAGTTTGCTCAAGGTTCTGGTAATGCAGGAGATTCTTCTGGTGGTTGGTATCCAGGAGATGAATGGAAAGGAGATGTAGCAAGAATGATGATGTATATGTATTTACGTTATGGTAATCAATGTTTACCTAAAAATGTAGCCATAGGAACTACTGTTAATTCTGATGATAATATGATTGCTTTATTATTAGAGTGGAATATAGAAGATCCTGTTTCAGAATTTGAAATGACACGAAATACTATTGTTGAAAATGCACAAGGAAATAGAAACCCTTTTATTGACAACCCATATTTAGCTACTGTAATTTGGGGAGGTAATGATGCAGAAAACACATGGGAATAATTAATAAGTATTAACATATATAAAAAGGCGCTCAATTGAGCGCCTTTTTATATATAGAAAAGAATATATTTTTATCCTTTTAAACTTGCTTTTAAGTATTCAGAATTCATACGTGCAATGTTTTCTAATGAAATTCCTTTAGGGCATTCAACTTCACAAGCACCAGTATTGGTACAGTTACCAAAACCTTCTAAATCCATTTGAGCTACCATGTTTAAAACACGGTCTGTAGCTTCAACTTGCCCTTGAGGTAATAAAGCGTATTGAGATACTTTAGCTCCTACAAATAACATTGCAGATGAGTTTTTACACGTAGCTACACAAGCACCACACCCAATACAAGTTGCTGCATCAAACGCCTTATCAGCATTCTCTTTGTTTACGGGAATTGCGTTAGCATCTTGAGTGTTTCCTGAAGTATTTACAGAAACAAACCCTCCAGCTTGTTGAATTCTATCAAAGGCACTTCTATCTACAACTAAATCTTTAATAACAGGGAAAGCTTTAGCTCTAAAAGGTTCAATAAAAATGGTATCACCATCGTTAAACATACGCATGTGTAACTGACAGGTAGTAACACCTCTATCAGGTCCGTGAGCTTCACCATTAATATATAATGAACACATACCACAAATACCCTCACGACAATCGTGATCAAAAGCAACAGGTTCTTCACCTTTAGCTACTAATTGTTCATTTAATACGTCCAACATTTCTAAGAAGGACATATGTTCAGAAATATCGGTCACTTTATATTCGACCATTTTTCCTTTATCACTTGCGTTTTTTTGACGCCAAATTTTAAGTGTTAAATTCATAATCCTTTTTATTTGTATGAACGTTGTTTTAATTCAATATCGTTAAATTCTAATTCTTCTTTATGTAAAACAGCTTCTGAAGGTTCTCCTTTATATTCCCAAGCAGAAACATAGGTAAAGTTAACATCATCACGTTTCGCTTCTCCTTTTTGTGGGCCGTCTAATTCAACAGACTCTTCTCTAAAGTGGCCTCCACAAGATTCTGTTCTGTCAAGTGCATCACGCGCAAATAATTCTCCTAATTCTAAGAAATCTGCTACACGACCTGCTTTTTCTAGCTCAGGATTCATTTCATTTGCCTCACCAGGAACAGTAACATTCTTCCAAAAATCTTCACGCAACTCTTTAATTTCAGCCATAGCTTCTTTTAAACCTTGTTCATTACGAGCCATTCCGCACTTATCCCACATAATTTTACCTAATTTTTTGTGGTAATAATCTACAGAATGATTTCCTTTATTATTGATGAAGAAATCTATACGATCTTTTACTGATTTTTCAGCTTGCTCAAACTCAGGAGAATCTGTAGAGATTTTTCCTGTTCTAATATCATCTGCTAAATAATCTCCAATGGTATAAGGTAAAACAAAATATCCGTCTGCTAAACCTTGCATTAAAGCAGAAGCTCCTAAACGGTTAGCTCCGTGATCAGAGAAATTTGCTTCTCCAATAGCATAACAACCAGGAATGGTAGTCATCAAGTTATAATCCACCCAAATACCACCCATAGTATAGTGAGTTGCTGGGTAAATCATCATTGGTGTTTTGTATGGGTTTTGATCTACGATCTTCTCATACATTTGAAATAAGTTTCCGTATTTATTTTCAACTACTTTTTCACCTTCTGCAATGATTTGTGCATGTGTAGGATTTTCATTTCCGTGTAATTTACACTGTTCTTTTCCATAACGCTCAATAGCCGATTTAAAATCTAAATAAACAGCTTCACCAGTAGCGTTTACACCATAACCAGCATCACAACGCTCTTTAGCAGCACGAGAAGCCACATCACGAGGCACTAAGTTACCGAATGCAGGATACCTTCTTTCTAAGTAGTAATCTCTATCTTCTTCAGCAATTTCAGTAGGTTGTAACTTTCCTTCTCTAATTGCTAAAACATCTTCCATTTTTTTAGGAACCCAAATACGACCATCGTTACGTAAAGACTCAGACATTAATGTTAATTTAGACTGATAGTCTCCCGAACGCGGAATACATGTTGGATGAATTTGTGTAAAACAAGGGTTTGCAAAGAAAGCTCCTTTTTTATGAATTTTCCATGCTGCGGTTGCGTTTGAACCCATTGCATTGGTTGATAAGAAATATACGTTTCCGTATCCACCAGAAGCAATTACAACTGCGTGAGCAGAATGACGCTCAATTTCACCAGTTACTAAATTACGAGCAATAATACCACGAGCTTTACCATCAACAATAACTACATCTAACATTTCATGGCGATTGAACATTTCAATTTTACCACGAGCAATTTGACGGTTCATTGCAGAGTAAGCACCTAATAATAATTGCTGCCCTGTTTGACCTTTAGCGTAGAAAGTACGAGATACTAATACTCCACCAAACGAACGGTTATCTAGTAATCCACCATAATCACGAGCAAAAGGAACACCTTGAGCCACACATTGGTCAATAATATTTGCTGAAACTTCTGCTAAACGATACACGTTAGCTTCACGAGAACGGTAATCTCCTCCTTTTACAGTATCGTAAAATAAACGGTAGGTAGAATCACCATCACCTTGGTAATTTTTTGCTGCATTAATACCTCCTTGTGCCGCAATTGAGTGTGCACGACGTGGAGAATCTTGGTATGCAAATGCTTTTACATTATATCCTAACTCAGCTAAAGTAGCAGCGGCAGAACCTCCTGCTAAACCAGTACCTACTACAATTACGTCAATTAAACGCTTGTTAGCAGGATTCACTAAGTTAATTTTATCTTTATAGGTTGTCCATTTATCTTTTAATGGACCTTTTGGAACTTTTGAATCTAAAATTGCCATAATACTTTGGTATTAGTGTTGATTGAAATAGTGAAATAATGCAATAATGATGAAGCCTACAGGCACTCCAATGGCATAAATTTTACTAAAAGTTTCCAATCCTTTAGTATACTTATTGTTTGCTCCAACCGATTGAAAAGCTGAACTGAATCCGTGTAATAAGTGCAGTGCTAAAAATATAAAAGCAATAACATAAACTGCAACACGAATTGGGTTGGTAAACATTTCTTTTACGTGATGTAAGTAGTCTTTTCCTAGTTGACTGTTACCGTCTACAAACTTGTCTACAATTTCTGGAACCCAAAAATCGTTAAAATGAAAAACCATAAAAGCTAAAATAGCTATACCTGTGTAAATCATATTACGGCTCATCCAAGTTGAGTTGGCAGCACCGTTGTTTTTTGCATAACTTACAACGCGTGCGTTTCTGTTTCTTAGTTCTAATACAAAGCCCATTACAAAGTGAAAAATTACACCGAACAATAAAACAGGTTGTAATAAGTATTGTACTAAAGGATTTGTACCCATAAAGTATGACAAGCTGTTGAAAGTTTCACCGTTGTCTGGGAAAATAGAAGCTAAGTTAATTACAAGGTGTTGAAGTAAGAAAAACATTAGGAAGAATGCCGAAAGTGCCATGGCAAACTTTCTTCCAATAGAAGATTTTAATAATCCGCTCATTATTTTGGTTATTTATTAAATAATAACCACAAATTTAAGCTCTAGGCACAACTTGCACAAACTTTACGAATTGTTTTATTTAATATTTAGAATGGGTTTAAATAGAGGGTTTGTTTGAAAAAGTTGAACTTTCATTTTTATGTATGGAAAGTGGTTTGATTTAAGCAATAAATTATACATGGTTCTGTACCATGTTTATTTCATTTTTGATGTAAATATATTTTTAATTGTATCTAATTCCTTTTTGTATTTTAAATCTGTTCTTGATGCAAAATATAAGGTGTTTTCGGTTTTTACTTTTCCCTCCCAAACTAAATTTATTTCATGTCTTAAAATTTGTTCTTGACATAAGAAATCTGGAACTAACGCAAGCCCGTTTCCATTGTTTAAACATCTAATAATTGAAGTAATATTCGGTAAAATATAGTTTGGTTTAAAAGCAGGTTTCTTATTAAAATTTTCAAACCAAAAACGTCTAAAATGTTCCATTTCGTTTGAAGAACTATACCAAATATTTTGAAGTAGTTCGTCTTCTAACTTATTTAAGTTTTTAGATTTAATGTGTTTTTGTATTCTAGTTATATTCGTTTTATTTCCTGCTATTAAAACGATTCTTTCTTTTGAAAAAGGAATATACTCAACTAATGATTTTTTTTCATTCTGTTTTTTGGGTGTTATTACTAAATCTAAAATTCCATTGTTCAGATCTTTTATTAAATCTGTATGTGCTCCAAATCTAGCTACTAAGTCAAAGTCTAATGTTGGAATTTCTGGTTCAATAATCAGTTGAAACATTTCTGAACACATTCCAATATTTAGCGAAGGATTTTTTTCTTGAGTTGTTTTTTTAAAATGCTGCTCTGCTATTTCTAGTTTTTTTAAAGATTCAATAATATATTCATATAAAAATTTTCCATCTTCTGTTGGAATCATTTTTCTGGAAGTTCGTTCAAATAGTTTTTTTCCAACATAAGCTTCTAATGCATTTAAATGTACACTAACTCCAGGTTGTGAGGCATATAATGCAATAGAAGCTTTTGTTAAAGTTCCGTTTTCATATATTTCTTTAAATGTTCTATACCATTCTAGGTTCACCATAATTATTATAATATTAATACAAAGGTATAATTTGTATTATTTTTACAATAATAAATGTTGCTTTAATTTTGTCTCAAATAGAATAAGATAGAAATGAAAAATATATTTATAATTAATGGAAGTCATCCATTTGCTCATTCTGGTGGAAGATTTAATGAAACACTTTTTAATACCACTATTTCATTTTTTGAAACATTAGAAAATTTTGAAGTAAAATTTACCCAGGTAGGTGATAATTATGATGTAAAGCAAGAAGTTGAAAAATTTAAGTGGGCAGATATAGTGATTTATCATACTCCTATTTGGTGGTTTCAAATTCCTTTCGGATTTAAAAAATATATAGATGAAGTTTTTACAGAAGGTCATCAAAATGGAATTTATGCAAGTGATGGAAGAAGTAGAAAAAATCCAAACATCAATTACGGAACGGGTGGTTTAATGCACGGAAAAAAATATATACTTACTACAAGTTGGAATGCACCTAAAACTGCATTTACTTTAGAAAATGAGTTTTTTGATCAAAAAAGTGTGGATGATGGCGTAATGTTTGGTTTCCATAAAATGAATGCTTTTACAGGAATGGAAATGCTAGCTACACATCATTTTCATGATATGGAAAAAAATGCAGATGTTCCTTTTGAGTTAAATAACTACAATACTTTTTTAAATGATTTAGTGATTAATTTGTAATTGTGCAGTTTTGTTTGTAAGTACAACCATGTTAAAATAAATATCCATTATTTTAATGATAGATAATGGATTATACTGAAACAAATTCAACACTTATAGTAGAGATACTAGCTTAAAGCTTAAGAATCAAACTAAGTTTTACTGCTTTTGATAATTAGACTCTACCAAACATTTAGTATTAATCCATTTTCCTTTTAAAGAATCTTTAGGTATAATGTTTCCTTCACAGGTCACAAAACGTTTGTTTGTGTCTTTTTTTATTACGCGCATTTTTCCTGCTTTTATAGCGTTTATAACTCGGTAAATAAGGCTATTTTTAGGAGTTTTTTCTCCTCTGTGAATTAAATTAAGTCCAACGTCATTATTAAACAAATCCATATCTGAAGATATCTTATCAGGAACTATACCTTCCTCTAATTTACGCTCTTTATACATTAAAAAGTTTTCTTTTTCATGAGCTTTTCCTAAAGAACGTGCAGCAGATTTACCTATTCCTTGACGTAAACAAGCCATCCAAAAAGCATGACGAAATGCATCTACCTGTCCACCTGAAGCATCACCATCTAACAGATTTGTTTTACGTATGCTATCAGATATTTTAGTAACTTCTTTAGAAATTTTTAGTGCTTTTCTTGCTTTAAAAGGATGCCATATTACCCACCATTTTTTGGGCGAAGAAAGATTTTTAAAATTTTCCCAGTTAGATTGAGAATAGCTTTTAGTGGTCAAATTAGCAAACAGTAAAAAAAAGATAAGCTTCTTCATCATGAATTTTTCTTTTTCCTTTTTTGCTTGTAAAATTCCTTAGTAGCGATGTACATTGTTTTTTCTAACTCACAAAATACAGTTTGATTATCATCTGTAATTTGAAGGTTTTTAATCCAATCTAATTCCCCTTTTTGGGTTACTTTTTGTTTTATGTGTTCAATTTCATCCGAAGAAAAAATAAAACTGGCAAAAGCATCCTTTTTTGCAGGGCGACGGTATTTTATTTCTGCCGATTTATCCCATACCACATAATTATCGCCTAAAATATTTAGTAGTTGAATCATGTAAATAGGGTCGGTTGCAGAAAACAAACTTCCACCAAAAATACTACCTACATAATTTTTGTTTTTGTAGCTAATAGGAATTTTAATTTTTACCGTTAATAAATCATTAGAAACAGAAATAACCTTACCAGTAGATCTTCTATACATGGGAGAAAGGTTGAATCCGTATTTAAAAATTTGTGATTTATTAAATATTTTTTCGGCTAATTTTGATAATGTTTTATACATAATTCAAATGTATAAAAAGTATTATTGATTAAGATTTAAATCAAATACATATAGGTTTTACAAATAGACCAAAAAGGTAGCTATACGATCTAATGTGTTCATTAACAGTAAAAAAGAAAATAGTATTAAAATATGGTTAAGCTTCTGATTTTTAATAGCTCTGTTGTTTTTTACCTAATATTAAATCAACGTTAAGTTAATAGGTGTTGTATGGTTTTTACTATTTTATGGTTACTTTTGGGAAGCATTATTTAAAAGAAGCATATGAATACTAATGACATCAAAATTTTACTGGTTGATGATGAGCCCGATATCTTAGAAATAGTAGGTTATAATCTTCGCTCAGAAGGATATCAAGTTTTTACAGCCAACAATGGTGCAGAAGGTGTTAAAGAGGCAAAAAAAGTAAATCCGCATTTAATTTTGTTAGATATTATGATGCCTGAAATGGATGGTATTGAAGCGTGTGAAAAAATTAGAAATATTAAATCTTTAGAGAATGTAATCATTTCATTTTTAACCGCAAGAGGAGAAGATTACTCTCAGGTAGCAGGTTTTGATGCCGGAGCAGATGATTACATAACTAAACCCATTAAACCAAAAGTTTTAGTAAGTAAAGTAAAATCTTTATTACGTAGATTAAAGACAGAAGATTCTGTGGAGGCCACAACAAATATTGGAGATATTGTTATTAATAGAGATGAGTATGTTGTTTTTAAAGCTGGTGAAAGAATTGTTTTACCTAGAAAAGAATTTGAATTATTTTCACTATTAACTTCCAAACCAGGAAAGGTGTTTAAAAGAGAAACCATACTTGATAGTGTTTGGGGAAATGAAGTAGTTGTAGGAGGTAGAACTATAGATGTACATATTAGAAAGCTTAGAGAAAAGTTAGGAGATAAACACTTTAAAACAGTTAAAGGTGTGGGATATAAGTTTGTTTTAGAACAAGCAGAAAAATAAAAAAAATAAATATTATTATTTTTGTGTAGATTGCTCTTTGGGCAATCTACTTTTGTTTACACATGAAAAAAGTAAAAAAAACATATCGATATGCAATGGCATCAGCCTTGTATCTTACACTCTTATCAGTAATAATTGCCTCACTATCTTACCTGTTTTTTTATGATACATTAGGTTTAGTAACTATTATTGTATTTGGTATACTATTATTTACAGTATCATTTTTTATTATTCAATATAGAGCAGAACATTTCATTTATCAAAGAATAAAAAAATTATACGAAGATATTTCAATTCTAGATGTTAGTGACCTTACAAAAGATAATGTTTCTACAGATGTTGAGTCCTTAACAAAAACAGTACAGGAATATGTTGAAGACAAGAAAGAAGAAATTGCTAATTTAACAGAAAGAGACTCTTTTAGGAGGGATTTTTTAGGAAATGTAGCTCACGAGTTAAAAACACCCTTGTTTACTGTACAAGGATATATTTTAACATTACTAGAAGGAGCCGCAAATGATAAAACCATACGAGAAAAATATTTAGAAAGAGCAAGCAAAGGCGTTGAAAGATTGACTTCTATTGTAAAAGATTTAGACATGATTGCTAAATTAGAAACAGAAGGAATGAAAATGAACGTTGAAGTTTTCAACATATTAGAACTCATTCAAAATGTTTTTGATTTGTTTGAAATGAAAGCAAAAAAACGAAGAATTACTCTAAAATTTGATAAACTTTATGAGTTTCCGTTATTAGTTAAAGGGGATGTTGAGAGAATAGAACAAGTATTAATTAATTTAGTTGTAAATTCTATTAAGTATGGTAAAGTAGGAGGTGTAACCACTGTTAGCGTAGAAAATTACAATCAAAATAAATTTATTGTAAAAATTGCTGATAATGGAGAGGGAATAAAACAAGAGCATATTCCTCGGTTGTTTGAGCGTTTTTACCGTGTAGATCAAAGTAGATCCAGAGAACAAGGAGGTTCTGGTTTGGGCTTATCGATTGTAAAGCATATTATTGAAGCTCACAACGAAACAATACTATTAAAAAGTACTTTTGGTGAAGGATCTGAGTTTTCTTTCACCTTAGAAAAGGCCAAATAAAAAAGCGGAGGAAACTCCGCTTTTTGTTTATTTTAAATCGAAACCAATATCTCTTCGATAATTCATTTTATCAAATGATATCTTATCAATGTTTTTATAAGATGTAGCCAAAGCTTCTTCAATTGAATCTCCGAAGGAAGTAATAGCCATTACCCGTCCGCCGCTCGTTACAACCTTATTGTTTTCCAGTTTCGTTCCTGCGTGAAAAACAAGAGAACCTTCAACATTTTCTAATCCAGAAATTTCTTTACCTTTTTCATAAGCTTCAGGATAGCCACCAGAAACCAGCATAACAGTAGTCGTAGTTTTATTAGTTACGTTAAAAGATTTTTCAGCTAAATTTTGATGAGCAACACCTTCAAATAAATCTAATAAATCTGATTCTATTCTAGGTAAAACCACTTCTGTTTCCGGGTCACCCATACGGACATTGTACTCAATCACAAAAGGATTTCCATTTACATTCATTAAACCAATAAAGATGAATCCACGGTAATCAATTCCGTCTTTTTGTAAACCATCAACTGTTGGTTTTACAATACGCTCTTCAACTTTGCTCAAAAAGTCGTTATTAGCAAATGGAACAGGAGAGATAGCCCCCATTCCACCAGTATTTAAGCCTGTATCACCTTCGCCAATTCGTTTGTAATCTTTTGCTGAAGGAAGAATTTTATAGCTTTTACCGTCTGTTAATACAAAAACTGAAAGCTCAATTCCGTCTAAAAACTCTTCTATAACTACGGTAGATGATGCATCACCAAACTTTTGATTGGTAAGCATTTCTTTCAACTCTTTTTTAGCTTCCTCCAAAGAATTTAAAATCAATACGCCTTTACCAGCAGCTAAACCATCTGCTTTTAAAACATAAGGAGCATTAAGTGTTTCTAAAAATTTGAACCCTTCTGTTAAATTATCTTTAGTAAACGATTTATAACGAGCCGTTGGAATATTGTGTTTTTCCATAAACTGCTTCGAAAAATCTTTACTTCCTTCCAATAAAGCACCATCTTTTTTTGGTCCGATTACCGGAATTGATTTCAGTTCTTCATCTGCTAAAAAGAAATCATGAACACCTTCTACCAAAGGAGCTTCAGGACCTACTACAACCATGTCAATTTCATTGGTCAAAACAACATTTTTGACGTCGTTAAAGTTTGTCGGGTTGATATTGATATTAGTAGCGATTTTATCAGTCCCTGCATTGCCAGGAGCCACAAAAAGTTGGTTAATCTTTTTACTTTGAGAAAGTTTATAAGCAAACGCATGTTCGCGCCCACCTGAACCTAAAATAAGAATATTCATTAGTTATGTTGTTGTGTTGTGAGTGCAAATATAGAGCAACAAAACGGGATTTTTAAGAAAATCCCCACTTCAAAAAATATTTTATAGCTGAAGAAAGATGATAGAATAATAATTTGATTTTTTTTGCTGATCCTTTTCTTTTTACATGTTGTACTTTTACCAAAGGATAGTAAAGTTTCTTTTTTTCGAGCTCATCTATTTTTTTACAAATATCTACATCTTCCATGTATAAAAAATAACGCTTATCAAATCCTTTTAGTTGAACAAAATCTTTGGTGTTGAATAACATGAAACATCCATGAATGAAATCAGGATAAAAAGGTTTTGACAAATCTTGTAATTGGTATTCTTGTTCCTTTTTTCTTTTGGAAAAGAAAGGAGTTCTCCTAATTATTAAATCAAAAAAACTCGGATATTTTCTAGCTGTATATTGATGTGACCCATCAAGATAGGTGGCTTTTGGGGCTATCATAGCCAGATCTTTTTCTTTTTCTAACTTAGAGACAAGCTTACTAATGATTTCTGGATTGAAAACAACATCAGGATTTAAAACTAAATGGTATTTTGAGTAACCATCTATTTTTTCAATTATTTGATTATTTGCTTTAGCAAAACCAATATTTTTTGAATTAAAAATATATTCTATATCAGGATGATTGAAGTTTTTATTGTTTTTTGAAGAGTTGTCTACTAAAAATAGCTTTTTCGAAAGAGGGATATTGAGAAATGAATTTATTGTTTTCTCAAGTTCTTGAATTGGTTCGTTGTAAAGAACGATACATGCAGATATTTCTACTTTATAATCCATTAGTAAGCATTTTCGTCCCCTTTAAAAACATTCAATACTGTTTTAATAATAATTTTTATATCTAATAAAAAAGACCAGTTTTCAATATAAAAAATATCTAACCTTACACGGTTTTTAATATCAGACTTCTTTTTTATTTCTCCTCTATAACCACTTACTTGTGCTAATCCAGTTATACCAGGTTTTACAGCGTGACGTTCTATATAATTATCAACATCCTTTTGATATTCAGTAGATAAACTTTCCATATGAGGTCTTGGGCCTACTACACTCATATCTCCTAACAAAACATTTAAAAACTGAGGTAATTCATCAATACTAGTTTTACGAATAAACGCCCCAATCTTTGTTATTCTATAATCATTTTTAGTTGCGTGAATTTCATGAGCTTCTTTGTTTAGTTTCATTGAACGAAATTTATAACACGTGAATTTTTTTCCGTTTAACCCCTCTCTTTTTTGTTTAAAAAATAAAGGGCCTTTAGATTCTAATTTTACTAAAATCCATAGAACAGGAATAAGCCAAGACAAAACAAATAACATTACAAAAAGAGAAAAAACGATATCAAAAATTCTTTTAATAATTCTGTTTTCAACAAAATCAAAAGGTAACTTTTTTACGGATAAAACTTTTAAAGTATCATCGTAAAACTCTTCTTCCAGCTTTTTACTATAAAACTCTTTAGAGTTAGGAATTAATTTTAATTGAATATTATGAAAGCTTGTAAATTTTGTAAGTTTTTTAATTTGATTTTTTGTTAACTGAGATTGTGCAGCGTAAACTTCATCTATATCATTCGAAGTAATGTACTCATACAAATCTTTTTCATCACCTAAGTAGGTATTAGAATTGGAATTTAAGTTAGAAAAATAACCTAAAAAAATATACCCAAGTCCTTTTTTGTTGGTAAATAAAGAGATCATTTTTTTTGAACCAGTATCTTTTTCGAAAAAAACAACTCTTCTATAATTGTTTCCTCTTGCTCTATAAATTTTCAGCGCATAAAAAGAAAATATTTTTCTAGCAGATAAAAACAACGATAGAAATATTATTGTTTTAAATTGTGTATTAACAATAATACCTTCCTTAAAAACACCGAAAAAGGCAAAGAAGCCGAGAGAGAAAACAACAATTTGTAATAGTAATAGCCCTAAAACTCTAAATAAACTTGAATACCTATATACCTTATAATACTCAGTAAAATACGTTGAAATAAACCAAAAAACTGAAAGAAAAACAAAGAAATAAATGCTTTGATGTTGTTTTTCAAACACAAAAAAAACAACAGCGTTGATTAAAAATAAATCAACAATTAATAATAGAGGGTAAATATATTTTGAATACCTATTTTTCAATTTTTGCGTGTGATTTATATGTTTTTTCTATGTACTTAATATTACTTTCTATATGAAACTCACTTTTAAACTTTTGATAAGAAGCCTCACCCATAATATCAATTTTTTTAGGGCTTTTATAAAGATGAATTATTCTTTCGGCAATAACATTAGGCTCGCTTTTAGTCAAAAATCCGTTAACTGTATCATTAACCAAATCCTTATTACCATCTACATTAGTCATAACACAAGGTTTTTTTAACATCAACGCTTCAATTCCTGCATAAGGTAATCCTTCATACCTTGAAGTTGATACAAAAAACTGACTTTTTTGAAGAACAGACAAGCATTCTTCTCTGTTTATAAAATCGATTAATGTTATATTATCAGTTAAGTCGAGTTCTTTAATCAGTAATTTAATTTGCTCTAAAAAAGGAGAATAATAACCAACACCTAATATTACTAAATGAATTGAAGTAATATGCTTTTTTACTTCATAGATAGATTTTATAAGTAATTCTGTATTTTTTTGATAAGAAGGTCTTCCTATTGTGCATATATATTGTTGAGGTAAAGAATCAATTTCAGCATACCGTTTTTTAGGAGAAAACTCCTCAATTGAATTTTTCCAAACCAGTACTTTATTTTTTTCAAACCCTAAATCATTAACAGTTCTGTTGTATTCTGATATCGAACAAGCCAAGGTTTTTGAAGGGAAAAATCTAAAGGTTTTTTCAATGAACTTATAAATGAATTTCTTAAAAGTATTTTCTGCACTTAAATAAGAATAGGCATGAGGTGTATAAAAAACAGGAATATTCAATACTGCACCTGCTATTCTTCCTAAAATACCTGCTTTTGCACTATGGCAGTGTATAATATTTGGTTCAATTTTTTTTAAATGATTAATAATTTTGAACAAACTTTTAAAATCATTAATCAGATTAATTTCTCTTTGAAGGTTAACATGAAACGATTCAATTTGATTGCCATTTTGATCAATCAAGTCTAAATTCTGATCAGAATTATTTAATAGAACGGTATTTTTAAACTCTTTTGAATTTAAATTTTTTGTTAATAATTGTATATAAACTCCAACACCGCCTATAGGTTTTGCTATGTGAACAATTCTAATCATTTAACACTTTTTTATTTACAAACAACAACGAAAAAAAAGTGAAAATCAATATTCCTTTTCCTCTCACTAATACAGATTCTGTTAGCATTACAATTAAGAAAAAAACTAAAAATAATAGGTTGTAATTAGGTGTTTTGGCAAGTTCAATAAGTAAATATAAAAAGTAAATAAATCCAATTATCCCCATTCCTATAAAAAAATGAAGATATTGATTATGGGTATTTATTGGAAAAAAATGAACATATCCATCATCAATAATTTTATTAGAAACATAAGATTTAACATTTTGCATACCTATACCTAATTGCCAATTTTTTTGGATCTCTTGAACGGTATATTTTAGATTTAGATAACGAAGAGGCATGTTTTTCCATGACTCTTCAATTAATGCTTCTTTATCATTAGAAGCCACAATTTCGTAAAGGTATTTAAACTCATCAAAACCTTGTTGAAATCGTGGTGTTTTTGATAGGAATAATACTGTAAAAAAGACTAAAAAGCTAAGAAACCCTAATTTATATATAGGTTTTAGATTTAATTTTTTATAAGTAAAAATAATAAGAGTTATAAA
Organism: Tenacibaculum sp. IB213877; assembly: GCF_034043975.1. Lineage (NCBI taxonomy): Bacteria > Pseudomonadati > Bacteroidota > Flavobacteriia > Flavobacteriales > Flavobacteriaceae > Tenacibaculum > Tenacibaculum sp. IB213877. The sequence continues at coordinate 89,090 of NZ_JAXCHH010000005.1, read as the reverse complement.
AAAAGCAATCATGGACATTCTTGCACCTATATAGACTAATAAAATAGAATTAAATATGATAATTAAAATATCAATATAAAGATTAATAAAAGTCTCTTTTTTTAAGTAAAAACTAAGAACAATAATATTACAAACACCTATAAAAAGGCCAAAATAAACATGAGTTAAACCTAGTTTGTTAGAAAACAACGGGTTTGTTTTAGAGAATAATGTTGCTTCAAAAAAGTTAATAATAATTAGTAATATAGAAGCAATTAAACAAGAAATAACAAAAGTTTTAAGAGCTTTATGGTAATTGATTTTGAAATAGTTCATTTTTATTCCTGCAAAAAGAAGAGGAATTAACAGAAAATAGATGAAAATTTCTAAACCTTTTAAAATAGGATAAAATATTATAAGGTTAAAAGTTATTAATAAAAATAAGTAAGCAAAAAGCTTTTCATACTTAAAATTATCATTCGTTTTTAATTTATTAATATTCTTTGTTTTGTATTGGCAAAACAAAAATAATAGCAAAATAATTAGAACTACTTTAAAAACTTCACCAAAAAAAACCGATGAAAATATTAGCAAATAAAAATGTATGTTAAAAAACGAGGTTGGAGTTATTTTATTTTTAATAACGTTCCAAAATAAAAAAAGACTAATACCTATAATTCCGGTTAAATTAAAAATAAACCAATCTTCAAAAGAAAATACAACTAAAAAAAATAACAGTATAATTAATAAATGATGATTTTTAACTTCTTTCAATATGTTTAGTTTGTTATTAAAGCTCATTCTTCTTTTTAAATGTATCGTAGTATAAAGCGTAATAAATAATCGGAAATATCCCCATTTTATGTCTAATTGCTGAGCCTAAATCGGGTTCAAAAACACCCTGAACAATAAAAAATGAAAAGAGAATATAAAAAATCCATATTTCAGAATTATCTATTATGCCTTCTTTAAAACATCGTTCATATCGAATAAACAATATAATAAACAAAAGCAATTGCCAAAAAACAAAAGCAATTATTTGAGGAGATAAAATATGCTTAAAGCCATTTATAGGTAGGTTTATTGAAAAGAATCCATAAACAATTCCGAATGACTCACCATACCATGAATCTGTTTTTATTGGTGATGTAATAGCAGAATTATTTGCAACACCATTTTTTCTTGATTCGTTATAGCTTTCACGTGTTTTTTGAGAGATAAACTCTCCTTTTACAACACCATAACTTAACGATACTGAGATAGCAACAAGTAATCCATAAAAGATGGTTGCTATATTTTTATTTTTAATATTGGTTTTACTGATAAGGTAAAAGACTACACTTAAGAAAGCAATTAGTAAGTAGTATTCTCTAAAAAAATATCCGAAAAAAATTAATAAAAGTAATGTAGTTATAACAGTTCTTGATAGGTTGTGTTTGTTTTTTTTAAAGAGTAAAACAATTGTAGCTATATAGACAATATTAATAAACTCTTTTGTAGGCATGCATAAAAAGATGCCTATTAGTATAAAGCTAAGATAACTGATGAGGTTTTTAGCTGTTGTTTTATGGAAGTTTTTAGGAATACCTATTTTAAAAATTAAATAAATAGCAATACTAAATTGAATAAGACCAATTATCGAAAAAGACAAGTGTTTTAGACCTGTTAAATGGTAAAACATAATAGCAAAAGGATAGCTTCCTCTCCATCCAATTTCATTGTATCTGTCAAATAATATGGTAGGAGTATCGAAAAAAAAACGTTCTGGTAAAAAAAACACGCCCAAAATTGCAATTACTAAACCTAAAAAGGAAAAGAATAAAAAAGTCAAAGTGCTTTTATGTGCTTTTAGGCTCATTGTTTTTTATTATTGTTTCTATATTTTTTGCTGTGTTTTTCCATGATAAAACAGCTTTTTTTTGGTGTAGCAATTTAGCTATTTCAAAGTTTTTTTCAGTACTTGAAAACACTTCTTTTATTGAAGCTGATAATTCTTCTTTATTGGGATTACACCAATACCCCTCATTTTTATTAAGTTGTTCAGAGAACCCGCCAACTTTAGTGCAAATCATAGGTAATTCAGCAAAAACCCCCAAAGTAATTACTCCAGATTGAGTTGCTTCGGTATATGGGAGCACCAATGCATTAGCCCAAGACAATAAATCTCCAATTTCTTCGTCAGAAAGATGTTTATCTATAAGTTCTATTTTATAATGATTTTTAATTTTTAACGGATAAAGAGTTTTTCCTGCAATTATCAATTTATCGAAATATGCTTCAGAAGCTATAGCGCTTTCTAATAATAATTCTATTCCTTTATATTTATCAATACGTCCTAAAAAAAGTAAGTTTTTACTCTTCGGATTTCTCTTTTTTAAATCGACATACTCATTTTCAATTATTGGATGTGGAACGATGCTGTTTTTTTTAAAAATTTTTAAGGTGTTGAAAACCTTTTCTTTTACATGTTGAGTTAAGAAAATTAATTCCGTTGCCTTTTTAATTCTGATGTTTGAAAGCGACTGAGTTATAAAATTTCGTTCTCCAATATGTAATATTCCATCGTGTACCGTAAAAATGATTTTTTTATTCATCAATTTAAATAGAAGAATAAAAGGAATATCCCAAAAGTGTTTGTAAGGTAGATACAGTACTGTATAATGATTAACTATTTTTGGTAAAAACTTCAGTAAAAGAAATGGTAAAACAAAGACTGTATTAAAGAGAAAAGAAAACTTGTTATGATAGGTAGTTACTTCGATGCTATTTTTCACTTCTTTTTTTACATTTCTATTTTTAGAAATTAGAATATCAAAATTAACACTTAGGTTTTTTGAAATATTTTCAGCATAGGTTGGTAAGGAACCTGTTCGCCCTAAAGAGAGAATTAACACTTTTTCCATAATTAATGAACTAGCATTATAATCTTGTCTTTTATGTAAACAACAAGTGCAGAAACAACATTCCAAAATAACAGACTACAACTAAAAGCAATTGCAGCACCAGTCATACCATATGGTGGAATCAAATACCAATTCAACAACAAGTTGATAATTACAGCTATAATCAATATATTTTGAAAATATTTTTGCTTACCCGTCATGTTTAAATATACAGCTAAAGACCCAAATAAAGTGCAACCTCCTTGAGTAACGACCATAATAATTAGTGCGTTACTTGAAGTAACATATTCATTACCAAACAAATTAAGTAAGTATTTGTTAAAAAGGATAATAATTAAGGTTATAGGAATTGATGCTAAAACCATTAATCGAGAACTTTGTTTTAAAAGATTTGATAATTCTTTCTTTTTATTAGCGCTATATAATTCGGCAATTTTTGAAGATACATTGATGTTGATAGTATTTATTATTAAAGCAAGAATTAGAACAAATTTTAATGCAACACTATAAAAAGCAACAGTTTCGTTTCCTTTAAACTTTTTTAATAAGACAATATCAAAACTTTGTAATAAAAAAAAAGCCATTCCGCTGATGGCCATGGGGTATGATATTTTAATTACATTTTTTAAGGAATATGTTTTGTTGGTTCTTGAAGTAGAGGTTAATTTTTTAAATTTTAAGAACAAAATTGTGGTAGATATTATAGCTATTAAAACGAACCCCAATAAAAAGACTTTTATAAGTAAATCATGTTGGTTAGTTATATTTAAAATAACAGCTCCAAATAGTAAGGGTAAATACTTTACAATGTTTCTGAAAACTTCTGAAAGTGAAACTAATTTAATAGCTCTTAAAACTTCTGTATTAAGAATAGATATGCTATAAAAAAAGAGAATAGCAGATGAAGATAATAATGTGGAGTAAACATTATCTTCAAAAAAAGTATTGATACTATTTTTTTTGATAATCAAAAAAAATAACAGGACAACTATTGCACCTACAAATAAAATAGAAATCATTTTTTTATAAACTATTTTAATTTCCGACAAATTATTTTCACTTATTAATATACCTGAAAAAAAAAGAATAGAATGTTCAGTTCCGAGTAATGCTAAACTACCAAAAACTAATAAAAAAGTTCTAACAAAATCATATTTACCAACAATATCTACTGAAAAATTATTGGTTATATAAAGTGTAGTGACAAATAACAGCCCTATTCCTAAAAAACGTAATATGAAAACAATCAGTGTTTTTTGAGTAAGATTATTGTCAAGTGAAGGAATATTTTTTTTAAAAAAACTCAAGAGTTACAGATTTAAAAATGGAAGCTTTTTATCTTTTTCAGAAAGCTGAATTTCATCTTCAGTAAGCAACCAATCAATATTTAGGTTAGGGTCATTGTATATAATTCCTCCTTCTGATTCCGGATGATAATAATTGTCACATTTATAGGCAAAAATAGTATTATCCTCCAAAACAGCATATCCATGAGCAAATCCTCTTGGAATAAAGAATTGTTTTTTATTTTCCCCTGAAAGTTCAATGGAGAAATATTTTCCATAGGTCTCAGAATTTGGTCGTATATCTACAGCGACATCTAAAACTTTACCTTTAACTACTCTCACCAACTTTGCTTGTGCAAATTTATCTTTTTGAAAATGTAAACCTCTTAAAACACCTCTGTTAGAAAAAGCCTCGTTATCTTGAACAAAAGAAACATCTAAGCCTGTTCTTTCTTTGAAAGTATTTGCATTAAACGTTTCATAGAAATATCCTCTATGATCTCCAAAAACTTTGGGTTCAATTACAAAGCATCCTTTTAAATATGTTTCTTCAACAATCATTCACAAAAAGAAATTAGCTTTTATAACTTTCTAAGTACTTATTAAGCTTTCGTAAAAGTAAAAACAAAACCATTCCAAGAGCTCCTAAAACAGCCAGCTGAAATGTATAATTTCTTTGAATTTCTTTAATTTGATGACCAACGGGTTGGAAATTTGAAATCACATTTATTATTTCTGATTTTTCAGATAAATCTTCACTAATATCTTTTAAATCCTCACTTAAAGTGGCATTAGTTTTAAAAAGTTCAAGTTCTCGGCTTATCCCTTTTTGACTTCCCATATCAATTTGGGTTCCTGAAGAGGTCTTTTTAGCCTCTTCTAGTAGTACTTTTTTATAAATATTATGTAAGGAATCTGCTTGAGTCAAGTTTTTCAAAAGCAAAGAATTTGTTCTTTCTAAGTTTTCTTGATTTAATTTTTTTAAGTTTTTGAAATATGAATTTTCTGTTATGGAAGAAATTATAGTTTTACTGAGTTTTTGAAAAACATTATTTTGAGTGGCTACAACCCTTATATCATGTACATTATAATCATAATTTGTAAATGAACTTTTAAACTGATCAAAAGAAAAACTTTTTACAGTTAGAGTATCTATAGATAGAATTAATTCATCATAAGCTGTAACAATATCATTATTATTTATTATTGGGTTAATTTCAAACTTTTTTAAAGATCGGGCATCAACTATAGAGATATCAAATGTTTCTACTAATAAAACAGTATCTTTTTGTTTAACCAGATCGTTATAATAGTTAATGTTGTTGTATAGCTGTCTTGAGCTTTTAAAATTGGGTTTAACTAATAAATGAGCTTCATATTTAGCTTCAGAATTAAAGTGGACAAACAAGCCTATTATTCCACCAATTAATGCAGAAGCACCAATTTTTAAGAGATTTGATTTTAAAAATAATAAGACTTGAATGAAGAAATTGAAAATTCCTTTAAAAATTTGACCAATAAAATGAAATAATTTTGAAAAACCTTTACCTATTAAAATAAATAAAGAACCTAAATCTACTTCTTCGTTGTCTTTCTTTTCGTTTGACATTGTTGATGTGAATTATTTCAGATTAAAAAATTTGCTCTAATATTTTTTGTGTAATTGCATAAGTTGGGGTTACACCGCTCATTCCTAGACCTCCTGAAGCTAATGTTGCTCCTGTTTCTAAAGGATTATCTGAAGCATAATAAGCATAACGAACTTTTACATTTTCGTTAATATTACCTCTAATTCGTGAAGCTGATTGTATTGCTTTTTGGTAATGGGCACCTTCCATTTCTAATCCAATTACATTCCAAGTTGAATCATGGAAGAATTTTAATAGATCTTTATTTTGTAATGAAGTTCCTAATACGGTAACCATGGCACCATCAAATACTCTTACGCCAAAGCCTTCTAAATCTTGTTTTGAAAGTTCATTTTTAAAAGGATAATTATCAGCAGTTCCTTCAAAAATATGAGAAGTAGGAATCATAATATCTCCTTTACCGCCTTCTAAAATTCCTGCTTTACCCATAATAGAAACAGACTCTACATTTAAATGAATAGTTTCATCATCTGTTTTGTAAGGTTTGAGCAATTCATCCATGGTTTCATAGGCTTGCTCACCAAAAGCATAATCCATTACAATAATTACAGGCTTTTTATCAGAAGAATTTACTTTTTTAAATTCGGTTTTATCTAAATCAATTTTATCAGTATCAATTACTTGAACATTAATGTTTGTTCCTGATCGATCTTTTATATATACCAATCCGTTTTCTGAAGCATGTTTTTTAACAGCCCCTTGCAAACTCTCACTATTAGGGTTACTTAAAAGCTCAAATAATTTAAACCCACCGTTTTTACCAGCTTCATTTGGTAACGCATTTTTAGCATAAATGGTGTTCATTACGCTATGCATGTTGGCGCTAATAATATGAATTGGACGATTAATTAAATCGTTATCATACAATACTTTTTTGATATCGTTAGCCCAAATTTCACCATAAAAGTGACGGCCAATATCATCAATTAGTACAGAACTGAAATTTATTGATCTTTTTTTGTCTTCAATTTCTTCATTAATGGCTAATTTCCCTAACCAATAAATTAAATGAAAGAATCTATCCGGATTTTTCTGTGTTGAAAAAGTATTGTAAGAATGATACACCTCGTCATATGTTCTTCCTAAAATACTTCCTAAATGGACTACTAAAACATCACGTTCATTATCCGTAAGCTTTTTGTTATAAATTACGGTTTCTTCCAGATTTTTCCATTCTCTTGTGGTGTCTTTCCCGTCATTTATTAATACTCTATCTTTAATTTTATGAGATTCAATAAACAAAAAAGTTAAGTGTGTAAGAATATCATAGATTTCCGATCTACCACGCGTAATTTCAATAATCATTTGATCTTTATCAATACGGTAGCAGTTTCTTCTACGTTTAGGCGGAATAATAGGGGTGAAATTAGCATTTCTATATCCTTCATCAGCAGTTAAGGTAATGAACTGACATTCTTCAATACCTTCTGGCAAACGCTCAATAACATAAGTAAGTCCGTTTAGCTCAGTTTTGTTTTCAGCAATAGAACCATAAATTTCTGGACGTAATAATAATAAAGATTTGCGCAAAGTTTCTCCAGAAACACCCATAGGTTTATAGAAACCACGGGTAAATAAATGGCGCATTGAAATGTATAGTTTTTCAATGGCGTTGGTTGATTCTTGTGCGCGAGTACGTTCTTTTTGAATTGGTCTTGACATAAATATTTTTAAAGGTCAAAGATACAAATTATGACGTTGTCTTTACCTGCCTAAAATTTTATTGTATTGTGAAGAATTATTAAGCAAATCCACAGCTTTTTTTATTGTTGCATCGTTTTTTAAATGGTGTTGAAAAACTCCTTTTTCATAAAAATATTGTTCTAAAATTTCATCTTGGATTTTTGAAATTAAAACATCTTCATTTTTTGAAATTTCAGCTACTTTTTCTGTTCTTAATTTTGTTAAGATTTGATTGTACTCTGATGAAATTTGATTGTTTTTTTCTACCGATTTATATGCATCATGGAATAACTTTTCTTGTTTGGTTACAAAAGAGGTATCCTTGTGTATCAAGAAATTTTTAAACTCATTAAAGTCTGTTGGAGTGAAAGAATAAGCATCAATATTTGTAGTGGGATAATTTCTTACATATTCTGTAGCAAAGTAAAAAATAGCTTTTGAAGAAAGTAGCTCTTCTGTTTCTTCGGTTTTTTCAGAAAAAGGAATTTTTACATCAGGGGTAACTCCACCTCCATCGTAAACTGTTCTTCCATTGGCTGTTTTAAATGAATTAATTACTCCGTCAGAAAATTTAGGAACTTTACCAGTTTTAGCATCTCTGTTTGCATAGTCTAATTCCTGAATACAACGTCCGCTTGGAGTATAATACTTAGAAATAGTAGCTTTCATTTGAGTACCATAATTTAACTCAAAATAACGTTGTACTAATCCTTTTCCAAAAGAACGTTCACCCATAATTACAGCTCTGTCATAATCCTGTAATGCTCCTGAAACAATTTCTGAAGCCGAAGCAGAACGTCCGTCAATCAATACAACAATAGGAATGTCTAAATCTAAACCTTCTTTATTAGTATTGTATGTTCTTGAATTGGCTTGGGTTTTACCACGAGTATCCACCACTTTTTTTCCTTTAGGAATAAAAATATTGGTAATATTTATTGCATCAAATAAAGAACCACCAGGGTTGCTTCTTAAGTCAAAAATTAACTTTTTCATGCCTTTTTCTTTTAAAGAAAAAAAAGCATTTTTAACATCTTCGGTAGATTTACCACTAGTAAATTGGGTCAATACAATATAACCAGTATCTTCATTAACCATGTCAAAAAACGGAACCGGATTCACAATTACCTTGTCTAATTTCAGATTAAAGTCCATTTTTTTTCCAGCTCTATTGATTTGCATGGAAATAGGAGTGTTTGGAATTCCTTTTAATACTTGTGACAGTAAGTCTTTTTCCAGTCCACCTAAATTTTGATTATTTACTTGCGTAATAATGTCTCCTGCCTTTAAACCAGCTTTATCGGCAGTAAAACCTTCCTTAATGGTTGCAATAACAATTCCGTCTTTAGAATAAAATGAAGAAATACCAATACCTCCATATTCACCTTCACGTCTTATACGAGCATCTTCCATTTGTTGCTCATTGTAAAAACGAGTGTAAGGATCAAGGTTTTCTAATGTATTGTTAATTGCTTTTTTGGTAATATCACCAGGATTGATTTCATCAATATAATTCATGTTCAAGGTCTTGAACAGATTGTTATAGATTTCAATTTGTTTGGCTATTTCAAAAAAACGCGATTGAAACGAAAACGAAATTGCAATTAATCCTAGGAAGCCTAAAAGGATAAGTTTATTCTTGTTCATCTTTCAAAATTTCTTCAACAAAAAGGGATAGTAATTTACTCATTTTCTTTTCAATATCAGCATATTTCCATTCCTCTTTTGCAAGATAAGAAATCATGAACACATAAGGTTTGTTTACCGAGTCATAAACGGTAAACTTTTGTTTACGATAAGCCTCACGTAACAAGCGTTTAATACGGTTTCTATCTACCGCTCGTTTAAAATTTCTTTTGGGTACAGAAACGCCTACTTGAGCAGGAAAATCAGAGGTGTGTTCGGTTTGTAAATACACCATCCTTAAAGGAAAAACTTTTACGGTTTTTCCCTCGGTATATAATCTTCCTATAAGCTTTCTGCTTTTTAAACGTTCTTCTTTCCCTAAGGTAAATTTCATCACTACAAACATACGCAAACAGATGGGAAAAACGCTTTTTTTGGCTATTTTTGAGGAAAATCAATTTTAATGAAAACCGACTTATTTCAAGCACCAGATTACTATAATATTGATGATTTATTAACGGATGAACATAAATTAGTACGTAACAGTGCGCGTGATTGGGTGAAGAAAAACCTATCGCCAATTATTGAAGAATATGCTCAACGATCAGAGTTTCCGAAAGTTTTAGTAAATGGTTTGGCAGAAGTTGGAGCTTTTGGAGCATATATTCCTACGGAATATGGTGGAGCAGGATTAGATCAAATTTCCTACGGATTGATCATGCAGGAGTTGGAAAGAGGCGATAGCGGAATCCGATCGACAGCATCGGTACAATCGTCTTTGGTAATGGGGCCAATTTATAACTACGGAAGCGAAGCACAGCGTAAAAAATACTTACCCAAATTAGCTTCAGGAGAATGGATTGGCAGCTTTGGATTGACAGAACCGAACCACGGAAGCAACCCTGGCAGTATGGAAACCAAGTTTAAAGATATGGGTGACCATTATTTGCTAAACGGAGCAAAAATGTGGATTTCTAACTCACCAATTTGTGATGTAGCTGTGGTTTGGGCAAAAAATGAAGAAGGGCGTATTCATGGTTTACTTGTTGAAAGAGGAATGGAAGGTTTTTCTACTCCAGAAACCAAAAATAAATGGTCGTTGCGAGCATCCATTACAGGAGAGTTGATTTTTAATAATGTTAAAGTTCCGAAAGAGAATTTATTACCTGGTAAATCGGGGTTAGGTGCACCATTATTGTGTTTAGATTCTGCGCGCTACGGAATTGCTTGGGGAGCCATTGGAGCTGCTATGGATTGTTACGATACGGCACTTCGTTATGCAAAAGAACGAATACAATTTGGTAAACCGATTGGACAGTTTCAGTTGCAACAGAAAAAACTAGCTGAAATGATCACCGAAATCACTAAAGCACAATTATTAGCATGGAGATTAGGAACATTGAAAAACGAAGGTAAGGCGACCTCAGCACAAATTTCTATGGCGAAAAGAAACAATGTAGCAATGGCTTTGAACACCGCTAGAGAAGCACGTCAAATATTAGGCGCTATGGGAATTTCTGGTGAATATTCTATTATGCGACATGCTATGAACCTTGAAAGTGTAATTACTTATGAAGGAACACATGATGTTCACTTACTAATTACAGGTTTGGATATTACAGGATTGAATGCGTTTAAGTAAACATTATTTTGTTTTAAGTTTTTCTATTTCATACCACTTTTGTAAAAGCTGAGTTTTTTTTAGACGTTTGCTTTTTAATTCATTTGAATATTCAAACTCTCTATTTTTGGAATTAATATTTATTTTATGAATATCAATTAATAGGAAGTCTAAAATTTTTTCTTCTAAGATATCAGCAATTTCTTTTAAATCAGCTTTGATAATCTTACCTAATTCTTTGCAGTTTTCATCAGGAATATCATTTATCCTTTTCTTAACATTCTGAAGATAATCTTGTGCAAAAAAAGCTTCTTTTCTAAGATCTTTTTCAAACCAATGCGAGCGAAAATTCGTTGAGTCATAAAACTTTAATAAAAAATTTTCAAATGTTTCTTTTGAATTTAAAATTAAAGGGTAAGTGATAAAGTAATTATTCTCATCAGTTTCTTGGCTAGAAGTTGTTGTTCTCAAAAGCTTAGGAATTTCGAGAAACTCCTCATGTGCTTTTAATCGTTTATCAAAAATTTTCTCTAAAATTTTTAACCTACTTTCTTTAGACTTTAATTTCCAACTAACAAAATTTGAAATAACAACACCAATAAGAACACCTAAAAGCCCTATAATTGGTGTTATTAGATTATTTAATAATTCTATTCTTTCACTGGATATTGACATAAACATTTGTTAATTTTTAATATTTGTTTCTAACCCATCAATACTGGTTTGGTTTTTATCTTTCCAATATTGTTTAATTCCATTTTTTTCCTTTTTTAGTGCCCATTCGTTGAGGTCTTCTCGTTCTCCTTTGTATTCGTAAAACGGTATAGACATTCCGCAGGAAGTTTGCGCGCTTTCTACCGTTACATCAAAAATTTGTCTAGCTCCGGGAATTTCAGGCAATAACGAAGCTAATTCTTCCCAGTTTTTATCGTTTGGTTTTATTTCTCTAGCTTTTCCGTAAATACGCAAAATATTAGGTGCGCCTTCAAAAGCACACATCATTATGGTTATTCTTTCATTTTGATGTACATGAGCAGCAGTTTCATTTCCACTTCCGGTAACATTTAACCAAATAATTCTATTTTCTTCAATAACACGTAAACTATCCATTCCTTTGGGGGAAAGGTTTATTCTCCCTTCAACAGGAGCAGTTGCTACAAAAAATATTTTTTGAGCTTCAATGAACTTTTGAATTCTAGGGGTTATTTTATTGTAGAATTTAGCCATAGTTTTTAAATTTAATTGTTGTCACATCGAGTGAATTTTACAGTTGCAAACGTAAAATTTGTGTTGAGATGTTTAGTTATGGATACTTTTTCTTCATTCTTAGAAAACACTCGAACTGACAAATGTTTAATCAATCCAATTTTTAGTTCTTTCCACTGCTTTTTGCCATTTTTTATACAAACGTTCTCTTTTTTCAGTAGAAAAAGTAGGACTAAATACCTTATCAATAGCTCTGTCTGTAACAATATCTTCCTGTTTCCATAAACCGACACAAATGCCCGCTAAAAAAGAGGCTCCCATAACGGTGGTTTCTACCACTTTTGGTCGCTCTACATTGGTATTTAAAATATCTGCCTGAAACTGCATTAATAGATTATTAGCACAAGCACCTCCATCAACTTTTAACGAAGTTAATTGTACTTCACTATCTTTTTGCATTACGTCTAACACGTCTTTGGTTTGGTAGGCTAAAGAATCTAATGTGGCTTTTATCAAATGGTTTTTACCGGTGTCACGCGTTAAGCCAAAAATAGCACCACGCGCATACATATCCCAATAAGGAGCGCCTAAACCTGCAAAAGCAGGAACCACATATACTGGGTTTTCTCCTTCTACCATTTTTGCAAACACCTCACTTTCTTTTGAATTGTTGATTATCTGCAATCCATCTCGCAACCACTGAATAGCAGCACCCGCCACAAAAACGCTTCCTTCAAGTGCATAATATACTTTGTTGTTAATCCCCCAAGCAATGGTAGTAAGCAAACCGTTTTTTGAATATTCTAAATTTTCACCGGTATTCATCAGCATAAAACAACCCGTTCCGTAGGTGTTTTTAGCTTCTCCTTTTTTAAAACAAGCTTGCCCGAATAACGCAGCTTGTTGATCACCTGCAATTCCTGCAATCGGAATTTTAATTCCATCCAATTCATAGTCTCCAAAATGATGAGAAGAAGGTTTTACTTCGGGTAACATAGCTTTAGGAATGTTGAGCTCTGCTAACAGTTTTTCATCCCAACATAAATTTTTAATATCAAACAACATAGTACGCGAAGCGTTGCTATAATCAGTAGCATGCACTTTTCCGTTAGTTAAGTTCCAAAGCAACCAAGTATCGATAGTTCCGAAAAGCAAATTTCCTTTTTCAGCTTCCTCTTTAGCCCCATCCACATTGTTTAAAATCCAGTTGATTTTGGTGGCAGAAAAGTACGAGTCAATCACCAGTCCGGTTGTAGTTCTTACATGATCTTCAAGCCCTTTTTGTTTTAAAGATTCACAAATATTTGCGGTACGTTTGTCTTGCCAAACAATAGCGTTATAAATAGGTTTTCCTGTGTTTTTGTTCCACACAACGGTAGTTTCTCGTTGGTTGGTAATTCCGATTCCTGCAATTTGTTGAGGTGTGATGTTTGCTTTGGCAATAACTTCTTTTAAAGTTGCTAACTGGGTTTTTAAAATTTCTGAAGGATTATGTTCTACCCAACCTGAATGTGGAAAAATTTGTTCAAATTCTTGTTGTGCCATAGCAACAATTTCTCCTTTTTCATTAACTATTACTGAACGAGAACTGGTTGTTCCTTGGTCTAAGGCTAGAATATATGTACTCATGTAACCAAATTAAAGAAGACAAGTTACTAAAGTTACGGAAATAAAAAAACCTTCCTGAGAATTTCTCAGGAAGGTTTTACCCCTTGATTGTTTTTGCTAGTGCTTTATAGCATAACCTGCTGCCTTACCACACTCGGTAAGCACAGAAATTAAACCATTTAAAGCAGTGCTAGTTTTTTTAATTAAAATCCCCATAATTTTAAATTTTAAAAAATTAATAATCCCCTTTGTGTTTCATAAACACATAGCAAATTTAAATATTGAATAAGCTTTTAGAAAGGGGAAAACCGTAAGATAAAAAGTAATTTTCCGCAAAGATTATTTAATAAAAAGCAAAAAGAAACCTTCTAGTTTAGAGTAACTAGAAGGTTTTCTATCCCCAAAAATATTTAATCCCCATCGTTATTGAAAACGATAGGTCAAAAGTAGTATAGTCATATAATTTTTGAAAGGAAATATCCGTAATTAAAAATGTGGATTTCCGTAGATTACCCGTTAAAATATCTTATATAAAATAAGAAACCTTCTAGCTAGAAGTAACTAGAAGGTGTTCTATCCCCAAAAATATTTAATCCCCATCGTTATTGAAAACGATAAGTCAAAAGTAATACAGCAAAACGGTTTTGAAAAAGGGATATCCGTAATTAAAAATGTGGATTTCCGCAGAAATGAAAATTTAAGAAGTTGGTAATCAACAACAAAAAAGCCTTTAAACATTGTTTAAAGGCTTTTTGCTTTCTAATTCTTTTAACTTTTTCCCACATGAGTTAGTTAACAACTCGGGTCAAAAGTATGAGTAAGTTTATGATTATAAAATGTAAAAACCGCAAATAAAAATGTGGATTTCCGTAAAAGAATTAATCTAACACACCTAACTCTTTAGCTTTTAGTACCAAATCGGTATTATTATTGGCTTGCAAATCGGTACGAAGCTTAGCTAATTTGTTTTCTATAGAGCGTATTTTAACTAAACTACCATCTTCTTTTTTTATAATTCCTTCTAAATTACCAATTTTTGGGTGTTTAGGTAATTCTTTTAAAATTTGAATAGCCACTTCATCCATTTGGATTTCAACCAATGCTCTTTTTAAAAGTTTTTGATGAATATCATGCGTATAATACACTTCACTAGCTAACATTTTTTGAATAGCAAAATTTAACTCAGTTGTATTACAATTTCCTTTTAATAAATAAGCAGAAGGATTTAAATTATGAATTACATTAAAAACCCTGTTAGTTTCTGAATGACCTGTAATTACCCCAATTTTAACATCAATATTTTCTTCTTGTAAGGCTTTTATTAAGGCTTCTCCACCATCTAGTTTCGAATTAGACGTAGCATTATCAAAACTTAAATCGGTAAAAAGTATTTGAAAAGGATTGTCTTGAACACTAGTTTTTATCTTGCTAAAAGCGTCATCGCAAGAATTGGTAGTTTCAATATCTAAACCGTCAATGCTTTTAAGTGCAGATAAAATTCCTTCAATTATTAATTGATGATCATCTACCAACAATATTTTAATTTTTTCAGCCATTTAAAGGGATTTGAATTTGTGTTTTGGTTCCATTACCCACTTCACTCATTATAAAAAACTTTCCTTTTAATTGCTCTACACGCTCTTGAATGTTATGTAGACCAATCCCTTGTTTTTTAACAGAAGTGTCAAAACCAACTCCGTTATCAGTTATCTCCAAAAATACAGATTTTTTATGTACTGAAAAATTTATAGTTATTTGAGTGGCTTGCGCATGTTTTTGACTGTTTTGAATGCTTTCTCTTACACTTAAAAACAGTAATCTTTTTATAGAATTATTAATTTCTGACCATTCTATACCTTTTAGGCCAGTTACTTTAATTTTAAGGTTTGGAGAAAAATAATCACTTACCAAGTTGATGATTTGATCATTAAAAGAAACCTTATCAAAACTGATGCTACTTAATTGATGTGATAAATTACGTACATTATCTTTTACATTTTCTAGTTTTTGAGCCTCTTCAAATAATTGCGATTTCTCTAACCGTTGATGTAATAAACGCAAATCTCCGGCAACCTCATCGTGTAGTGATTTTGCTATTTGTTGTCTTTCATTTTCTCTAGCCTCTTCTTTTTGTAACTGAGCATTATACACTAATTTTCTACGTCTTAATATAAAGAAAGAGATACTTAACCCCAACGCCAATAAACTAGCAATAGCAAATAACCAACCAATAGTAGTTTGTTGTTTATGAAACGATATTTCAGCTTGTTTTTTTTCGTTTTCGGTTTTTAATAAAGTATTTTCTTTTTCTTTTTTATCGGTCTCATACCTAATTTTAGCAAACTGATTTTTTAAACTACGTTCGTGTTGCACTAAGCTATCGTTTAATTGAATATATTCCTGTAAGTATTGATTGGATTCTTTTCCTGTTGTTAGCCATGAAAGTAATTCTAGAGCACCTAGCCAACGTTTGTTGTTATGGGTTTGCTTAGCGTATTGTAAAGCTTCTTTAGCATGAAATAATGCTTTTTTATTTTGGTTTAAATCTTTGTAGTAATTAGAAATATTAATATGTGTTGTACTAACCCCTTTTAAATCATTTAAGGATTTTTTTATATCTAAAACTTTATTGTACTGCTGTATGATTTTTGTGGTATTATCCAATGAGAATTTACTAAAAACTAGATTTTCCAATAGTAAAGCATATTGATCAGAATATTTTTCTTGGATGTTATCAAAAGCTAATCCCTTTTCAAAATAATCTATTGCCTTGTTATGTTCAATTTTTTTCTGGTATAACAAACCTAAATTGTTGATTGCAAATAAAAAATTACGTTGATCTTTTGTTATTTTATTAATGTTAAGGGTCTTATTATAATATTTAATAGCGTCATTTTCTTGGTTTAATTCTTCAGAAATAAGCCCTAAATTATTATATACTCTTTCTAGATATACAGTTGTATTTATAGGCTCTAAATATTCTAAGGCTTCTATAAAACTAATTTCACTTCCCAAATAATCTTTAGCTTCACGTTGTAAAATACCAAGGCTTAACAATCTCCTGCCTACAGCTAGAGAATCATCTAATTTTTTAGAAATATTTTTGGATAAATGATAATAATAAAAAGCACTATCATTGGTATAAGTTAGTTTAGCTTGTAAAGCTTTAAAATGATAGTATTTGGCTAATAAAATTGAATCTTTTGTTTTTTTATGCAAAGAATCAACTTTGGTAGTAATGTGTTGTAATGTGACTAAATCTTTTGCAAAATAAGCTTGCCTACCAGATTCTATCAGCTCTTTTTTAAATATATTAAGAGGTAAGTCTTTTTTTTGAGAAAAAAGAATAGTAGAATAAAAAAGGAACAAAAAAAATAGTTTAGACATTTTTATTGTATAAAAAAACCATCACTTTTCAAAAGTAATGGTTTTAATTATTAGTTTGTATAGAAGCTGCTAGTTTTTATCACCACCATCAGTACCTCCATCACCACCACCAGATCCACCAGTGTTGTCATCTACCCCGTCAGGGCTTAAAACCATTGCTAATTCTTCAAATGTGTATGTATTTTCCATTTTCACAAAATTTAGGATTAATAAATTATATTTTTCCTAAAAGTACGTTTTTACTTGGTAACACAAAATATTTTAACATTACTTTTTAAATTTTGTGATGGTATTTAATAATACTAGCCATTGCGAATGAAATGAAGCAATCTTTAGATTTGGGGTTTTTAATAAAGAGATTACTTCGTCGTTTCACTCCTCGTAAAGACGATTATTTAGAGTGTTTTTATTTTTCAAGAATTATATTTTTTTTACGTCATTGCGAGCATAGCGAAGCAATCTGCTTTTTATAAGTTTTCAATAAAGAGATTACTTCGTTTGTTCCTCTCTCTTGTAATGACAATTTTTTATTTTCTCATTTTAGCAAACAAATCCCATAATACCACACCACAACTCACGGAAATATTTAAGGAATGTTTGGTGCCTAATTGCGGTATTTCAATACAGCTATCCGAAGCAGAAACCACGGATTGTTGCACACCTTTAACTTCATTACCAAAAACCACAGCGTATGTTTGGTTTTCTTTAGGCTCAAACTCATTTAGCATTGTTGAATTTTCAGCCTGCTCAATAGAAAGTACTTTTACGTTCTCTTTTTTTAGTTTTTCAACCAAAGTCAACGTGTCTTCAACATATTCCCAATCCACCGATTCGGTAGCGCCTAAAGCGGTTTTATGAATTTCTTTATTGGGGGGAGTAGCGGTAATTCCGCAGAGATAAATTTTTTCAATTAAAAAAGCATCTGAAGTTCTAAAAACCGAGCCTACATTGTTTAAGCTTCGTACATTATCTAACACCACAAGTAACGGTGTTTTTTCGGTTTGCTTAAACTCATCAACACTTAATCTTCCTAATTCGCTGTTTTTTAGTTTTCTCATGTTTGAGTAGTCTTTAAATAATTATGGTAAGATTACTTCGTCATACTTCCTCGTAATGACTAATTTTTCACGTCATTGCGACTAAAAGGAAGCAATCTGTTCATCAAATAATTAAATGAATTATTTAACAACCATAACACTTTTCATATCTTCGCAAAACTAACTTAAAAAATCCATAAACTTGGCAAAAACAAAGGCAAAAAAGGTAACTCCACTGATGCAACAATACAACGGAATCAAAGCAAAATATCCTGATGCGATGTTGCTGTTTCGAGTGGGTGATTTTTACGAAACCTTTGGTGAAGATGCTATTAAAGCAGCCGATGTTTTAGGAATTGTGTTAACTAAAAGGGGCAATGGTAGTGAAAGCGAAACTGCGTTGGCTGGTTTTCCGCATCACTCGTTAAATACGTACTTACCTAAGTTAGTAAAAGCGGGGCATCGAGTAGCAATTTGTGATCAGCTGGAAGATCCGAAAATGACTAAAACCATTGTAAAACGTGGTGTTACAGAATTGGTTACGCCCGGGGTGGCTTTGAATGATGAGGTGCTGAACTCAAAGTCTAATAACTTTTTAGCGGCCGTTCATTTTGGTAAAAAAGCACTCGGAATTTCATTTTTAGATGTTTCTACCGGAGAGTTTTTAGTGGCTCAGGGAAATGAAGAATACATAGATAAGCTCTTGCAAAACTTTGCGCCGAGTGAAGTGTTGGTAGAGAAAAAATACAAACAGCAGTTTTTAGAGCTGTTTACCAATCGTTTCCACACTTTTTATTTAGACGATTGGGTTTTTCAAAAAGATTATGGTTATGAAAACCTTATCAACCATTTTAAAGTAAAAAACCTAAAAGGTTTTGGAGTTGAAGAATTAGAACACGGTATTGTAGCGGGTGGTGCAGTGCTGTATTATCTGTCGGAAACTCAGCATAACAAATTGGAACACATCCAACAAATTAGCAGAATTGCTGAAGATAATTATGTGTGGATGGATCGATTTACGGTAAAGAATTTGGAGCTGTATGGAGGAAATTCGGTAAACTCAGTTTCGTTGTTAGATGTCATTGACAAAACCATTTCGCCAATGGGAGGGCGTTTGTTAAAACGTTGGTTGGCTTTGCCGTTAAAAGATATTGAGCAAATTCAGCAACGACATGAATTGGTAAAGTTTTTAATTGATAATGAAGATTTTTTCGAAACAGTTTCATATCAGTTAAAACAAGTTTCTGACATTGAACGTTTGATTTCAAAAGTTGCTACCGGAAAAGTTTCTCCGCGTGAAGTGGTGCTATTAAAAAACTCACTAAAAGCAATTTTACCCATAAAAACTTCCGCAGAAAAAAGTAAAAATGCTGCCGTTAAAGAATTAGGAAATCAAATTCATACCTGTGAGGTTTTAATTGAGAAAATCAACCAAACGTTATTTGAGGATGCTCCGGTAAACATAAATAAAGGAAATGCGATTGCTGATGGAGTTTCAGTTGAATTGGATGAATTGAGAAGCATTGCTAATTCCGGAAAGGAATATTTAGATAATATGTTGGCTCGAGAAACCGAAAGAACCGGAATTCCGAGTTTAAAAATAGCCTTTAACAACGTTTTTGGATACTATATTGAAGTACGAAACACGCATAAAGATAAAGTTCCGGAAGAGTGGATTCGCAAGCAGACGTTGGTCAATGCAGAACGATATATTACTGAAGAATTAAAAGAATACGAAACCAAAATTTTAGGCGCTGAAGAGAAAATTCAGGTATTAGAAGTGGAGGTTTTTGGCAAATTGGTTCAGTATATCATTGGTTTTGTACACCAAGTGCAACAAAATGCTCAAATTATTGCTAAGGTTGATTGTTTATTGTCATTTGCGGAATTGGCTATGGCACATGATTATGTGCGTCCAATAATTGATAAAAGCACCGATCTTGAAATTAAAAATGGACGTCACCCTGTAATTGAAAAGCAACTTCCGATAGGAGAAGAATATATTGCCAATGATGTTGTGTTGAATAATAATCAGCAACAAATAATCATGATTACGGGTCCGAATATGTCGGGTAAATCGGCCATTTTGCGTCAAACTGCTTTAATAGTTTTGTTAGCACAAATGGGAAGTTATGTTCCTGCTCAAAACGCTCGCATTGGTATTGTTGATAAGATTTTTACGCGTGTTGGTGCTAGTGACAATATTTCGATGGGAGAATCTACGTTTATGGTAGAAATGAATGAAACAGCTTCTATTTTGAATAATATTTCTGACAGAAGTTTAGTGTTGCTAGATGAAATCGGACGCGGAACTTCTACCTATGACGGAATTTCCATCGCTTGGGCTATTGCAGAATATTTACACGAACACCCAGCAAAAGCAAAAACCTTATTTGCTACGCATTACCATGAGTTGAATGAAATGACCTCAACCTTTGAACGTATTAAAAACTTCAACGTTTCGGTAAAAGAGTTGGACGATAGTATTATTTTCTTGAGAAAATTAGTCAGTGGTGGTAGTAATCATAGCTTCGGAATTCATGTGGCTAAATTAGCAGGAATGCCAAGTATGGTAATTCATAGAGCTAATAAAATTTTGAAGGAGTTAGAAGCATCGCATTCGCATAAAGAAGTGAAAGAAGTTTTGAAAGACACACAGCATCAAGAAATGCAAATGAGCTTTTTTCAGTTAGATGACCCGTTATTAGAAGATATTCGAGAAGAGATTTTATCTACCAATATTGATACACTAACACCTATTGAAGCATTGATGAAATTGAATGAAATTAAACGAATGTTGGTGAAGAAGTAGTGTAAAATTAATTTATAAACCGAATAAAGTATGAATCCAGAAGTTTGGGGTTTTATAGGGGCAATTTTAGGAGCATCAACTAGTATTTTGACCACATTTATAAATAATAAAAATTCAAATAGGATTCAGTCTAATTTGGAATTAAATAGAAGGAGAGAACTTTTTCGAGAGTTTCAGAGAGATAATCTTTTAAAAATTCAAGAAAAAATCTCTAAAAACATGAGGTTAATTGGTAAAGCACATATTGAAGATTTAAGTTATTTTAAAGAGACTAATAAGTGGAATCATGCAGATTTAAGTACAGAGTTAGATAATAGTTTAGCTGACTCATTTCGTGAATTGTCATTTATGATTGAAAGGGTTGATAATAATGAATTAAGAGAGAAATTAAAGAAGTTGATTGAACAAATGGCTAAGTGTTTATTTTCTCAAAATTTAACTGAAAGTAAAGAAGAAATAAAAAAAATGACATTTGAGTTGGATAATTTAATGGAGGATTTAGGAGTTGTTCTCAGAAGTTATTATTGAAAATAGTGGACAAATAAAATGTTAATTCTACTAAACTTGACGAAACTTGTTAAATGAACAGGATATTAATAAACTAACTAGAAACAATTTTATAAATGTCTTTATCAGGGGTTAAAGAAACGCCTGTAACACCTTTTTCATCATAATCAAAAAGATTTAAAACGTAACGCATAGCTTCTAAACGAGCACTTTTTTTATGATTTCCTTCAATAACAATCCAAGGAGCTTTTTTTGTTCCGGTAACGCTAAACATCTTTTTTTTATATTGGGTATATTCTTCCCATTTTGCTTGTGCTTTTAAGTCAACCGGACTTATCTTCCAGCTTGTAAGAAGACTTGAGCTACGTTCATCTAAACGCTCTTTTTGTTCTTCTTTATCTATAGTAAACCAAAATTTTATAATATGAATACCGTCATCAACTAACATTTTTTCAACATCATTAACTTGATTCATAAAAAGATGATATTGCTCATCTGTACAAAAACCCATAACAGGCTCTACTAAAGCACGATTATACCAACTCCTGTCAAAAAGAGTAATTTCTCCAGCATCTGGTAAGTGATGTAAGTAACGTTGAAAATACCATTGTTTTTGTTCAACATCGGTAGGTTTTTCTAATGCTATTACTTTGTAATGTTTTGGATTTATATATTGAGTAAACCTTTTTACGGTACCTGTTTTTCCGGCACTATCTCTACCTTCAAAAATAAGTAGTAAACGTTTATCATTTTTAATAATCCACTTTTGTAATAAAACTAATTCCTTTTGTAAGTCTAAATATTCTTGATCGTTTTCTATCTCAGAAATGATGTCTTCCATACTTAATAAAAATTTACAATTTTTTTTATAGAATGAGGGATTAAAAAAACACCCAAAAATACTATGATTATTTTAATTTCTTATTAAATAAAAGTTAATAAGAATGATTAGGCTAGGTTTGGTAAAATTAGCAAATTTGCTAACTATATGGATATTAGTTTTAAACATATTAACAAGTTGGCAATTCCTGCGTTAATTTCTGGGGTTGCAGAACCACTACTTTCCACAACCGATTTAGCTATTGTGGGGAATATCGATCAAAATGCTACTGAAAGTTTAGGAGCAATTGGTATTGTTGGTGCATTTTTATCGATGTTAATTTGGGTATTTGGGCAAACTCGTAGCGGAATATCAGCAATTGTTTCGCAATATTTAGGAGCAGGAAAATTAGAAGAAGTTAAAAATTTACCCGCACAAGCAATTCTAATTATTGTTTCTGCCAGTTTTATCATTTTAGGGTTAACCTATCCGTTTGCTAAAGCAATTTTTCAATTGTATAATGCTGAAGGATTGATTTTAGAATATTCAGTAGTGTATTATAAAATTAGAGCTTTTGGTTTTCCGTTTACATTATTCACCATTGCAGTTTTTGGAACGTTTAGAGGTTTGCAAAACACGTTTTACCCTATGATTATAGCCATTATAGGAACGTTTATCAATATAATTTTTGATGTTATTCTAGTTTATGGAGTTGAAGGTTTTATTCCTGCAATGAATATTGAAGGAGCGGCGTATGCAAGTGTTATTGCGCAGGTAGTTATGGCTTTAATTGCTGTGTATTTACTGCTTAGGAAAACAGCCATTTCTCTTAAATTTCAATTGCCATTTAATAAGGAAATTCCGCGTTTTGTGAGCATGGTGTTAAATCTGTTTATAAGAACTCTAGCTTTGAATTCAGCCTTGTACTTTGCTACATCATACGCAACTTCCTATGGAAAAGAATATATAGCGGCCTATACCATTGGTATAAACTTATGGTTGATAGGTGCTTTTATGATTGATGGATATTCTTCCGCAGGAAATATCTTAGCAGGTAAATTTTTAGGAGGAAAAGAGTATAGCACTTTGTTAAAACTTGGAAACCAACTTATAATTTATGGAATAGTGATGGGTGTTTTTATGGCTCTGGTTGGATTTGTGTTTTATGAAGCTATTGGAAGAATTTTTACACAAGAAACCGAAGTGTTACAAGCCTTTGATCAAGTTTTTTGGATTATCCTTCTTATGCAACCTTTTTGTGCTGTCTCTTTTATTTATGATGGAATTTTCAAAGGGTTAGGAGAAATGAAATTTTTAAGAAACTTGTTGTTAATAGCAACTTTTGTGGTCTTTATCCCGGTTTTGTTATTGTTTGATACATTAGGGTATCAACTCTCCGCTATATGGATTGCTTTTTTTGCATGGATCATTATAAGAGGAATTCCGTTGATCTTTAAATTCCGAAGAAAGTTTTTACCGCTTGCTCAAAAAACGTAATTTTGATAAAAACCCAATTTCATGACTACAACCAGACCTAACGGAAGCTTATATACTCAATTTGAAAACAACATAGCAACGATAGAATTTGGTCATCCGGCAAGTAATTCGTTTCCAAGTGAATTGTTAGATCGATTAGCTAAAGAGTTTGATAAACTTTCAGTGAACGATGCGGTTTCTGTAATAGTTCTAAAATCAGAAGGTGAGCGTGCATTTTGTGCTGGAGCTTCTTTTGATGAATTGGTAGCTATTGATAATTTAGAAGACGGAAAAGCATTCTTTTCAGGGTTTGCCAATGTGATTAACGCTATGCGTAGATGCTCTAAACTGATCATTGGGCGTGTGCAAGGAAAAATAGTAGGTGGAGGTGTTGGATTAGCAGCGGCTTGCGATTATGTGTTAGCAACCGAAGCAGCTTCCATTAAGTTGTCAGAATTAACCATTGGTATTGGTCCGTTTGTAATTGCACCTGCTGTTGAGCGTAAAGTTGGAGTGAGTGGTTTAGCAGAATTAACCTTAGATGCTACCAGTTGGAAAAATGCGTATTGGGCAAAAGAAAAAGGATTGTATGCACGAGTTTTTGAAAATATTACAGAACTAGATAAGGAAGTTGAAATTTTAGCCGAGAAATTAGCTTCATACAACCCTGAAGCATTGCATGAAATGAAAAAAGCATTGTGGTTAGGAACGGAACATTGGGAAAAACTATTAATTGAAAGAGCTGAAACTTCAGGAAAATTAGTGCTTTCTGAATTTACCAAAAACGCATTAGAAAAATTTAAATAGTGATACAATTAATCCGAACAAATTCTAATAACAAAGATTTTGTAACATTGGTGAAGAAGTTAGACCAATTTCTTGCTGTTTCTGATGGAGAAGATCATGCTTTTTATGATCAGTTCAATAAACTTGATACAATCAAACATGTAATTGTTGCCTATCTTGATGATAAACCTGTTGGTTGTGGTGCTATTAAACAATACGATGGATTTACAGTTGAGGTAAAACGAATGTTTACTACAATAGAAGCCAGAGGAAAAGGAATAGCTTCTTTAATATTGGCAGAATTAGAAAAATGGGCGATAGAATTGTCGTATAAAAGAGCTGTTTTAGAAACGGGGATTCGACAAGTAGAAGCTATCGGGCTTTACAAAAAGAATGATTATAAAGTTATAGAAAATTATGGGCAATACACAGGAGTTAAAGATAGTGTATGCTTTGAAAAATTATTATGAAAATGTTATTAGTACAAAATATAGAAGATTCAAAGGCTTACAAAGCAGGTTTTGAAACAGGAATATGGATAGCCCACAATCCTATAATTTCTGGAGTTTTAGCAATCTTTTTTTTGTTGTTGTTAGTTAGGGGAGTTACTAAAGTTCTCAAACAAATTCGTACTTTCGGCGAATAATTAAAAAGTTAATAAAATGGGAAATTCTTTTTTCGCTGTTTTAGCGTTATTAGTAGCAGTTATTTATTTTTTTAATAAATATAGAAACAATAAGAAGTTTAAAAGATAATGAGTAAAATACGCATCACAAAACAATTCAATTTTGAAACTGGTCATGCACTTTACGGTTACGACGGTAAGTGTAAAAATGTACACGGACACAGTTACAAACTATCGGTAACTGTGATTGGACAGCCTATTTCTGATACTTCAAACGTGAAGTATGGAATGGTAATTGATTTTGGTGATTTAAAGAAGATAGTAAAAGAAGAAATAGTTGATGTATTTGACCACGCTACGGTGTTCAATAAAAATACACCTCATAT
This sequence comes from Tenacibaculum sp. IB213877, assembly GCF_034043975.1. Classification (NCBI taxonomy): domain Bacteria; kingdom Pseudomonadati; phylum Bacteroidota; class Flavobacteriia; order Flavobacteriales; family Flavobacteriaceae; genus Tenacibaculum; species Tenacibaculum sp. IB213877. Next base: position 63,693 of record NZ_JAXCHH010000005.1, on the reverse strand, counting down.
TGAGTTAGCCAAAGAATTGAAAGATAGAGGACATCATGTAATTCTGGTTGATTATCAACCTACCAGTGAGATGATGGTGATTGATTTTGCTGAAAAAATTAAAAACCGTTTACCACAACATATCCAATTACACTCCATCAAACTTCAAGAAACCGATACCAGTTTTGCAGAGTGGTATGCTTCAGATAATTAATATGTAACAAATTTATCTTTTAGGCTACTAATAAGTATCAAAATATTTATTAATGAGAAAATTAAAAGAAAGAATTTGTGAGTTTTATCGTTGTGAATTAAGAAGTTTTAATAAAATTCTTGGAATAAAATAGAAGTAACTTTACTTCCCGTTAAATTCATTCATGGTGTTTGCTAAACCTGCATTGATAAAAGATTCAATGGCTTTAACAGAGGTAGGAACGCGTTCAATTAGTGCGCTTTCTTCTTCTTTATCCCATTCACCCAACACAAAATCTACCTGAGCACCTTTTCGATAATCTGATCCCACGCCGAAACGAAATCTTGGGTAGGTGCCTGAATTCAATTTTTCTTGAATGTCTTTTAATCCGTTGTGTCCACCAGCACTTCCTTTTGATTTGATTCTGATCGTTCCAAAATCTATATTCAAATCATCTGTAATAATTAAAGTGTTTTCCACAGCAATATTTTCTTTTTGCATCCAATACTTAACCGCTTTACCACTTAAATTCATGTACGTATTAGGCTTTAAAACAACCACTGTTTTTCCTTTTACTTTTAATTTAGCAATATCTCCTAATTTTTCGGTTTCAAAGCTCTCGTTATATTCTTTAACCAAAGCATCAACAATTTTAAAACCTATATTATGTCGGGTGTTACTATATTTTTCACCAATATTTCCTAAACCTACAATTAAGAATTTTTTCATTAGTTCTTGTTGCGTTTCTGTTTTTTTTCTAAAAAGTTGTTTTAAAAAGAAGAGGTAATCCATCTTTCAAAAATAAAAAAAGCGTTACACAGGGTAACGCTTTTGAAGTATTTATTTTGTATAATTACTTTTCAGCATCAGCAGCCGCTTTTGCAGCATTACGAGACATACGTACTTGAGCAACCACAGTGTTATCTGGGTGTAAGATTGTATATTCATCATTCTGTAAAGCAGTAACGTATAGTTTGTTACCAATTTCTAACTCAGTAATATCTGCATTGATAAAATCTGGTAATTTAGCGGGTAATGCTTTAACCTTAAGTTTACGTAAGTTGTGACGTAAAGCACCACCAATAGCAACCCCTTTAGATTTTCCTACTAATTTAACAGGAATTTCCATAGTAATTGCTTTGTCTTCAAATAATTGATAAAAATCTACGTGTAAAATTTTATCACTTACTGGGTGAAATTGAATGTCTTGTAAAACAGCATTGTATGTTGTTCCTTCAACGTCAATCTTTGCAGTATATACATTTGGAGTATACACTAATTTCTTGAACGCTAATTCTTCAGCTGAAAAGTGTACAGGTTTATCTCCTCCGTATAATACGCAAGGAACCTTTCCAGCATTACGTAAGGCTTTTGTTGACTTTTTGCCCACGCTTTCTCTTTGAGATCCTTTGATTGTAATTGATTTCATTACTTTTTTATTAATTAAAATATTATCTCAACCAACCACTTTGGTAGTTGAGTCGTAGCCGAAACTACATTAAAAACTGATCGCTAATTGATGTATTTGACTGAACTTTATGCATCACATCAGCGAATAAAGCGGCGCAAGATACAACTTTTATTTTAGATATTTGCTTTTTTAAAGGAATTGTGTCTGAAACAATTAGCTCTGTTAATTTAGAATTTTCAATTTTTTCATACGCATCACCAGATAAAATAGGGTGAGTACAAATTGCTCTAACGGATAACGCTCCGCGTTCCATCATTAAATCTGCAGCTTTGGTTAACGTTCCTCCAGTATCGATCATATCATCTACCAAAATCACGTTTTTACCTTTTACATCACCAATCAATTCCATATGGTCAATTACATTGGCTTTTTTGCGTTGCTTGTAACAAATTACTACTTCACTTTCTAAATATTTTGAATAAGCATACGCTCTTTTTGAACCTCCCATATCTGGAGAAGCTACTGTTAAATTATCTAAATTCAACTCTTTTACATATGGTAAAAATATGGTTGAAGCGAATAAATGATCTACCGGTTTTTCAAAGAAACCTTGAATTTGATCCGCATGTAAATCCATGGTCATGATTCTGGTAGCACCAGCAGCTTGTAATAAGTTGGCTACTAATTTTGCGCCAATAGCAACTCTTGGTTTGTCTTTTCTATCTTGACGCGCCCAACCAAAATAAGGCATAACCGCTGTAATATGGCGCGCAGAGGCACGTTTAGCTGCATCACACATTAATAACATTTCCATTAAATTATCTGAAGAAGGAAAGGTAGAACCAATAATAAAAACGCGTCTTCCTCTTACAGATTCTTCAAAAGCAGGTTGAAATTCGCCATCGCTAAAGTGTGTAGTTTTAACGTTTCCAAGTTTAACGCCGTATTTTTCTGCTATTTTTTCTGCAAGCTCTGTGCTTTGTGAGCAAGCAAAGATCTTGGGTGATAATGTTTTAGTAGACATTAAAAAGTAAATTTAGATTGTGTTGTTGTTAACAGCAAAAGTATGATTATTTTAATGAGTATTAAAGTGATTTTTTAAGAGAATTAAAAGAAAAATTATTTAGATTTGCATCTCCAATAAAAATGCCAAAGTGGTGGAATTGGTAGACACGTCGGATTCAAAATCCGATGTTCGCAAGAACGTGTGGGTTCGAGTCCCACCTTTGGTACTAAATGTGTTTAAACAACACAAACACAGCTTTTTATGGGTTTGTACTGTGAAAAGCTGTGTCAAAATTGAGTCATTTAATTATTGCCTTTCAATTCGTTGAAATTGATGGGAAATAAAAAAAATGTCTAAACTTAAAAATTCTACTTCCGCGTTAATATTTGTAGACTACAAACCTGCGGAACTACGCCAAAACAAAGACTGGATTATTGTTTATTACGCTAAAGTCCCTGCAAAGGATGAGTTTAAGCGTTTTAGAATGCGCGTACCACAAATCAATAGTAAAACAGAAAGATTACGCTATGCCAAAAAAATGGTGGTAGCTATTAACAGCAAGTTAGAAAGCGGTTGGCCTCCATTTTATGAAGAAAAAAATGTTCAATACAAATCCTTTGAAGAATGTGTGGAAAACTTTTTACTTGTTCAAGAGAAAGAAGTTAAGGATGGAATAAAACGTCAAGTTAGTTTAAACGGATATAGATCATATCTTAAAAAACTGAATGAGTTTATAAAAGAAAAAAAACTAACTGTAAAATTTATATTAGAAATTGATAACACCTTTGTTCATGCTTTTTTAGATTATTTATACTTAGAAAAAAAATACAGTCCAAGAACTTATAATAACTATCTTCAATTTATAAATACTTTCTTTATTTGGTGTAGAGCAAAGGGTTATATAAAACAAAACCCTGCTGAATTGATTAAACCAAAACCGCAACAGCAAAAATTGCGTGAAGTATTGCGTGATAAAGAAAAAGAGAAGTTAAAAGAATTGAAACGCGCAAACTTCCATTATTATGTATTGTGTATGTGCACTTATTATTGTTTTATCAGAAGAACAGAATTGACAAAACTAAAAGTAAGCGATGTTAATTTAAAAGAAGGGTTTATTACTATTTCTGGTGAAAATTCAAAAAATAAGAAAACTGATAATGTTACAATTCCTAACGCATTACTTCCTTTGCTTCAAAAACATTTAGAAAACGCAAAACAGAATGATTATTTATTCTCTAGAAATAATTTTGAAGCAGGAGAAACAAAATTGCCTCCGAAAAAAATTTCTGATGAATGGACAAAATTTAGAAATATTTATAAAGTGCAAAAAAAATATCAATGGTATTCTTTAAAAGATACAGGAATTACTGATTTATTAAATAGTGGTGTTCCATCTATTAAAGTTCGTAATCAAGCAAGACACCATGATTTAAAAATGACTGAAACATATACGCAAAGAAACGCAACTTTTGACGCAACAGTAAAAAATGCAGATTTCTACTTTTAGTTTTGTTACGAATATCTTTTTGAGAAAAATCGTACTTTTTGTACTCAAGCTCAAAAAAATAAAATAACAAATTGATATTATGGCAGTTAAGGTGAGTAGAACTAGTGAGTATAAAAATTTAGAGAGGGTTATAAAATGTACTCTGAGTATATTTTTTGTACTCATTTAAATATAAAAACACTCAAAAAACGATGAAACATAAAAATATTTGTCAAAATAAAAGTTGATTACACATAAATTACTACGCAAAAAAATGCAATTTTAACGCAACAGTAAAAATGTAGATTTCTACTTTTGGTTTTGTTACGAATATCTTTTTGGAAAAAATTATACTCTTTGTACTCAAGTATAAAAAACGATATAATAAATTGATTTAATGGTAATTAAACTGAGTATGGCAAGTGAATACAAAAAAATAGAAGAGTCAAAAAATGTACTCTGAGTATGTTTTTATACTCAAAATAAGTAAAAATAGAATAAAATAAAGCAACAAAATATAATTTAGAAAAAAGATAACCAGCGCAAAACGCAATTGCATTTTAAGCATTATATTTGCATTGTCCTTTATTTGTCTGACTTACCGCAATTGGAGCGGATAGTAACGAAATAAGGGATTTTCTTTTTTAAAGTCTGAAAAGAGAAATTCTTGTTCACAAAAAAACGTCTTAAACTACGCAAGAGCCAATAGTCACCTTGCAAGTCGATGTAGTTCAAGGCTTTTGTTACACAAAGGCATAGAAACAAAATAGGTAATAATATTTATTTTTATAATTTTTTTAATTGAAGTATTGACCAGATACACAGCAGCGGTATAAACAATCGCGGAGAAGCTTCACGAGGTCAATACTTTTTTAATTGATTGATTTCAAATTGTATTTTTACGTGAGCAATCGCAACTAGCTAACATTTGTTGATTTTGACTCAACAGTTGTGAATTGATTTCAAATTGTATTTTTACGTGAGCAATCGCAACACTCTGCTAATACCCTCATAATGTTTTTTAGTTGTGAATTGATTTCAAATTGTATTTTTACGTGAGCAATCGCAACTTTTCATTGTTATTGTTTTTTAATTACATAGTTGTGAATTGATTTCAAATTGTATTTTTACGTGAGCAATCGCAACCATCTGTGTTAAAAAAAACGGCTTCTCTAAGTTGTGAATTGATTTCAAATTGTATTTTTACGTGAGCAATCGCAACCCTTTATAAGAATACCAAGCTCCTGACTTCGTTGTGAATTGATTTCAAATTGTATTTTTACGTGAGCAATCGCAACTTCCCATAATCCGAAATTAAATCATAATTAGTTGTGAATTGATTTCAAATTGTATTTTTACGTGAGCAATCGCAACTTAGAGAAAATGAAAGAAGATGATGCGAGAGTTGTGAATTGATTTCAAATTGTATTTTTACGTGAGCAATCGCAACCCTTCTTCTTCGCTTTAGCGATTCCTGTCCGTTGTGAATTGATTTCAAATTGTATTTTTACGTGAGCAATCGCAACATGTTGAACCAAAAATGGATGTGTGTTGGAGTTGTGAATTGATTTCAAATTGTATTTTTACGTGAGCAATCGCAACTTGTTTAACCATCTTTTTCATGAAGAAGGCGTTGTGAATTGATTTCAAATTGTATTTTTACGTGAGCAATCGCAACAACCAAGACGCATTTATTGCTATTTAGCACGTTGTGAATTGATTTCAAATTGTATTTTTACGTGAGCAATCGCAACATTATTTTTTTCTTTTTTCACGTAAGTACTGTTGTGAATTGATTTCAAATTGTATTTTTACGTGAGCAATCGCAACCAGTCGGTAAATTGTCCTTATCAAAAACTAGTTGTGAATTGATTTCAAATTGTATTTTTACGTGAGCAATCGCAACAAACGAGCGCATAACCATACAAAACCATGTGTTGTGAATTGATTTCAAATTGTATTTTTACGTGAGCAATCGCAACTGATATGCAAAATGTTAGTCGTAGGATTAAGTTGTGAATTGATTTCAAATTGTATTTTTACGTGAGCAATCGCAACATTTTTTGCGTGCGTATGTACCGTTTCAGTGTTGTGAATTGATTTCAAATTGTATTTTTACGTGAGCAATCGCAACAAAGAAGATGAAGTAAATTGTTATGATGTTGTTGTGAATTGATTTCAAATTGTATTTTTACGTGAGCAATCGCAACCAATTCTTTTTGTACAACGTATACGGTTGGGTTGTGAATTGATTTCAAATTGTATTTTTACGTGAGCAATCGCAACACAGTGCGAGAAGCACAATTAATTATAAATGTTGTGAATTGATTTCAAATTGTATTTTTACGTGAGCAATCGCAACACTGGAATCAATAATAATTTAAGCAAAAGCGTTGTGAATTGATTTCAAATTGTATTTTTACGTGAGCAATCGCAACGTAAATCTTTAAAAGCCTCCTATTTAATGGAGGTTTTACATTTTATAGGATTAAAAAATCAAAACAATTCCAGCTGTTGAGAGGCTTTGGGCTTTTCTATTTCTTTTCTACCATGAAATAATTCCATATTCCCAAACTGTTTATCAGTAAGTTCAAAAATACAAACTTTACCATATTTAGGTAATAAACTCTTTACTCGTTTTATATGCACCTTACTATTTTCTCTACTTGGGCAATGTCGCATATATATTGAAAATTGAAACATAGTAAACCCATCATCAATTAACTTTTTCCGAAACAGATTTGCTGCTTTCCGCTCAGTTTTTGTTTCCGTTGGTAAATCAAAAAGTACTATTACCCACATAATTCTATACGCATTATATCTATTTTGATTCATTTTTGTTATTCAGTAAAAATCACTTTAAAAAATTATTTTCGGATATAAAATTGTTCTACGTTCTCCTGTAAAACACTTATATAAACTTGCTGTTGTAGTGGTTACCGCTACTAAAAGCGGACGAACTTTTCCATCTATTTCAACATCTTCCGTTACTATTTTTAATAAATATGATTTTGCAGTTTTTGTAAGTTCTTCTTCCATTGGATATTCTTCTATAAAAGACAACACCAATTTATCTACAAAAGGTCTGTAAGGCTCCATAATATCATCTGCCAAACAATACGGATTATACTTATTTCTATGAAAAATACCTTGTGCAGGCAACAAACCACTAGTTACCAAAGCACGTGCTACAATGCTTCGTAAAACTGCATATCCAAAATTTAAAAAATTATTAGGAGCAGTACCAAAACGTTTGCGTTGAAAATCGGTTAAAATATATTTCCAGTAGTGGTTGGCGGCTTTTCCTTCCATATTAGTTTCATCTCCAGAAGTTAGTTTTTCTAAATAAGAATTCATTGCTTCAGTGGGTTGACCATTATTCTTTAATAATTGTTTTTGATTACTAATTTTTACCGCAACGGTTTGTTTCCACAGTTGTTTTTTTAATGGAACAGTAGCGTTTAATTGTTCACGCCAGCGTTCGGTAAGTTCGGAATGACCTATCATTGGAAGCATTAAACCGTTTGGTAAATGGTGATTATCGCAATGAATTATTGCCACATTATTTCCCATTAATCGGTTAATTAATTGGGTAGAAATGATAATTTGATGATGGTCGAGTAGCAACAACGCCATATCTTCAATAGGTACTGTTCCTTTTTTTTCTTTGGTCTCGGCACACTCTACTACCAATTGATTTTGTTTTAGTTTTAAGTAAGTAGAATTACCTATGTAGATCGTTCGTTTTAACATAAGTTCTAATCAAAAAAAATGCTCATCTTTAACAATGAGCATTAATTTTTTATTTAATAATTTCTATAATATTTCCTAATCTGTCGGTTTCAAGTTTCCAACAAACTGATTTTATCATAATACCCTGAATGTCTTTTTCCATTTTATTTAAAGATGAATATTCAAGCTTGTTAGCTATAACTTTTGCAACTTCATTTTTAATAAAGAAACACTGATTACCAGAACTACTCACCATTTTATAAATATTGTTAATTTGTTCTCTGGTAGGGGTTTTTAAATCTATTTGAGAAGAATTTTCAATTTCTTCTTTTGTTGGAACATAGACTAAATCGTTAGGTGACAATGTAAACTTAAATGTCCCTAACTCAGCTTTTGGTTGTATTGGCGTACGTTCTTTTTTGGGGATATGAGTAACTGTTTTTTGGTGTTGAATTACTTCATTTAAAGGAATGGTTTCATACATGCGTTTTTGCTGTTCTTTATTCCAATAAATAGCAAAGAATAAATTTGTTCCTTTAGCTGCTTCAACGTATTTGGTTGATTTTGGATTGTTTTCATTGTCAGAAATAGCAAATTTACTACCTACTTCATACAATCTCACTTTATAAATTGGTTGATGTTTTTTGCCATTATTTAGTGCAACTATATTTTTATTTAATTTTTCAACTCCTTCTGGATTAAAAGCGATATCGAATTGCTCTTTTCCGTTTTCATCTATATAATTTTTTAGATGATTTTCTAAAATTTTACGAATACCACTATCGGTAACCGCTTCTAATTGTTTTCTTGTAAACCTATCAGATAAAGCAGTTCTTGTTGCTGTTGCTCCTTTTGTCCATTCATATACTTGTATTTTTTCTACTTTTTTTCCATTAATTTCTAACGGATTATCTTTTAAGTGCTTTTTAATCTTCTTTACATCTTTATCAAATAATGTATGTAAACTTTTAATTTTCTGCTTAATTTGCTTATCAACAATTAAATCTGTTTTTTCTATATAAGATGTTAAACTACTTAATCCTTTTTTTACTTTTTTAATTTTTACACTTCCAGATATCGTTTCTTTATGTAGTGCTTTTCGAATTGCCCAATTTTTCCCTTTAGTTTGTTTTACCAACTCTTTTTTATAATTACCATCTTTTTGCTTTTTCCACTGCCACGTTTTATTATTGGTTTTATTAATAACTCGTAAATTCTGCTTAAAACTAACAATTGTTTTTTCTAATTGATTTTTGGCATCAAAAGGAAAACTTTGCCACGGTAATTGAAAATGTTTTGTATAATCCCCTTCTTTGCTTTTTATTAGTAATTTATCTCGTAAACTAAAATTTTCTTTTTCAGCTTCTAATGCGTGTAAATAATTTGTGTGGTCTTGAGTTGTACAGGCAATAACCAGAGCATCTAAGGCGTGATGACGATGGTCTATACGCTTTTTACTAAATCCGTTTTTGGCAATTTCATCAGGTACTTTTGTTCTAAAAGCGTTTATTTTTTCGTCCCATTCTCCAAAATGGTCAGAATTTGTTATTTCATTTAAACGTTTAAAACGTGGTGCAATAAGCTCATTCCACTTGTCATTTAGCCCCCAGTTTTGCTTTAACCTATTGGTAACAGCTCCTGGTGTTGGCAATAAATTTTTAGAAGTAGATTCTCGTTCTCCTTCTTCTCGTACAATATTGCTTAATAAACTTTTTACAACTTTTGCTATATAACGACTGTCGTTTATTTGTCGTTCGATAAATCCTTCAGGAATATCTTCACTCAATAAGTTTTTAAGTTTAGTTCTATTTTTTTTGAAATATTTACTACAATGAGCTTCGTATTCTTTTAATTTTAAAATTGGTATTGGTTCTTTTCCAAAGCTAGATTGCACCAAAGTCCCTCCTTGAGAAGTAATAAAATTATAAGCAAGTTGATTTCCTTTATATGGAAATGGATTTATTTCACTTTCACAAATAACCTTATTATTTAAGGAATCATCAAAATAACGTGATTGCGGTATAATATGCTCTATTTGATATTCTGATGAAAATAATCTGCTCAACGGAATAATTTTTCCTGTATAAGGCGAAATATACCCTTGCTCTAGCCATAATTTGTACCGTGTAATTTCTGATTTTGTAGGCGAATTGTTTTTTCTTATTTTTTGAATATCGTCTTCGCTCACGGTATTATATGCTACTTCTGGGTTTTGATAAACACCTTCTTCATAAATTTTTAAAATTTCTTGATGACTTGGAGAATACGGGCGAATATCTTCGTTTGTATATTCTGATTTTAATTCTTTTAACAGTTCTTTTATTCGCTGATTTGTGCGTTCATTTTCACTGTTTCTATTGGCTATTTTTTTACGCTTATCGGCAGAGTTTTTCATATCTCTACCTAATTCTACATGAATTTCATCGAAAAAACGTGTAGCCCCATCACCATAATAATTCCAAATATCTCTAACCGTTCGTAAAGTTTCAGTTACAACTTGCTCTACTATCGGATTACGCAAACTATGCTGTTTAAACTTTTTTAAATAGGCAGTAATATCTGCTGAAGTTTTCCATTGTGTAATTTCGCTTACTTCAGAATGTCGCTCATAGACAGCATAACAAGCTTGATAGGTATTTAAACCTTTTAACGGGTTTTTATCTTTAAACTTTAAAAAACTTTTAATGAATTGCGAAGGAATTTCATCATCTGCTACCAAAGCAATAGCTTCTTTTAATGTGGTGTCAGTAATTTTTTGTTCTTCATTAAGTTGTAAATGCTGTATGCGTTCAATAATTTTTTTAATTCGATGTTTTACATCTTCTGGAATATCATTTTCATTCCAGTAACGTCCTATTCGTAATAATGGTAATAGTTTTTTAATAGCTTTTACCGAATATGCTCCGTATTCCGATTTATAAGATGGAATTTTTTTAAAATGTTCTACAAAAGTTGCTTCATCAATGTTATTTTTATTAGCAAAAGTTTTAAGTGCTTCGTCAAATTCGTTTTTGTCTTTTACGGAATAAATAATATGCCATAGTTGTAGCTGAAAACTAATCGTCAATCTACTTAAATCAAAACCTTCAACTTTCTTAAAACACGAAATAAATTGTGCCTTGGTTTCATTTATAGGCATTTTTCTATCTTCTACATAATTCCAACGATATTCTTCTTTTAACTTTTTTTCTAATCTGTTTTTCTTGATTAAATAGTCGATAATTTCCTTTTGTTCAATTTCCTTTTTATCAATTAAAAAATCGAACAAATCGCACCATTCTTCTTCATTTTGAATACATTTTGAAGTAATATCAATATTATTTTTATCTTGTTTATGATAAATTTTTAAGTTGTGTAAAAACTGCCATAAACGAAATTCAATAAACAACGGATGCGATTTTGGAATAGCTTTTAACGCTTTTATAGTTTTTTCCTTTTTACCTGTTTCGGTATTTTCTTTAAAAAAGGTTCGTGTTTCATATTGACAAATAGCAATTGTTGATTTTTTACTTTTTAAAGGGCGTTGATAAAAAATAATATCATCTAAAAAAAGATAGTCAAATCCTTTATCTTTTATATTGTTACGATGCGCTTTGTTTTTTGAATATAAATTTTGAATACAGGTGTTATATAATTTTCGGTCTTGTAATTCAGAGTGTAACTCGATTTGTTTTTTAAGTATAGCTCGTAATTCTTTTTTATAAAACTTACGCTCAATTGTTTTAATAAGTTTTCCTCTAATTTTTTGAGTAGGGTTTGCTAATAAAGTTTCATAAATATATTCGCCAACAGTCTTACCTGACTTATTTACATCTTGTTCGGTTTTCTTTTTTATGGCAATCCAATCTTTTTCAGAATCTACTGTTTTAAAAGTTCTTTTAATAGAATTATTTTTTAAAGTAGAAGTTGTTACAATAAATTCTTTCGTTTTATTTAACCAATTTTTTGGAGTTGTAGTTTGCTTGTCATATTTCCATCCATTGTCAAAATAAATATCATACAGTTTTTCTCCTTTACCTTTTATAGTCTCTCCCGAATCTTCAACTTTATCTATTTTTAAAGTTTCAAAGGTTTTTGTTTTACCTTCAAGATTATCCTCTTCTTCACCCCTTAATTGATAATACCCTCTTTTTTGATTGAAATTGAGTAAAATCCAAGCTAATTCTTGCTTACTTATTTTTTTAGACAAGGCTTTTTTTCGCAAGTAATAAATTGTCCAATCTAATGGGATTTTAGTTTCTGTACCGTTTCCTTTTTTATAAAATAATTGTGGTTGGGCAATTTTAAATTCATCTACCATTTCGTTAAACGAATCCATAAATAAGAAATCAAACTTACCTTCTTTGTTTTTTTGGTAGTTAAATTTTACTTCTTTTTTAAATTGTCCTAATTTTTTATCAAAATCTATATTTTGTTTATAATGCTTGGGTAAAAAATCAAGAATATTTAAAACACGATGTAATCGCTCTCGTCTTAAATTATCACGTTGATACAAACGTCGTACTCCTCTATAACTTGTTCTGTCTGCTGTTTGTGAATGTGATTGGCCTTTTCCAAAATTATCCAAAATATCTTGCGACATTGGTATAATTCTACATCCTAATCCGTTTATTTTCCCTTCTTTTTTATTGAAATCTTGCTGTATGAACGCCCACCCAATAGAATTTGTACCTAGGTCTAAGCCTAAAATTTTTTTAGCCATTTTATTTTTTTGTATTATATAGCACAAGATAAACTTGTATTAATTTTTTTATAAGAGGAAGGTTAGCAATTGTTCACTATAACTACTAACTAGATTAATGAATTAAAAATAAAGAAAATAAAATTATTATGTATGCGGTAAACCGTAACTTATTAATTTTAAAATATGTATATTGCAATTACAATTTTGAAATCAATTCACAATAAGGATTATTCCGTTGTGAAAACATTTAAGTAGCCTCGACTTTCTTCGGGGCATTTTTATTTTATATACTTAATGAAGATGTATTTCAATTGATAGAAATAATCATGTGTTTTAAGTGACAAATTTATTTGTCACTTTTTTTGTACTCAAAAATTGAGTACAAAATGTATTCACAAAAAATCGTACTCAAAATGTACTCACAAAACATACTCACCTTAATTTATTGATTATTATATTATTATCTCTTTTATTTTACTATGAGTACGATGAGTACAAAATATTATAGAAAGTAATGAATAAAAATAAAATAAAATAGCAGTTATGCTAAAAATAGCCGAAACACGTGTCAAAATTGTGTCAAAAAAGACTATATTTGGGTATATTAATAAAAATATAACGATTGAAAATCAATTAATTATGGTTTTTCAATTTTGAAGATACAGTCCCACCTTTGGTACAAAACCTCAGTTTTTTTGCTGAGGTTTTTTTATTTTTATAGAAATCAAACTTTTACACAATGATTTCTTATAAAACAGCCGATACTATTACCGAGTTACAGCAAATTCTGAGTTTGCAACAACAAAATTTACCAAAAAATATTTCCGAAGAAGAGCAAAAAGAGCAGGGTTTCCTTACGGTAGAGCATACTTTAGGTGTTTTAAAAAAAATGAATGCCATTCAACCTCATATTATTGCTGTAAGTAATGATAAGGTTGTTGGTTATGCACTTTGCATGCACAAGAGTTTTAAAAAGATGATTCCTGTTTTGGTTCCTATGTTTACTATAATTGATAGTTTTTTAGATACTAATGTTGATTATATGGTAATGGGACAAATATGTATTGATAAAAATTATAGAAAGAAAGGAATTTTTAGAGGTTTGTATACTAAAATGGCAGAGGAAGTTAGTGACAAGTATGACGCAATTATTACAGAAGTTGATGCCTTAAATATCCGGTCATCTAATGCGCATAAAGCAGTGGGTTTTGAAGAACTAACAAGGTATGAATCGGGTGGTCAACAATGGGAATTGATCATTATGAATTTAAAAAACCAGTAACTCCGCCAATTAAGCTGTAAACTTTTAGAGTTTTATATTTTTCTTTTAAAAGTTTGGTAGCTTGATAACTTGTAATACCCTGTGCACAAACCATAACGTATGTTGTATTTTCTTTTGGATGAAATCCTGAGTTCAACAAATTTTTAGTAGGAATGGTTTTATAGTTAGAAAAAGGGAGTTGCAAATTTTCTAAAACGCAAATAATTTCAACTTGATGGAGTTGATTTTTTAATTCTTCAGGAGAAATTAACCACTCCGGGTTTTGAACTTCGCAACCAACATCAAAATACGTTTCTTTTTCAAATATTTGCTGAATTTCATTTTTTGAAATTGTAGGTTTCAACTTCATTTTTAATTGAGAGTTCTGTAAGGAATTATAAATCAACAATTCATTAGTTAGAGGTTTTCCAACTTCGGTAATGAGTTTTAAAACCTCGTTTACTTGTTGTGTAGCAATAAGTCCAACAATAGCATTTAACGTTCCAGTTGCTGAACAATTAGGAATATCAGTTGCCATGGTTGGAAAAGCATCTCGTAAGTTGGTACTTCTGGTTCCGTCTTTTTGTAGTGCGTTGAATGTAGCTACATAACCATCAAACTTGTACAATGAACCATAAACTAAAGGTTTGTTTGTTAAAACACAAGCATCGTTTACTAAATATTTTGTGGGAAGTGAGTCAGTTCCATCCACAACAATGTCGTAATCCGAAATGAGTTTTAAAACATTCTCTTTATTAATAGGAGAGTTGGTGTAGCTAACTTTTGTAAAAGGAGCTCTTTGTTTTATGAAATTGGTTAAAACTTCAGCTTTTGGTTTGCCAACATCATCTAAAGAATAAAAAACTTGACGATGCAAATTAGTAATATCAACCGTATCAAAATCAACCAAGTGTAATTCTCCAACTCCGCTGGAAGCTAAATACACTGCAACCGGACTACCTAATCCGCCACAACCGACTATCAAAACTTTTGCATTTTGCAGTCTTTGTTGTCCTTCTTCACCAATTTCTGATAAAGTAGTTTGACGTTTGAAAAGTTGTTGTTTGGTGATTTTCATTTTTTTAGTCATTGCGAACCTTTCGACTGTCGCTCAAGACAGGCTAGGTGAAGCAATCTTAAAGATTACTTCGTCGTTTCTCCTCGTAATGACGAGGTAATTTCTCTTTTTGCTTCCTCAAATTCTTCTTGAGTGTTGATATTTCTAATCAAATCATCATCAACTTCTACAATTTCAACATCCGAATTAATTAACATTTTACGCGGACATGAATATCCTTGAGCTAAATATTGCAATAAAATAGAGTAGGCTTTGGGTTCATAAATGGTAATTAACGGCTCTGGAAACTCTTTACTTTTTCCTTTTACCGTAGTGGCCACTTTACTTGGGTTCCTTTTTTGTAATAATAATTCAATTAACTCATTATTTACAAAAGGTAAATCGGTTGCTAACACAAACCACGCTGAATTCGGGTCTTTTTGAAATGCTGAACAAATGCCTCCAAACGGACCTAGATTTAAAAACACATCATGAATTTCTTTTGAATCATCCGATTTGTTTTGAACCGAGTAAAAAGTTTCTGCTAAATGTTCATTCAACAATTCTTTTGCAACTATTTTTTGAGGCTTTCCGTGGTAATTTAATTCCGATTTGTCGCTTCCCATTCGGGTACTTTTCCCTCCAGTTAAGACCAAACCTTTTACCGGAGCAATATGTTCCTCAATAAGATTTTTAAAGTGTCGGGTAATTTTATCAATTTCATCAATTGTGTAACAGGTACTATTCTTTATCTGCGGATATTTCTCAGTTAAAAAAGAAAAATATTCCGTTTGTGGTTTTAGTTTAACTACAAATTGAATGCTGTCTAACTGATCTAAACGTTTTAAAACGGATGCTTCTTTTTCCTCGTCTAAAATCAAGATTTGTTTTGCTCCGCGGTAATGATTTCCATTGATAAACACAAAATCATATTGCGAAAATTGAATTCTTTGTACATAGCTATTTACAGGTGAAGTAGAGTTAATTTGTAAATTTCCTTCGTGATGAAAAGTATATTCAGATACTATATTTTTTTCAATGTCTTTTGCATGAGAAGCATCAAAATACGCCAATTTATAGTTGGATAATTTATCTGAAACCTGACGAATTAAATCAGTAATAATTCCACAATTTGTTCCGAGAATTGCAATTTCATTCGGAGCAAAATTGTCGTTGTGTTTTTTAATTAAGTTGGTATGTTTTTGGTGACTCATTACAAATTTTCAATTTTGTTTTGTGAGGCTAAAATTCCTTGAACAATTGATGAACTAAAACCTTCTTGTTCCATTTTGTTCAATCCGGTAATTGTAATTCCTTGTGGTGTGGTTACTTTGTCAATTTCACTTTCTGGATGTGTGCCATGTTGTAAAATAAGTTCTGCAGCGCCTTTAATAGTTTGTGCGGCTATTTTTTGAGCAAGTTCAGAACTAAAACCTATTTCAATACCACCTTGCATAGACGCTCTAATGTAACGAAGCGCAAAGGCAATTCCACTCGCAGCTAATACAGTTGCAGATGCCATCAACTCGTCTTCAATATACACTACTTCCCCCAAGTTTTTAAAAATGGAAGTAACTAATTCTTTTTGAGTATCTGTACTGTTTATAGTTGAAACACATGTCATTGACTGTTTAATAGCAGCAGCTGTATTTGGCATAGCTCTAAAGAGAGGAATTTCAAGGTTAATAACCTCTTTTAATTCTGTTATGGTAATTCCAGTTACGGTTGAAATTATTATTTTGTTGTTTAAATCAGAAGCTATTTCTTGTAATACACTTTTCGTTTTTTGAGGTTTTACACAAAGTATAATTATTTCAGAATTTTTGACAGCTTCATTATTATCTGTGGTGACTAAAACCCCTAAATCAGTATACTTTTGTAATGTTGAAATTTTTCTTCGGGTTAAACTTAAATTATTAGGATCTATTCCACTTTCTAACAAACCATCAGCAATGGCACAACCTAATTTTCCTGCTCCTATAATTGCAATTTTATTCATTTTTTATATCTGCTTTTCCGCCTGTTTTCTCTAGTAATTTTATCTCTTGAATCACCATTTTTTGACTGATAGCTTTACACATATCATAAATGGTTAAACAAGTTGCAGAAGCTCCGGTTAAGGCTTCCATTTCCACTCCTGTTTTTCCTTCAATAGTAACTTTGCACAATACTTCAACGTGTTCTTTGTCGGTGATGTTAATATTAATATCCACTCCGTTAATTAATAGCGGGTGACACATAGGAATAATATCTGAAGTCTTTTTTACCGCTTGAATTCCAGCAATAATTGCTGTTTGAAAAACCGGACCTTTTTTAGTAATCAAATCATCATTGGTAAAGTGATTAATGATTTCTTCACCTAAATACATGGTGGCTTTTGCTACAGCAGTACGTTTCGTTATTTTTTTATCAGAAACATTGACCATTTTAGGTTGATTTTGCTCGTTTATATGTGAAAAGTTACTCACTTTATTAGTTTTTAATTTTAAGTGTTCAGTTTTTAGTTAAACTTTGCTGTGATGTTTTTACTATGGCGGTTAATAACCTAATTAATTCATGAATATCAGAAAGTAAATCTGTTACGTTAATATCAGTTAATTCACTTTCTTTTAGTAAACGTAACCAATATTTTGTTTCTCGAGCTTCTTTTGAGGATATAGACATTTTAGCTATGAAATCTTTTTTGCTTTGTCCTGCTAAAGCTTCCTCTATATTAGCTCCAATAGAAGTTCCGCTTCTTAAGAGTTGTTTTGAAATAATAAATTCTTTTTCATCTTGAAGTTTTTTATAAAGAGTAATTATTTTCAATGAAAACTGAAAACTTTTTTGTTGAACGATGCTCTCTTTCATAACTTAAAATTAATAATTTATCATTTAAAACTTCGATACGATAGTATCGAAAACACTTCTCCTTTTTTAAACTCCCTTTCTTCTGTTTTAGGTAACTCAATAAAACCGTCAGCTTCAACCAAACTTGCTAAATCACCGGATCCGTTTCCTTGTATTGGAGTTGCAAATAACTGTCCGTTTTCGGTTGTTAGTTTTACTTGTAAAAAGTACGTCAAATCTGGTTTAAAACTTACATCTTCGGTAAGAATTGCTGATTGATCTTGTTGTTCAACTCCAACTGACTTATAGTACCACGGATAAAAATACACCAAACAATTTACAAATGTAGAAACCGGATTCCCAGGAAATGCGAAGACCAATTTTTGAGCTTCTTTTCCGTTTCGCCCACTCATACCTAAAGCATCTGTGATGCCCATCCAAAAAGGCTTTCCAGGACGTTGAGAAACTCGGTGAAAGAGTTTTTTAACTCCTAATTCCTCTAAAACTTCAGGCAGAAAATCAAACTTTCCTTTGCTTACCGCTCCGCTGAATAGCAAAACATCATAGTCGTTTAAAAACGAAGCTATTTTTTGTTGTAAAACCTCTTTTTCATCTGATAAATGTGCTGTTTCAGAAGGAATTTTCAATTCATTTAATAAAGAAACTAACGTAAACACATTACTTCTCCTAATTTGATGCGCTTTCGGAATCTCATCAACATTTACCAATTCATCACCCGTAGAAACAATCATCACTTTAGGTAGTTTCGCAACTTTAACCCTTGATTTTCCAACCGTTGCTAACACACCAATTTCAGAAGGAGAAATAATCGTGTTTTGTTTGATTAAAATATCGTTCTGTTTTCTGTCGGTTCCTTGTTGATGAATATTTTGACCTTCTTTAATATCATCAATAGTTACCGTTGCCATCAATGTATTGATGCTAACATCTTCATAACGAATTACCGTATCACAATTGTTGGGTAACACTGCTCCCGTCATTACTTCGTAACAATGCGCAGCATTTTCCATAGTTTCTTGTGCTGAACCAGCAGGTTGAATTCCTTCAATTTTAAAATCGCGAACACCGTATTGAAAAAAGCGATAATTGAAGGCAATTCCGTCCATGGCTACACGATTAAACGGTGGAAAATCTCTATCGGCGACAATATCTTCTTTTAAAACGCGTCCGACCGATTCTAAAAACGGGATTTCCTCCACACCAAAATCTTGTGTGTTTTGTAATATGATATGTTTTGCTTCTTCTACTGTAATCACTATTATTTAGTAAAAATTATATATAAAAAAACAATATATGTTATAACTGTATATATTATTGTTAAAACCCTCCATAAAGAACTAGTTTTTGTTTTTATGATTTTATCATTATCGATTAATGTAAAAATTATTAAAGGAGGAATTAAAAAAGAGAATAAAAGCAACTTTAAAAAAACATCTTTACCTTTTGGAACTTCATTAAAAATGAAATAAAAAGATAAAAAGTTAAGGGTTAAATCTAGACAGAATTGTAGTTTAGAAGAAAAGATAATGTTTTCGTCTAAAGCTTTAGGGGAAAACTTTTTATTATTACAATATTTAGCTCTTAAAAATTTATATATCATTTCGCTTAATTACCCTCCAATTGTACTCATGCTTTCCGTTACATTTCCTTTTCTATTGGCTTCAGCTTCAAAACCGTCTTTAGGCTTTTGTTTTACCAATTGTAAAAACAGATTTTTTAAATCTTCGTTGCTGGCTCCGTTTCGTATAAAATCTCGCAAATTAAAGACACCATCATCAAACAAACAGTTTTTAAATGTTCCGGTTGAGGTGATGCGAATTCGATTGCAATCGTTACAAATAGTTCGGGTAAAAGCTGGAATAATTCCAACCGTTCCTAAGTGACCATCTACCGAATAATTTCTTGAGGTTGATGATCTTTCCGAAGGAATTTCAACAACAGTATATTGAGATTTTATTTCATTTAAAATGCGAGTGAAGTTCCAATTTTCTTGCGTTTGTCGTTGTCCGTTTCCGTTAAAAGGCATCTCTTCAATAAAGCGAACATCAATATTTCTATCTTTAGTTAAGGCTACAAAATCGTTAATTTCATCTGTATTCACACCCGATTGCACAACCACGTTCAGCTTTACATTTAAAGAGCTTTTATCTAATAGATCAAAGGTTTTAAAAACTTCAGGAAACACATCTCTTCGAGTAATTTTTGCAAACTTTTCTCGTTGTAAGCTATCTAAACTCAAGTTGATGTTTTTGATTTTCTTCAGTTTTTCAAGTTCAGCAATATGTTTTGAAATCAGTGCTCCGTTGGTAGTAATGTTAATGTCGTCTAACAAATCATTAAATGATAACATTTCTAAAAACTTCATAAAATCTTTTCGCACAAAAGGTTCGCCACCAGTTAACCGAATTTTATTAACGCCAAGTTCGGTAAGTACACGAACAATTCGGTACATTTCTTTGTAGGTAAGCAATTCATTTCTCGGAACAATTTCTATTCCGTGAGCAGGCATACAATATTGACAACGCAAGTTACAACGGTCGGTAACCGCTAATCTAACATAGGTAATTTGTCGCCCAAAATCATCCACTAAATTGCTCATAATGTAAAAATACTAAATCTATACACGATGAGACTTTAAAACTCAAAAAATCGTACCTTCGTTCTATGCCAACAGACTTAGAACTACAAGTAAAAACACTACCTAATTCACCCGGAGTTTATCAGTATTTTGATAAAAATGATACGGTTATTTATGTTGGTAAAGCCAAAAATTTAAAAAAGCGTGTTTCATCCTATTTCAATAAAAATCATGAACATGGAAAAACACGAGTGCTTGTTAAAAAAATAGCGCGAATTGAACATGTGGTGGTTGATACAGAAACCGATGCTTTATTATTGGAAAACAATCTGATTAAAAAATATCAACCACGTTATAATGTTTTACTAAAGGATGATAAATCGTATCCGTGGATTTGTATTAAAAAAGAGCGTTTTCCAAGAGTTTTTTCTACAAGAAGAGTAATTAAAGATGGCTCTGAATACTTTGGCCCTTATACCAACGTTCGTACCGTATATGCATTGTTAGAATTGATTAAAGAATTGTATTCGTTGCGTACATGTAATTACGATTTAAGTCAAGAAAAAATTGATGCAGGTAAATACAAAGTATGTTTAGAATATCATTTGGGTAATTGCAAAGGGCCTTGTGAAGGATTACAAACAGAAGAGGATTATATCAATGATTTAAAAGCAATAAGAGATATTCTTAAAGGAAATTTTAAAGAGAGCTTAGAAAGTTTAAAAAAATTGATGATGGATTTTGCGTCTGTTATGAAGTTTGAAGAAGCGCAAAAGATTAAAGAGAAATTAGAATCATTACAAAATTATCAAGCAAAGTCAACTATTGTAAATCCGTCTATTAATAATGTAGATGTTTTTTCTATTATTTCTGATGAAACGCACGGATATGCTAATTTCTTTAAAATTATGAACGGAGCAATCGTTCAGTCATACACCACAGAAATTAAGAAGAAATTAGACGAAACAGATAAAGAATTATTAGAGCTTTTTATTGTAGAAACACGTCAGAGATTTAATTCACTTTCCAGAGAAATTTATGTTCCGTTTAAAGTCGAGGTTGGAAAAGATATTAAAGTAACAATACCAAAGTTAGGTGATAAAAAACGTATTGTAGAATTATCTGAACGTAACGCGAAGTATTATCGTCAAGAGCAATTCAAACAAATAAAAATTGTAGATCCTGATAGGCATGTAAAGCGGATTATGGCGCAAATGCAAAAAGATTTACGATTGAAAGAAGAGCCTCGCCACATTGAATGTTTTGATAATTCCAATATTCAAGGAACCAACCCAGTTGCGGCTTGTGTGGTTTTTAAAGATGGAAAGCCAAGTAAAAGTGATTACCGACACTTTAATATAAAAACAGTTGAAGGGCCAGATGATTTTGCCTCGATGGAAGAAGTGGTTTACAGAAGGTATAAACGTTTGTTAGAAGAAGAGCAACCACTTCCGCAGTTAATAGTAATTGATGGAGGTAAAGGACAATTATCATCCGCATTAAAAAGTTTAGATGCTTTAGGGTTGAGGGGTAAAATAGCTATTATTGGTATTGCAAAACGTTTGGAAGAGATTTATTATCCGGGAGATTCTGTTCCGTTGTATTTAGATAAGAAGTCGGAAACGCTAAAGATTATTCAGTATTTACGTAACGAGGCACACCGTTTCGGAATTACTTTTCACAGAAATAAAAGAAGCAAAGGCGCTATTAAATCGGAATTAGAACAAATTCCAGATATAGGCAAGCAAACTATCACTAATTTATTGCGTAAATTTAAATCGGCAAAAAGAGTAAAAAGTGCTACTTTAGAAGAGCTAACAGATGCTATTGGAAAATCAAGAGCTACTAAAATTTTTAACTACTATCACTCCAAAAAATAATGAAAAAGATATTGTTTGTTTTATTATTAATTCCTCATCTGTTTTGGGCGCAAAAACAGCCTAAAGTAGGTTTAGTTTTAAGTGGTGGAGGAGCCAAAGGTTTTGCACATATTGGAGTGCTAAAAGAGCTTGAAAAAGCAGGTGTTGAAATAGATTATATTGGAGGAACCAGCATGGGAGCTATTATTGGAGGTATGTACGCTGCGGGTTATACAGCTGATCAAATAGAGCAATTGATAGATCATACCGATTTTGAGGCAGTAATGCAGGATAAAATACCAAGAAGAGATAAACCATATTTTCAAAAAGCATATCAAGAGAAACACACTATTTCATTACCAATAAACCTTAGAAGAGGATCAATTGATCTTCCTTTGGGTTTAGCAAAAGGGCAAAACGCACTTAATTTATTAACGGAAATTTTTTCACCTATTGAAGATGTAGATGATTTTAAAAAGCTGCCGATTCCTTTTTATTGTATAGCAACAGATATAGAAACAGGAGAGGAAGTTGTGCTAGAAAAAGGCTCTTTACCTTTGGCAATTAGAGCCAGTGCTTCATTTCCTACCCTTTTAAACCCTGTTGAAATTGATGGACGTTTGCTAATTGATGGAGGGGTAGTTGATAATTTTCCGGTAAACAAAATGATTGATAGAGGAGTAGATATTATTATTGGAGTAAATGTACAAGGAAAATTATATAATAGGAATGAACTCTCTTCTGTATCATCAATTTTAAGTCAAATTATTAGCTTTCAAATTTATGATAAGGTAGATGACCAAATAAATTTAGTAAATATTTATATCCGTCCAAAAGTTACTGATTACGGAGTAACATCTTTTGAAGATAAAAAAGAAATATTAAAAGAAGGTATTAAAGCGGCAAAGGCCTATGAAAATGTATTTAAAAACATTGCTAAATATCAAAAAAAGAAAAAAGAAAAAAGAGAAATTGCAATAAAAAAAGGAAAGTTTTTAATTGATAGAATTGTTATACATGGAAATCAAAATTATAATAGAAATTATATTTTAGGAAAACTACAGTTAAAAGAAGGTGACTCTGTTTCTTATAAAAGTATTTCCCAAAAAATAAATACACTTACAGCAACCAATAATTTTTCTAGAATTGATTATAGCTTTAAACCTTCTTTTGAAGGAAAAAAACTAGAGCTAATTTTAAAAGAAGATTTAGTAAAATCCTATTTAAGATTAGGAGTACATTACGATCATTTATATGAATCGGGAGTATTATTGAATTATAACCATAAAAAATTATTGTTTCAAAACGATGAGCTTTCTTTTGATTTTGTGGTGGGAGATAATATTCGGTACGATTTGCAATATTTTATAGATAATGGTTTTTTATTAAGTTACGGAATGTCTTCTCGTTACAATTCTTTTTCTTCTAATATATTATTTAACATTCAAAATGTAGATAAGCTTAATATTGATTATCGTGATTTTACTAATAGAATTTTTGCTCAAACTACAGTAGATAAAAAATTTGCATTTGTAATGGGGTTAGAACATAAGAACCTAAAGGTGTCTTCAGAAACAATTCTAACATCAAATAACAATGAAACATATTTTGAAAAAGCTAATTACATTAATAGCTATGCATCACTAATACTAGACACGTTTGATAAAGGAATATTTCCTAACAAAGGGTTTTATGCAGATATAGGTTTTAAATGGTATATGTGGTCTGATAGAAATAAAGAGCTTAATAATCTTGCCGATGATAGCTTGCCTTTTTCTCAATTTTCACAAGTGGGAGGAAGTATAAGTTTTGCTTTTACTTTTTGGGATAGATTAACCTTTCAATATATTTCAGATGCGGGATATACTATAGGAAAAGAAGAATCTCAGGTATTTGATTATCGTTTAGGAGGCTACAATCAAAATTACATTAATAACTTCATTCCGTTTTACGGATATGATATAGCAACATTAACAAATCAATCATTTTTAAAATCAGAATTCGATTTTAGGTATAGGGTTTTTGATAGAAACTATATTTCTTTTTTAGCCAATTATGCTAGGATAGAAGAGGATGTTTTTGACGGAGGAAATTTATTTGAAAACACTAAATCAGGTTATGGTATTGGCTATGGAATAGAAACCTTACTGGGGCCTATTGAATTAAAATACACATGGTCTCCAGACCATAATGAAAAAACCGTTTTATTTAATTTAGGTTTTTGGTTTTAAAACAAAAAAACCTCCTAATTTTTATTAATTAGGAGGTTTATGTTTCATAATAAGATATGCTCTTACTTACTTTTTATTAAAAGTAAAATTGTACTGAAGGTACTGATAAGCATCTCTAGGCATAATTTTGATCCACTTTTTGTGTTTTTTAAACCATTTAAAACGGATAGAGTTAACTCCCCTGGTTAAGTATGCAGCAACAAAAGGATGTGCATTAAGCGTTATATTAGTATAGTTTTTGTTACTATTTAATAATCCTTCTAATTCTGTTTCAATTTTATCAATTAAAACAATAGGCGCTTCAACTTCTCCATTTTCGTTTGGATTTGGTTCGCGTGTTTTTATTTCTAATTCAGGTCTTACACGCTGACGCGTAATTTGTACCAAGCCAAATTTACTTGGAGGTAAAATTTTATGCTTGGTTCTGTCTAATGACATGGCTTCTTTTAAATGTTGATATAATTTTTGTCTGTTTTCTGCAGATTTCATATCAATAAAATCAACCACAATGATACCGCCCATATCTCTTAGTTGCAATTGTCTTGCAATTTCTGTGGCAGCAATTAAATTAACTTCTAAAGCAGTTTCTTCTTGGCTTTTTGCTTTGTTTGAGCGGTTACCACTATTAACATCTATAACATGCAATGCTTCAGTATGTTCAATAACTAAGTACGCACCTTTGCTCATAGAAACTGTTTTTCCAAATGATGTTTTAATCTGACGTTCAATACCATATTTTTCAAAAATAGGTACTTGAGATCTGTGCAGTTTAACAATGTTTTCTTTTTCAGGATAAATTTCCTGTAAATACTCTTTTATTTCTAAGTTTAAAGATTCATCATTGGAAACTATACTTGTAAAAGAATCATTCATTACATCTCTTAATAAGGAAGATGCTCTATTTAACTCACTTAATACTTTGGTTGGTGTGTTGTTGTTGGGAATGCGTTTACACATGGCTTTCCAACGGTCTAGTGAGTTTTGTAAGTCTTTATCAAGTTCTGCTACCTTTTTACCTTCGGCAACAGTACGTAAAATAAGTCCGAATCCTTTAGGACGGATACTTTTTGCTAATTTTTTTAATCGATCTTTTTCTTTATTGTCAGCTATTTTTTGCGATACGGACACTCTATTAGAAAAAGGAACTAAAACTAGAAATCTACCGGCTATTGATAGCTCAGAGCTAATACGTGGCCCTTTAGTAGAAATAGGTTCTTTTACAATTTGTACTAATAAATTTTGACCTGATTTTAGTACGTCATTAATACTTCCATCTTTATTAATGTCTTCTTCAAAAGGGAAGTTTTTTAAAGTGAAATCTTTTAATTTACCTGAGCTTACTCTTTTAATGAATTTATTTAAAGATTGTACTTGCGGACCTAAATCATGATAATGTAAAAAACCATCTTTAGGGTACCCCACATTTACAAAAGCGGCATTTAATCCGGTCATTACTTTTCCTATTTTAGCAAGAAAAATATCTCCAACCGAAAACTTATTGTCACCAGCTTCTTTGTTTAATTCAACTAATCTACCATCACGTAATAAGGCAAAATCAATATCAGAAGAATTGGAACGAATTATTAATTCAGTTTTCATCTGAATAAGGTTTTATGCCAACGCACAAATAGTGCGACGACGGATTAAAATTTGTAAACAGGTATTTTTAATACCGTTTGAGGTTATAAAAAACCTCAATGTCAATGAACGTTTAAAGCAAACGAAAAAGTAAGCTACTGCTTACTTTTTCTTATGACGATTTGCTCTTGCTCTTTTCTTTCTTTTGTGAGTAGAGATCTTAGCTCTCTTTCTTTTTTTACCACTTGGCATAGTTACTAGTTTTTAAGCAACCCTAAAGGGTTAAATTAATACTTTATTAAAATTATTTTACAACAACTTTAGCTTTTACACCTTCTGTAAAAGTTTTAGCTGGTTTAAATGCTGGAATGTTGTGAGCAGGAATTTTAATAGTAGTGTTTTTAGAAATGTTTCTACCAGTTTTTTCTGCTCTAGTTTTGATAATGAAGCTACCAAAACCTCTTAAATATACATTATCTCCACTCTCTAATGAATCTTTAACCTCAGACATAAATGCTTCAACAATTGCTAAAACATCATTTTTTTCAATCCCGGTCTTGTCTGAAATGTTTGATACGATATCTGCTTTTGTCATTATAAATATATTTTTATTTATTTGAAATTTTCAAGGGTGCAAATATATGATAATTAATCTATTCCGAAAATAAAAGTGTTTAATTTTATCTTAATAAAATATATTACATTCGCCCTGCTAATTTACATAAATGATTTTTCATAACACGCTAATATATTGGTATTTACAAAAAAAACGAGACCTTCCGTGGAGAAAAACCAAGGATCCATACCGTATTTGGTTGAGTGAAATAATGTTACAACAAACTCGTGTAGCACAAGGTTTACCCTATTTTTTGAAGTTTAAAAAAGCTTTTCCAACTGTTTTTGATTTAGCTAAAGCAGATGAAAGCAAAGTGCTTAAATTATGGCAAGGTTTAGGATATTATTCACGAGCAAGAAATTTACATTTTACCGCTAAGTATATTGCTAATGAATTAGATGGAAAATTTCCAACAACCTATAAAGAGTTATTAAAACTAAAAGGTGTGGGAGATTATACGGCTTCTGCCATTGCTTCTATTTGTTTTGATGAAGCTGCGGCTGTAGTAGATGGTAACGTATATAGAGTAGTAGCTCGTTATTTCGGGATTGATACCCCTATTAATTCTACTGCAGGAATTAAAGAATTTAAAGAACTAGCACAAACTTTAATTGATAAAGATCAACCTGGTTTATACAACCAAGCTATTATGGATTTTGGTGCATTACATTGTAAACCTCAAAATCCGTTGTGTAATCAATGTCCGTTTTTAGAAAGTTGTGTAGCTTTTAATAAAAAACTAGTTGATAAACTTCCGGTAAAAGAAAAAAAGCTAAAAATTAAAAATCGATATTTTAATTATTTAGTGGTAGTTACCAAAGAGAATAAAACCATATTGCAAGAACGAACGGAAAAAGGAATTTGGAAAGGTCTGTACCAATTTCCATTGATTGAAACTCAAGAATCGATTAATGAAAAAGTATTAATTGAAAATGATTTGTTTTCATCTCTTTTTTCTGAAGAAACTATAGTATCTCTTTTTAATAAAGAAGATATTGTGCATAAACTTTCTCATCAACATTTACACACCAAATTCTGGATTGTAAAAACTCAAGAAGTGAGTTATAAAACGGTAGATTTTAAAAATATACACACCTATCCTGTGCCTGTGCTTATTGATAAGTTTTTAACCAACTTTTTAAACATAAAAAAGTAATTTTGTACTTTTGATTAAATACAAAAAACACAAAGCTATGGCAGGAACAGTAAACAAAGTTATTTTAGTAGGGCATTTAGGAGATGAGGTTAAAATGCACTATTTTGACGGAGGCAACGCAATTGGTCGTTTTCCGTTAGCAACTAATGAAACTTATACCAACCGTCAAACAGGAGAACGTGTTACAAACACCGATTGGCATAACATTGTTGTGCGTAATAAACTTGCAGAAATTTGTGAAAAATATTTAACCAAAGGAGATAGAGTTTATATTGAAGGAAGAATTAAAAACCGTCAATACGAAGTAGATGGGCAAAAACGTTATACAACTGAAATACATGTACAAGAAATGACGTTTTTAACCACAAAAAAAGACCCAAATGCTGTACCGCCAGTAACAAATCAATCAATAGCCCCGAATGAACCAAGTTCAACAGTTCAAAAAGATGAAGATGATGATTTACCATTCTAGTTTAACTAAAATTTAAAATTTGGACCCGGAACCCGAACTTTTATTTATCAGTTTTAATTTACTTCACACCGTCAACTTTATAGCAGTTTTGGTGTTATTAATTTGCTCTGCATTAATATCAGGAACAGAAGTAGCATTTTTCTCACTTTCTCAAACAGAGCTTGATCAATTATCAGAAAAAACAAAAGGAAATAGTACAGTAGTAAAACTTTTAGAAGACCCTAAAAAGCTACTCGGAACTATTTTAATAACCAACAATTTTATTAATATTTTAATTGTATTGCTTTTTGCAACTTTAGGAGAGGTACTTTTTAGCAACTTAACAGGAGTTGTAAAATTTTTAGTAGAGGTTGTTTTAGTTACCTTTTTAATTTTATTGTTTGGTGAGGTGCTACCTAAGGTGTATGCTACCAGAAAATCACTTCAATTTGCCAATGCTATGGCAAAACCAATCCATTTTTTAAATATTATTTTAACTCCTTTAAGTAAGCCCTTAACTGGTTTGACAAGTATTATTGAAAACAGATTAGGAAATAGAAATAACAATCTTTCTGTGGAAAGATTATCACAAGCACTAGAATTAACATCTGATGATTCAACCACCAAAGACGAGCAGAAAATTTTAGAAGGAATTGTAACTTTTGGGAATACAGAAACGGTTCAAATTATGAAGCCGCGTACAGACGTTTGTGCCATTTCTTATGAAGAACCTTATGATCAGGTATTGCAAATTATCCTTAAAAATGGATACTCAAGAAACCCTGTGTATAAAGAGAATATTGATAATGTGGTAGGAGTGTTATATGCAAAAGATTTATTGGAGCACCTCAATAAAAAAACATTCAACTGGCAAGAACTGATTAGAGATTCGTTTTTTGTACCGGAAAATAAGAAGTTAGACGATTTGTTAAGTGAATTCCAAGAAAAGAAAAATCATTTAGCTGTTGTTGTGGATGAATATGGAGGTACGAGTGGAATAGTAACTTTAGAAGATGTAATTGAAGAAATTGTAGGTGACATTAATGATGAGTTTGATGATGAGGATTTAGCCTATTCAAAAATTGATGAAAATAATTATGTGTTTGATGGTAAAATAACCATTAAAGATTTTTGTAGAGTGCTAGACGAAGATGATGAAGAACAGTTTGAAGAAGCAAAAGGAGAAAGTGAAACCTTAGCAGGATTTATTTTAGAAGTATCAGGTAAATTTCCTAAGAAAGGAGATAAAATAAACTTTCAAAAATATACGTTTACTGTGGAAGCGTTAGATAAAAAAAGGATAAAACAAGTAAAAGCAACCCGTAATGTATAGATTGGTAATTGTGTTTTTAATGATATTGTTGGTTAGTTGTGGTAGTGAAACTTTGCCAAAACCTAAAGGATATTTAAGTTTAAACTATCCTGAAAAAAAATATGAAAAGCTAAAGGTTGAGCGTCCGTATGAGTTTGAAGTTGCAAAGAATGCAGAGGTGGTTAGTTTACCTAAAAACTGGTTAAAAGTAACCTATCCTGATTTGAAGGCATCGGTAGATATAACATACAGACCTGTTGAAAACAACTTAAAAGAGTTGTTGATGGAGGCTGAAAAATTGGTTTTTGAACATACCATAAAAGCAGAGCAAATAGCTTCTAACAACTTTGAAAATAAAAAAAACAAGGTATATGGAACGCTATATGATATCACCGGTAACTCTGCTTCACAAGTACAATTTCATGTTACCGATAGTGCAAAACACTTTTTAAAGGCTTCATTATTTTTTTATTCTAAACCTAATTACGATAGTGTTTTACCAGCAGTAGATTACCTTAAAAAGGATATGATTAGAATGATGGAAACGTTGAATTGGAGAAACTGATTTTTAACTTATTCTAATATTTTTTCAGCTTATCTTTATTCTTTTAGTAATTCAGATGAAATCCCATAAATAAAGGGGCCAGTTCTATCGCTCCATCCTTTTCCAAATTCTTTTGGTTTATAACCAGCAATATGGCCACTTAAAAGCAGAAGGTTTTCAGAAGTCTTCTTTTCTACAATCAAGTCTACACATGGGTAAATTTTATCTTCACTTAAATATATTTTTTCACATATTTCCTCTACAATATTATTTTTACCTCTGATGATTTTTTCAGTATTTGAAGCCCAATAAAATTCTAAATCATCAGGTAATTTATTGTTGATGTGTGATTCAGCATATATTTTTAATTCTAATAATGTTTTATTAATGAAAACTTTAAAATCTTCTCTTGTCATAATTTAAATTAACTTTCCCTACTCTGCAACCACAAATAGAACTGTAATCCAAACAAAATAGCACCTGCCAATAAGTGTACCGCTTGTGTTCCTAATGGGAATTCAGCGTAATACATTAAGATACCGGTAATGGTTTCCAAAAAAATTAAGAAAACAATCCAATTCACCAGTTTATACCCTAAATCTTTAATCTGATTTAAATAAAACATACCTAGATTCACCAATACAATAGCAATGGTAAATGATCTGTGAAAATAGAATTTAAAACTCGGATTCATTAAACTGTAGTGTTTGTTTTCAAATCCGTATAATTTTACTTGTTCATCAATAAACTGTCGCACTTGAGTACCCATTGCAATTTGAATCAGTGAAAAAATTACTGAGATAATAATTAACTTACTAAATAAAGAATTGTGTTTTATTATGTTGTTTTGAGTTGATGATAATGGTTTTTTAGAAACCATAAATAACAACCAAAGTAACAATGCTACAATAATTAATCCAGCAACCATATGTATGGTAATGATTGTTGGTTTTAAGTTAGTATCTACCACGGTTTTTCCTAACCACGCTTCAAAAAGCATTAAAAAGAAGGCGCTAAAAGCAAGTATAGGTATGGTTTTATTTTCTTTCCAAAACTTAGCAGCAACATATACAAAAAATAAAAAAACGAAACCAGATAGTACAGATGCTAATCGGTTAATGTATTCTGTCCAGGTATGATATTTATTAAACTTTGCGTAATTGTGTTTAGTGTACTTATTCCAGTTATTTAAGTTAAACTCTCTTGAGGTTTTTAAATCACTTTCCGCCACAAACAAAGCTTCATCTTTAACTATTATAGTTCCTTTTTTATATTCTTTGTTTGGTTGCCACGTTATTTGTTCTTCAGATGTTGGTGGTATATAATATCCAAAACATTTTGGCCAATCAGGACAACCCATTCCAGAGCCAGTCATTCTAACAATAGAACCCGCTAAAAAAATTGCATAAACAGAAATTAAAGTAATTTTTACAATTAAGGGAAAGTGTTTTTTCACACGTTTAATTTTTAGTAATTATTTTAATTAAATTAATAATAAAAATAAGAACGCGTGTAACCACTCGTTTCACTCGTTCTCACATTAAGAAATTTAAATATCATCCTTTGATGAAGTAATTTTAAAATTTCATAATGTTCGTTTCATCAAAGAAATTTGTGCAAAGATACAGTAATCCATAAAAAAAGCTCTCTGATTTCAGAGAGCTTTTTCTTATAAAGAATAACTTTTTATTATGCTTTTTTAGCTGTACAGCACGCCATTTTACAATCGTCTGCACAAGCTGTTTTTTCTTCAGCTTTTTTAACACAGCATTCCATTTTGCAATCAGCTTTACATGCTGAAGCGTCTTTTTTATCTGTACATTTTTTTTCGCATTCAGCTGGGTTACATTCTTTTTTTGCTGTAGTTGCTTCCGCAGCCTTATACATATCACCACTACCAACACCTTCTACAAATGCAATTAAATCTGCTTTGTTAGTTTTATTAGCATCATATTTAATAGTTGCAATACTGTCAGCAAATACAACTTTTGCATCTAAAACTCCTTCTTTTTTTGCTAATTTAGATTGAATGGTTTTAGCACAACCTATTTCACAAGTCATTCCAGAAATATTTAAAGAAACTGTTTCTGCTTTTGCTTCTGCTACTTCTTGTTTAGTCTCGTCTTTTTTGGCGTCATTTTTACAACCCACAGCAATAAATACAATTAATGCTAATGCGAATAATATTTTTTGAATTTTCATACGATTTCTCTATAAAATTATTGTACAAATTTATCAAAAAAAGGATAGTATCTATATAAATTACCCGATTTTTGTTGTGTTAAAAAATTAATAATGAACAACCAACAATTAAAATGGGTGTATTTAGTGGTGCTTTCCTTAATTTGGGGAAGCTCTTTTATTTTAATGAAAAAAGCATTAATAGGGTTAACGCCTTTACAAGTTGGTGCTCTTAGAATTTTAATCACTTCTTTCTTTTTGGTATTAATAGGTTACAATAGTTTAAAAAAGATAAAAAAGAAGCATTGGCCATATGTTTTTTACAGTGCTTTGTTAGGTACCTTTTTTCCAGCTTTTTTATTTGCTTTTGCAATTACAAAAATTGATAGTTCTATTGCATCTATATTGAACTCGTTAACTCCTTTCAATACATTTATGGTAGGAGCTTTGGTATTTGGTTTTGTTTTTAGAAAACAACAATTAATTGGTATTTTAATAGGATTGGTTGGAACCATTATTTTAATAGCCAAAGGAGCAGATATGAATCCGAACCAAAATTATTGGTTTGCTTTGTTACCAATAACATCTTCCATCGGATATGCTTTTAACGTAAACATTATCAAAAAATATTTACAGGATTTAGAACCATTAGCTATTACCACAGGGAATTTTGTGTTGATTTTTATTCCTACATTATTCGTTTTAACTTATACAGGATTCTTTTCAGCTTTTGAATTTACTTCAGAAACCAAACCTGCACTATTTTATATAACTATACTGTCAATTTTTGGAACAGGATTAGCAAAAGTGATGTTTAACAAGTTAATACATATGTCTTCACCGGTTTTTTCAACATCTGTTACGTATTTAATTCCTATTGTAGCTGTGATGTGGGGAATATATGATGGAGAAAAGCTGAGTTTTTTACAGCTGTTAGCGGGTTCTGTCATATTGTTAGGTGTATATTTGGCTAACAGAAAGAAATAAAAAAGGTTCAACATTTTGTTGAACCTTTTTTGCTATAACAAAAAGTAATGTTAACTATTTAAAATCGGCTTCAGAAACACCTTCATTTACTTTGATTTCATCTACTTCAAAAACCATTTTCATAGGCCCCATTGATCGAGTCATTTTATGTGGAAATTTAATTCCGTTTACTTCTTTGTAATCACTAAACTCAATTGGTACTTTCATTTCTCCTTGAGGTCCTTTTCTGGTAACTACTTCTTTAACTTTTAAACCAGATTCGGCATCATAAAAAATCTCTTTTTTTCCTGATTTGATTACATAAGCATTTTTACCATCAATAGGTTCTAGTCTATCTAATTTTCCGTTCTTATAGGCAATATCTGCAAAAGGAGCAGAATTATTTTTAGCTTCTTCTAACTCTTCACCAATTAGTTCCTTTTTTTGTCCTCGTGCTTCTTGGAATCCTTTTGTACCGTCAAAAATTTTCTTTTGCATAACATTTCCCATCACAGAAACAACAGTTGATGACTTATTTGGAGCTGCTGACTTTTGTGTTAATTTTAATTCCATTCCTTGTACTTTAGCAGTAGAGTTAATTGCTATTGTTTTTACATTAGCAACTTTATCTTTACCGCCAATAGCTTCAAAATATGTATTTACTACAGAGGCAGCTGTAACTCCATCAGGAATTGGTAAAGTCATTTCGGGCTTTTCAGTCGGATTTCCATACTTGTCAAAATAGTTGATTTTATAATCAGCAGTTTTTTCAAGATTCTTTAAAACATCAATTCCCTTACCGGTAATTACAATACGAGCTTTATCTCCTCTAAAATATTTAATTGCTGCGTTTTGAACATCTTCTAATGTAACAGCATTGATGTTCTTTAAATAGTTTTTGTAGTAATCTTCTGGTAAATTGTTGGTTAAAATGTTTAATGCGTAAGCAGCTACAGTTTCCGGTTTTTCAACATTTCTTACAAAACTACCAATGTATTTTGCTTTGGCAATATCTAACTCTTCTTGCGTAACTCCTTGGTAGCGAACCTTGTTTATTTCTTTTAAAGTTTCTACCATAGCGCTATCTGTTACCCTATTTCTTACAGATGCAGTTGCTTTAAATCGAGAAGCATATCTGCTAGAGCCAATTCCTGAATAAGCGCCGTACGTATATCCTTTATCTTCACGTAAATTTTTATATAATCTACCAGTACCACCACCACCTAAAATTTGGTTTGCTAGTAATGCTGCGTAATAATCTTTATCATTCATGTGAAGATTTACACTGTTGATAATAGATAATTCTGATTGAACAGCATTTGGCATGTTCACAAAATTGATTTCAGTAGTGGTTGGGTTTTCAACTTTTGGTAATTCAGCTTTTGGTAAATCTCCCTTTTTCCAATCAGAAAATAATTTAGTAACTAAACTTTTTACGTTATTAAAATCAATATCTCCAACAATTACTAAGTAAGCGTTGTTAGGTTTATAGGTTTTGTTGTATAAATTTTGAATGTCTTGTAAGGTTACATTTTTTAAGGTTTTTTCAGAAGTAAATTCTCCGTAAGGATGATCTTTTCCGTAGGTAAGCGCGTCCTCAACCCTACTAGCAATTGCAGCTACACTATTTTCATTAGATTTTATACCATCTAATGATTGTTTCATTTGCTTGTCAAATTCCTCTTGAGTAAACACAGGGTCAAAAGCAGCGTCTGCCATTAATTCTAAAACTCGTGGAAAGTATTTTGACAAAGAACTTGCTCTAGCGCCTTCATCCCAAAAAGAAATATTAGCTCCTAAAAAGTCAACTTCTTCATCAAAATTTTCTTTGCTAATATTGGTTGATCCGGTTCCAAGCATCCCACTTAATAAGCCTTCCACTCCTTTTTTATCTCCGTATGCCATTGGCACGTTATCTATAGTTAAAGTGGCCGTAACTCTTGGTAATTTATGGTTTTCTACTACTAAAACTTGTAATCCGTTAGAAAGTGTAAATTTTTCCGGAGAACCTAAATTAATTTTAGGTGCAGATCCCGGTTTAGGTTGTTTGCTTCTGTCAATTTGTGCCGTGACAGTTAACGATAGAAAAAATATGGTAAGAATTGAAAATATTTTCGTTTTCATTTTAATGCTGTTTAGTTGATTATTTCTTTTTTGGTAAGTACTCAATAACTACTCTTCTGTTTTTAGCTAAATATTTTTTAGCCACATCCCTAATTTCTTCTTTTGTAATTGAGTTTACTATGTCTAACTCAGTATTAATTCTGTTGGTGTCACCCACTAACATATAGTTTCTGGCTAATGAGTTTGCAATTCCTTGAACGTTTGAGTTTGAAGCGACAAAACGGTTTTCAAACTTATTTCGTACTTTTTGTAAGTCTTTATCAGAGATTAATTCAGTTTGTAATTTTTCAATTTCTTCATCCATTTCAGTAGTTAAATCATCTAAAGATGTTTCATCTAAAGGAATAGCACCAATATTGTAAACGCTGTAATCTTCTAACTCGCGAGCAAATGAAAATACTTGAAAGGCTTTCTTTTTATCATCTACTAATTTTTTATATAGGCGAGAACTCTTTCCGTTACTTAAAATAGTGGAAATAACATCTAACACTAAAGATTCTCTTTCTTTCATAGATGGAGTTTTATGTGCTAAAATAATAGCAGGTAGTTGAATGTTGCTATCGTATTCTTTTACCTTTTTTTCTAGAGTTCTTTCGGGTTCAATAATTGTAACACGGTTTGGTAATGTTCTTTGAGAAATAGGTCCAAAATAATCGTCAATCATTTTTTTAGCTGTAGCTTTTTCAAAATCTCCAGCCACTACTAAAACTGCATTGTTTGGCATGTACCATTTATCGTAAAAAGCTTTAAATTCTTCTAATTTTGCAGCATCTAAATCCTTGATGTAACCAATCATAGGTCTGCCGTACTTATGATTATCAAAAATATGGTTGTAAACATCACCGTAAATAATTTTTCCATATGGTGCATTATCCATACGTTGTCTTTTTTCCTCTTTTACAACTTCATTTTGAGTGTCTACAGCTTTTTGATCGATGATAGGGTGCATTAATCTTTCCGATTCCATCCATAATGCTAATTCTAAGTTGTTAGATGGAAAAGTTTCATAATAATACGTTCTGTCCCAATTAGTATTTGCGTTTCCTGTCCCGCCGTTGGCAGCTTCAATTTTATTCCATTCACCTCTTCCAATATTTTTTGTTCCAGTAAAAAGCAGATGTTCATAAAAATGTGCCATACCTGTTTTTCCGTCTACTTCATCTTTGGCTCCTACATGATACATTACACCTACAGTTACTACTGGAGCAGAACTGTCTTGATGCAAAATTACATGCATTCCGTTTTTTAGATTATACTCTTCAAATTCTACTTTTTGGGCACTAATCCCCATAGCAAATGCAATAGCAGTAAGAGTTAGAATACTTTTTCTCATTTGGTTTTTAATTAAATTTTTTGACTGAATTAGTAATTTGACGCAGATGATAGCAATTTGTTACGAGTTGAATAAAAAATTATCTGCCTACTTTTCAAATTTAATGAAAAGAGAGAAATAAGACGACAAATAAATGTTTAAATTTCTGATAAACAGGTTGTATTGTAATAAAAAAGATGTATATTTGCACCCGCATTTTCTATTGGAAAGTGTGTAATTAATTAAGTATAAACGCAAAACAAATAGTATGTACGCAATCGTAGAGATAGCAGGGCAGCAATTTAAAGTAGCAAAAGACCAAAAAGTTTACGTTCACCGTTTACAAGAAGCAGAAGGATCAAAAGTAACTTTTGATAAAGTAATGCTTATTGAAGATAATGGAAGTGTAACTGTTGGCGCCCCAGCTATAGAAGGTGCAGGAGTAACTGCAAAAATTTTAGGACACTTAAAAGGTGATAAAGTAATCGTTTTCAAAAAGAAAAGAAGAAAAGGTTACAAGAAGAAAAATGGTCACCGTCAGTATTTAAGTGAAATTCAAATTGAGAGCATTGCTACTTCAGGAGTTAAAGCTACTAAGAAAGCTGAACCAAAGAAAGAAGCAAAAGCTGAAACTAAAAAAGCGGCTCCAAAAAAATCAACTGGTAAAGCAGATGATTTAAAGAAGATTGAAGGAATTGGTCCTAAAATTGCAGAAACTTTAGTAGCTGCTGGAATTTCAACGTATGCTGAATTAGCAAAAACTGAACCAGCTAAAATTTCTGAAATCATTGCAGGAGTTCGTGGAAACCACGTAACAGACACTTGGCCAAAACAAGCTAAATTAGCTGCTGATGGTAAGTGGGATGAATTAAAAGAATTACAAGATAAGTTAGACGGAGGCGTTGAAAAATAAATCCGTAAAGTTTAACCTAAAAAAACTCAATAGAAATGGCTCATAAGAAAGGTGTCGGTAGTTCGAAGAACGGTCGTGAATCGGAATCGAAACGTTTAGGAGTAAAGATTTTTGGAGGACAAGCTGCAATTGCAGGTAATATTATTGTTCGTCAAAGAGGAACACAACACAACCCAGGTGAAAACGTATATATGGGTAAAGATCATACTTTACATGCTAAAGTTGATGGTGTAGTACAATTTCAAAAGAAAAGAGATAATAAATCATATGTTTCTATAGTTCCATTTGAGGCTTAAGAAATAAACTGATAAGTATAAAAAACAAAAACGCTCAACCATTGGTTGAGCGTTTTTTCGTAATTGGGGATTACTAATACAAGGGGGTAATAATACTATTACTATAGTAAATGTAATTAAAATTTAAGAAAACGCAAGAGATTTCTTAAAAAACACATAATTTATTAACATATGTAAATAAAATAACAAATTTATTTAATAAATAGTTTATTTTTTTGCTTCCCATTCACTAAAGAACTGATTTAGAAATACTTCTAAAAAGTTATGACGCTCTTTGGCTAATAATTTTCCGGTTTTTGTATTCATTTTGTCCTTGAGTAATAGTAGTTTTTCATAAAAATGATTAATAGTCGGAGCAGTAGATTTTTTGTATTCTTCTTTGGTCATATGTAGGTTTGGAGGAATTTCCGGATTGTATAATTCCCTGTTTTTAAATCCGCCATAGTTAAAACAACGTGCAATTCCAATAGCGCCAATAGCGTCTAATCTATCCGCATCTTGAATAACATCTAGTTCTGGTGAGTTAAATTGTTGATCAAAATTTCCACCTTTAAAAGAAATGTTTTTAATGATTTCTTCTACATGACTTATGATATCATTATCTACTTTTTGGCTTTCTAAAAAAGATCTTGCTTTTTTAGGGCCAACTGTTTCGTCTCCATTATAAAATTTACTGTCAGCAATATCATGTAATAAAGCGCCTAATGAGACTACAAATTCATCTACATTTTCATTTTTAGCAATTAGCAATGCATTTTTATATACTCGTTCTATATGAAAGTAATCATGTCCTCCTTCAGCTCCTTTTAGCGTTTCTTTTACAAAATTGATAGTTTTTTGTACGATCTGTTTTTTATTCATAACTCAAAAATAACAATAAAAAAATCCCGCATAAACCTATGCGGGATTTAATTAAAAAATGTAGTTCTTAAACCGAAATTGAACTTTTAATTAAGTTGTTTGCTACTAAATATTCAGCAATTTGAATAGTATTTGTAGCAGCACCTTTACGAAGGTTGTCTGAAACAATCCACATGTTTAATGAGTTTGGTTGCGATAAATCTCTTCGTATTCTTCCTACAAAAACATCATCTTTTCCTTCTGCAAAAAAAGGCATTGGATATACATTATTTTCAATATCATCTTGAACAGTTACACCATTTATCTCTGATAGTATTTTACGAATATCTTCCACTTCAAAATGGTTTTCAAATTCGATATTTACTGCTTCAGAATGACCTCCAACGACAGGGATTCTTACAGCAGTTGCTGTAATTCCGATAGCAGGATCACTTAATATTTTGTGTGTTTCTCTCACTAATTTTAATTCTTCTTTAGTGTAACCGGCTTCTTCAAAAACATCACAATGAGGTAATGCGTTTTTATGGATTTGGTGTGGATAAGCAGTTTCACCGTCAATTCCTTTTGATTCGTTTTCTAACTGTTGAACCGCTTTTACACCTGTTCCGGTAATTGATTGATAAGTTGAAATTACCAACCTTTTAATTTCATATTTTTTGTGTAACGGAGCAATAGCCATTACCATTTGAATTGTAGAACAGTTTGGGTTTGCAATAATTTTATCGTCTTCTGTTAGTTCAGAAGCGTTAATTTCTGGAACAATCAATTTTTTAGTAGGATCCATTCTCCAAGCCGAAGAATTATCAATTACTGTGGTACCAGCTTCTGCAAATCTTGGAGCCCATTCTAATGATGTGTTTCCTCCAGCAGAAAATAATGCGATATCTGGTTTTTGTAAAACGGCTTCTTGTAAACTAACAATGGTGTAGTTTTTTCCTTTAAATTCTAATTCTTTTCCTACTGAACGTTCTGAAGCAACCGGAATTAATTCTGTTACCGGAAAATTACGTTCTGCTAAAACTTGCAACATAACGTTTCCTACCATTCCTGTTGCACCAACTACTGCTACTCTCATATTTTATTTTTTTAGGACGAGTTGCCAATAACCAACATCAACCCAATTATTAAATTTATATCCTATTTCTTTAAAATGTGCAGATTTTACAAAGCCAAATTTTTCATGTAATCTAACACTGGCATCATTAGGTAATGAAATTCCTCCCATTAATATATGCACATCTAATTTTTGTAATTCATTAATAACAGACTCATAAAGCAACGATCCAATTCCTTTTGATGTGGTATTAGGACTTAAATAAATAGTTAATTGAACACTTTTTTTATAGCCACTTCTGGTTTTCCAAGCACTTGCGTTTGCAAATCCAATTATTTCGTTATTTACTTCGTAAACAAACCAAGGGAATTTTTGAGTTACTTCATTAATTTGAT
This sequence comes from Tenacibaculum sp. IB213877, assembly GCF_034043975.1. Lineage (NCBI taxonomy): Bacteria > Pseudomonadati > Bacteroidota > Flavobacteriia > Flavobacteriales > Flavobacteriaceae > Tenacibaculum > Tenacibaculum sp. IB213877. The sequence goes on along the minus strand of NZ_JAXCHH010000005.1, from coordinate 23,607 downwards.
CGGTAAAATACTTTTCAGAAACTTCATTTTCTTCAAGAGTTGCAACAGAAGTTCTTACATAATAATTGTAAATATCTGTAATTGCTTTAGCGTCTTTAGGAGTTACTTTTCTGATCATTATTTTAATCAATGAAATTACTCATACAAAGTTCAACAAAAATTATTTTCATTGATCTTAAAAGTTTAAAAAAATTAAATGAATGTTAAAAATTAAACACATTCAACTTTTTACAGCTAAAAACTTAAAAAATGGTACATTTGCACTCGAAAAATATTGTTTAACTTAAAAAAGTATAGCATGCAACTGTACAACAAGTTAAGCGCAGAAGAACGCGCTAAATTAATTGATGAAGCGGGGAAAGACCGCATTACTATTTCTTTCTATCAATATTTCAAGATAGAAAATCCACAACTTTTTAGAGACAAGTTATTTATTGAATGGAACAAGCTTGATGTGCTTGGAAGAACTTATGTTTCTTACGAGGGAATAAATGCCCAAATATCTGTTCCAGCAGAAAACTTCAATGCTTTAAAAGATCAGCTTGATAGCATTTCATTTTTAAAAGATATCCGATTGAATGTGGCTGTAGAACAAGACAACAAATCATTTTTAAAGCTCAAAATTAAAGTTAGAAATAAGATTGTTGCTGATGGATTGAATGATGATACATTTGATGTAACAAATAAAGGTGTACACTTATCTGCAAAAGAATTCAACGAAATGTTAGCAAATCCAAACACAGTTTGTGTAGATATGCGTAACCACTATGAAAGTGAAATTGGACATTTTGAAGGAGCAGTTACTCCAGATGTAGATACTTTTAGAGATTCTTTAGATATTATTGAAGAAGATTTAAAAGAGCATAAAGAAGATAAAAACTTATTAATGTATTGTACTGGCGGAATCCGTTGTGAGAAGGCATCAGCATATTACAAACACAAAGGTTTTAAAAATGTTTTTCAGTTAGAAGGAGGAATTATTGAGTATACTCGTCAGGTAAAAGCAGAAGGTTTAGAGAATAAATTTTTAGGTAAAAACTTTGTTTTTGATCACCGAAGAGCAGAAAAAATTTCTGATGATGTAATTTCAAACTGTCACCAATGCGGAGAACCTTGTGATACGCATACAAACTGTGCAAATGAAGGTTGTCATTTATTATTTATTCAGTGTGATAAGTGTGCAGAACAAATGGAAAACACTTGTTCTACTGAATGTCAAGAAATAATTCATTTACCTTACGAAGAACAAAAAGAATTACGTAAAGGGAAACACGCAAGCAACAAGATATTTAAAAAAGGACGATCTGAAAAACTGAAGTTTCAAAAAGGAAGTTCTTGCAGTATATAATTTAAAAGCTCTCAGTTTTGAGAGCTTTTTTTAATTTTACCATATGGAACTACAACCACCATATCGTAAAATTATTCATGTTGATATGGATGCGTTTTATGCATCTGTTGAGCAATTGGACAATCCTGATTTATTAGGAAAACCAGTTGCTGTGGGTGGTAGTGAAATTCGCGGAGTGGTTTCGGCAGCAAGTTATGAAGCGCGTAAATTTGGAGTTAAATCTGCGATGAGTGGAGTGCTGGCCAAAAAGAAATGTCCGCATTTAATTTTTGTGCCTCCTCGTTTTGATCGCTATAAAGAAATATCTGCAAAAATTAGAAAGATATTTTATGATTATACTGATTTGGTTGAGCCACTTTCTTTAGATGAAGCCTATTTAGACGTTACAGAAAATAAGAAAGGAAATCCCTCAGCAAGTTTAATTGCCCAGGAAATTAGAGATAGAATATGGGAAGAGCTTGAGTTACGAGCATCAGCAGGAATATCTATTAATAAATTTTTAGCGAAAGTAGCATCGGATATAAATAAACCGAACGGACAAAAAACCATCAATCCTGAAGATGTAATTCCGTTTTTAGAGCAACTTTCAGTAAATAAGTTTTATGGAGTAGGTAAAGTTACTGCTGCAAAAATGCATAACCTAGGAATCTTCACTGGAAACGATTTAAAAGAAAAATCATTAGAAGAACTCACACAGCTTTTTGGAAAATCTGGAAAACATTACTACAATATTGTTCGCGGAATTCATAATAGTGCAGTAAAACCTAACAGAATTAGAAAATCTATTGCTGCAGAAAGAACCTTTGATGAAAACTTATCTTCTGAGGTGTTTATGCTAGAAAGACTTGATAGAATTGCGAATGAGTTGGAAAGAAGAATGAAGCATTCTAATACCAAAGGAAAAACGGTAACTTTAAAAATAAAATATTCAGATTTCACCCAACAAACACGTAGTAAAACGGTAGATTATTTTATTCAAAAAAAACAAGAATTTATGCCTTTAGTTAAAGAATTGTTGTATCAAGAAAAGCCAAAAAATTCTGTACGTCTTTTGGGGATTTCTTTTAGTAATTTAGATACCGAAAAAAAAGAACCGGTTTGGGTACAATTGAAATTCGACTTTTAATTTAAAGGGAAAATTAATGAAACTTTTGTACCTGTTGGATTTCCCTGGTCATCTTTTAAATCGGTATACACAATTGAGCACTCTGCCGAATAATCATGCGCAAATGTATTTAGTCGTTCTTTGGTTAAATCAATTCCAATCGATTTTCGTTTTAAAGATTTTCCTTTTTTTATTTCGGTAGCTAATTCCCTTCCCACACCATTATCTTTAATAATTATTTCTAACTGAGAAGGAGAAATTTTTGATACAGACAAAGTGATCTTTTTTTCTCCTTTTTTAGAAGAAAGACCGTGCCAAATGGCATTTTCAATAAATGGTTGTAATATCAATGGAGGTACTTTGATGGTGTCAGTATTAACATTGTCATTTATTTGAACGGTGTAGGTTATTTCATTATTAAATCTAATATTTTCAATACTCATATACAAATCCATAGTATTGAGTTCGTCTTTTAAACTCACCTCTTTAATTTTTGAAACGTCAAGTATATTTCTAATTAATTTTGAAAATTTATTTAAATAATAAACAGCATTCTTTTGTTCATTATTAATTATGTATAGCTTAATAGAGTTTAAAGCATTAAAAATAAAATGCGGATTCATTTGGGTTTGTAGCGCCTGTTGCTCTAATAAAAGTATTTTTTGGTCATTTTTAAGCATTCTTTGTATATAAACAGAATATAAAGCAACGCTTATTAAGGCTAAGCTAATTAAAGTAATAATTAAAATATTACGGTTTCTTGCTAGTTGAAGTGTTTGAATTTTAGTTTTACTTTCTAAGGCATTTATTTCATTTACTTTAGACTGTATATTGTGTTTAGAAATTAAATTATTAACATATAAAATGTTTTTCTCACCTACTGTTTTCTTTTCTAAATTATTGGCTTTTTTATAGTATTGAAAAGCGACTTTTAATGAATCTAATTTTTGATATAATTCAGATAAATAAAATGAAGTATTTATTTGATTTTGAATAAAATGGTAGTTTTCAGAGACAACTAAAGCTTTTTTTAAGTGTTCTTTTGCAAGATCTAATTTATTATTTTTTAATTCTGCTAATCCAAGGTTAGACAACGTATTTGTTCCATAATACTTGTCGTTTAGGGTTAGGCTTATAGGATATATTTTTTGAATAGTATCATAAGCAGCTTTATAATCACCTTTCTTAATTAAAGCTCCGCAAATACTATTGTAACATATAACCTTACCTAATTTTGAATTAATTTCAAGATTGTAACTTAAAGACTTTGTGTAGCTTATGAGGGCTTCATTGATAAGTCCTAGTTCTTCTTGTGCTTTTCCAATATTTTGATAATTAATGGCTAGTCCTCTTTTGTTATTTAGTTCTTCTTGTACCTTAATACAGGTGTTAAATTGATCTAAAGCTAGCTCATATTGGTGCAGTGTAAGATAAATATTTCCTATACTATTTTGTGAGACACTAATACTTTTTTTATTTTCTAAATTAGGTTTTTTTATTTTTTTAGCTAATGAAAGTGCAGATTGATGGTAGTCTAAGGCGTTTCTAATATCATCTTGTCTTCTATATATAACTCCTATTAAATTTAACGTTAAAATTTGAACATCTACATTACCCGTAATTTCTGCAAGTTTTAGAGCTCTTTGATGATACTCTAACGCTTTTGAATATTCAGATTGATTTCTGTATGCTCTACCCATAGAGTTTAGTGCAAAAATCTGTCCAATAATATATTTAGTGTTTAAACTTTTATCAAATAAACTTTGTGCTTCATAAATAGTAAGATCTTGTTTGTTTAAATAATTATGTAAGCTAAAATAATCTATAGGTTTGCTTTCAATAATGTGATCAATATAGGTTTTGATCATATCATTGTTTTTCTGTGAAAAAGCAGAAAAAACTATGGTAAACAGTAATAAACCAATTAATTTTTTCATTAAAATTTGTCTAAAAAAGCGGATTTTCTTTGCCTTGAAACAGGAATTTTATGATTTTGATCAATAATTACGTAGCCATCTGTTTTGTAAAATTCTCTTACTTTATCTAAATTGATGATGTAAGAATTATGAATTCTAAAAAACAAATCGTTAGGAAGTAGTTCATTAATTTCCTTTAGTTTTTTTGTAACTACAATTTTTTTATGGTTAATTGTGAATATGGTAGAATAGTTTCCGTCAGACTCAATATACAGAATTTCAGATGCTTCTAAAAATAATAATTTGCCATCAGTATTTATAATTATTTTCTTTTGATGGAATTTTTCATTGAATTTAATTAAAATCTCTTCAAACTTTTCATTGTTATCAACTTGCGTCAACCTATAGTTAAATTTTTTAATTTTTTTGAGAGAATTTTGTAAATCATCTGTATCTACCGGTTTTAAAAGGTAATCTATTGCTTCATTTTTTAAAGCTTCAATAGCGTAGTCATTATAAGCAGTGGTAATAATAATAGCAAAATCTTTTCTTTTAAGTTGATTAATAAACTGAAAACCATCCATGGTTGGCATTTCAATATCTAAAAACAAACAATCAATTTTATTTAAATTTATATAAGAAAGAGCTTCTTCGGGAACAGTAAAAGTTTTAATAATTTCAATTTCATCACTAAAGTTAGACAGTTCCCAAGCCAGACTTTTTATAGCTTTGGGTTCATCATCTACTATTATTCCTTTTATCATAACATAGGGTTTAAGGTTATAAAAATAGCATTTATGAAATAAAAATCAATAAAAAAAGTGTTTTTATACTTAAAATCAAACAAATTATGTGTTTTTTTGTGCTATTCACACAAAATTTATTGCACATTTAAATATTAATTAATAGATAAGGTAATGTTATAGTTGTATCTTATTTATATTAATTCTTAATCAATTAATAACCAATTATATAATATATCTTACCAATTATACATAAGAATTAATAATACTGTTTTTTTCAATTATATTTGATGTGTTGTGATTCTTTCACACAATCATAGTTGATAAAATGGGGATTATTTAATTATGGTATTATAAAACGCCGCTGAAAAGCGGCGTTTTTAATAGTAAATTATTTAGATGCTTTATTTACCTGGGAAATCTGCTTTTCTCTTTTCTAAAAAAGCATTCGTTCCTTCTTTAAAATCTTCAGTTCCAAAACAAGCTCCAAATTGCTTAATTTCAGTTTCAAAACCATTTATGTTTTTAGTACTGTCATTTACAGCTTTAATAGCTTTACTGATAGCTACAGAAGAATTATTCATTATTTTACCAGCTATTTTTTGAGCTAGAGATAATAATTCTTCTTGAGGCACTACATGGTTTACCAAACCTAAATTTTTAGCTTCTTCGGCAGAAATCATGCCTGCTGTCATAATCAATTCCATAGCTTTTCCTTTACCAATTAATTGAGGTAGGCGTTGTGTACCTCCGTAACCAGGAATAACACCTAAGGATGTTTCTGGTAACCCCATTTTTGCATTTTCAGAAGCAATTCTAAAATGACAAGCCATGGCTAGCTCTAACCCGCCGCCCAAAGCAAAGCCATTAATCAAAGCAATTACGGGAGTTGATAAGTTTTCTACAAAGTCAAATAATAATTCTTGTCCTTTTGCAGCTAATTTACCTCCTTCTTCTACAGAAAAATGTGCAAATTCAGAAATATCTGCCCCAGCAACAAATGCTTTTTCACCGCTACCGGTAATTAAGATTACTTTTATAGTATGATTAGTGTCTAATTTTTTAAAAGCTTCATGAAGCTCTTGAATAGTTGCTTTGTTTAATGCATTTAGTTTTTTAGGTCGGTTAATGGTTATGGTTCCTAATCCGTTGTGTTCATCAACTAAAATGTTTTCAAAATTCATGATTTATTTTTTTGGTAATATTATAGTAAATTGTGTTCCTACACCTTCTTTGGATGTAAATGAAATTGAGCCTCCGTAAGCTTCAATAATTTTTTTAATCATAGGTAATCCTAAGCCCATACCACTAGTTTTTGTAGTAAATTTAGGTTCAAAAATAAGTTTTTTGTTTTCTTCAGGAATTCCTTTTCCGTTGTCGGTAACTACTATTTTAAAATTATTTCCTTCAGACAATACTTTTACTTCAACCATAGGGTTTTTATTTTCTGGTTGAATGGCTTGTGTTGCGTTTTTAACCAAATTGGTAACAATCCTAATAAGTTGAGTTTTGTCTAAATTAGCAAAAATTTGTTCTTCTTCTGTAATGTATGTGATATAATCTTCATTAAAAATATCTAACGCATGTTTTATTACATCTATTACCTCTAAATTTTCTTTACGTTGTGTGGGCATTTTAGCAAAATCTGAAAAAGCAGAAGCAATTGAGCTCATTACATCTATTTGTTGAATGAGAGTTTGACTATACTCGGTTATTCGCTCACGAATTTGAGGATCATTGGGGTCAAATTTTCTTTCAAAACTTTGAACCGTTAATCGCATTGGTGTAAGCGGATTTTTAATTTCATGAGCAACCTGTTTTGCCATTTCTTTCCATGCTTGCTCACGTTCACTTTTAGCTAATTTTACAGCACTATCTTCCAATTGATCAATCATGTTATTGTACGCTTCAATTAACGAGTTGATTTCTGAACTGGCAGAGCCTAGAGTAATTTTTTCATTTCTTTTATTTAAGCGTGTTTCTTTAATTTTTTCAGAAATGGTTTGAATAGATCTTGTTATATAACTTGAAAGTAAGTATGCAAGTAAAATAGCAATTAAGAACATTAAAATGTAAACTAAAGAAAGACGTGAAATAAATTCCTTTAATTCTTTTTCTTGTAGTTCGTTATCTTGAGCAATTTGGAGTTCTAAAATTCCAATACGTTTAAACCGGGTATCGTTTATATATGTGTATGATGATTGATATGTAACCCCTTTTTCGGTCTTGCTTTTAATAATTCTGTATTCTGAACTTTTACCCAGTTCGTATAACACGTCAGGACTTAATGAGTTTTCTTCTACCTTTTCAAAAGCTATAGGAACAGATGATTTTAATAAACAACCATGCATGTCATACATGCTAATGGTTAGTTTATGTACTCTTGCCATTTCATAAATATTACCTTCAAAAATGTTAGCTAAATTTTCGGTGGTAATTGGATACGTGGTTTGTTGTAATTTTATTTCAATGTCTTGTTTAGTGGCATCCTCTTTTCTACCAAAACGTTGAATGTTATAATCTTTGGTTTGTTCATCATATTGATAAATGGTAACTGTTACAATTAATACAGATGTTAACAGCACCAGTACAATCATTGATAAAAAAATACGATTTCGAAGAGATATGTTATTCAGTATAGACAATTATTGTAAAATTCTTTTTGTTTTCATTATTAAAGTATCATCAAATTCACCATCGTTATCCCAATCATAAATTACTTTTCCATCAAAGCCTTTTTCTGTTTGTTTAATTATATACCATGCTTGAACTTGTTTTCCTAAATATGGGTAATCTACATATAAGCTATCTCCTTTTGTTTTCCATATTCCAGAAGTTTCATTAATTTTTGTTCCGTCTGCTTGTTTAAACCATGCAGAAAATGTGCCATCTTTTTTGTAGTTAGATTGCGCTTTTCCAGCATTAGGTGTTTTAAAATCATCTTCAAATACAGATGTACTATCAGATTTATTAATAGTTAGAAATTCAATTTTTATATATTCTGTTTCCCATGAACCTACCATATAGTTTTGTAAGTTTTTTTCTTTGGGAGAGGAACAAGAAGCTAATAATAAAAGTGTTGCTATGACTAAGAAGTTATTTAGTAATTTCATTAAACATTAAGTTTTTCTTCTTTTGTATGTAGTAATCTAGTTAACCTAATAGATAAATCTAACAAAATAATTTTTGCATTTCCATTTCTTTCAATATGATATTGTGCATCACTCAATTCTTTTTCAATGGTTAAGATATTGCCACTATGAATAAACGGAGCGAATTTTTGTAATTGAAAATTTGGAGTTGCAGTTTCTAAAAAAACTAAATCTGGAGCGCCATAATTTAGTAGTAATGCTTGTCTGAAAAAATGCAAGCAGTATTGAAGAAACTGTTTTTGAGTTTCTCTACCCGATTTTGCTATGGTTTCACTCCATTGAATTAAATCTTGAATAACAGCAGCATTTCCTTTGGCTTTAAATGCACTTCTAATCCATGTTATAAACCATTCTTCAAATTGTAAATCTTTAGAGTCGTGATGAAAAATATGCAGAGCTTTATTAAAATTACCTTCTGCTTGATGAGCAATTTTAGCAGCTTCATTTTCTGAAGCACTTTTTTTTATAAGTTCTTGTGCAATATCAGCTTCACTTAAAGTAGGAAAATGAAGCGCTTGACATCTTGATCTGATGGTATTAATAATTTGTCCTTCATCTTCAGTAACCAATAAAAAAATAGTTTTTGAAGGTGGCTCTTCAATTAGTTTTAATAGCTTGTTTGCAGAAGCAGTATTCATTTTTTCAGCCATCCAAATAATCATCACTTTAAAACCTCCTTCGTATGATTTTAATGATAATTTTTTAACAATATCTTCTGCTTCATCAACACCTATTTGTCCTTGTTTGTTTTCTACGCCAATAAATTGAAGCCAGTTGAAAAGACTTCCGTATGGGTTTTCGGTTATAAAACTTCTCCAATCATCTAAAAAAAGATTACTTATTGGATGATTTTTAACATTTTCATTTGTAGTAACAGGAAAAGCAAAATGCAAATCAGGATGCTGTAATTTTTCACACTTTAACGCACTAGTTTCTGGGTCATCAGAAAAGTTTGTAAGCAAAAATTGTGCATAAGCAATTGCCATAGGCAATGTACCACTACCTTCTTTGCCTACAAATAATTGTGCATGTGGCACACGCCCATTTTTTGCAGATGTCTTTAAGTGTTCTTTTATATGCTCTTGACCTATAATTTTATCAAATGTCATACAGCAAATATAAGACTTAAAAAACTAGTTCAAACTTACTTCTTTAGAATGATTCTAATTTAGTATATTTGCCTCCTAATTACTGTCTTTATTAGGTAAAAGGCAAATTTTCAAAGTATTTACATTGAGTACAATAGCATCTTTACGTGTTGGAGAAAGTGGGATAGTTCTAGAGAATTGTTTAGATAAAATTCCGTTAAAATTATTAGAAATGGGTTGTTTACCTGGAGCAGAGGTTGAACTAATACAAATAGCACCGCTAAACGATCCGTTGTATATCTGTATTAATGGAAGTCATTTAGCGATACGAAAAGAAACTGCTCAAGAAATAAACATTACCAAAAACGAATAGATGAGCAAGAAAAAAATACAGGTTTCGTTAATTGGTAATCCAAATACAGGAAAAACCTCATTATTTAATCAGCTTACAGGGTTAAATCAAAAAGTGGGTAACTATCCAGGTGTTACGGTAGATAAAAAACAAGGAATTTGTCATTTAACTAAAGATGCAACAGCAGTTATCACAGATTTACCGGGTACCTATAGCATTAATCCAACTTCTATTGATGAAAGCATAGTTTTAAAAACATTACAAGATAGGGATGATGAAAATTACCCTGATGTTATTGTAGTAGTTGCTGATGTTGAAAACCTAAAAAGAAATTTACTTCTTTTTACACAAATTCAAGATTTAGAAATTCCGACTTTATTGGTTATTAATATGGCTGATCAAATGAAAAGAAAAGGAATTTCTATAGATGTTGATTTGTTGAAACTTGAATTAAAAACAGATGTCATTTTAATAAGTGCCAGAAAAAGTATTGAAGTTTCTAAAGTAAAAGAAAAGATTCTTGCACTTAGTAAAATTACTAAGGGCAATCCAGCATGTATAATTTCAGATAAGATTGATGCTAAATATTTTGAAGAACTCAGAAAAGTAAGTCCAAATTACACGTTATATGAGCTTTGGTTAATGGTTACTCAAAACCATTTTCCAAAAACAATTTCTACAGAAGAAAGGGAAAAGATTGTCAATTTTCAATCAGATATTAGTCGTGTTAAGAAATACCAACATAAAGAAACCATTTATCGCTACCAAGCTATTAACAATGTATTAAAATCGGTATATAAAGTTGATAGTTCAAAAGCTACAGATATAAGAAGCAGATTAGATAGAATTTTTACTCATAAAATATTTGGTTATGTATTTTTCTTTGGAATTCTGTTACTAATATTCCAATCTATATTCGATTGGGCTTCTGTACCTATGGATTTTATTGATGGTTTATTTGCACAACTATCAGAGTTTACAAAAACAAATCTTCCTGCAGGAATGTTTACCGATCTTATTACAGATGGAATTATACCGGGTATTGGTGGAGTGGTAATTTTTATTCCTCAAATAGCTATTTTATTCTTCTTAATATCTGTTCTTGAAGAAACAGGTTATATGAGTAGAGTCGTTTTTTTAATGGATAAAATTATGCGCAAATTTGGAATGAGTGGTAAAAGTATTATTCCTTTAATATCGGGAACAGCATGTGCTATACCAGCAGTGATGTCTACCCGAACAATTTCAAGTTGGAAAGAACGATTAATAACCATATTAGTTACTCCGTTTACAACATGTTCTGCTCGTTTACCAGTATATGCAATTTTAATTGCTATTATAATTCCTAATAAAAAGCTTTTTGGATTTTTAAGTTTACAAGGATTAACTCTATTGGCGCTTTACGCTATCGGATTTATCTCTGCAATAGTAGCTGCTTATATTTTACATAAAACCCTAAAAATTAAAAGCACTTCTTTTTTTGTGGTGGAAATGCCTAATTATAAAATACCATCTTTAAAAAATGTTTTTTATGATGTTTTAGAAAAAACAAAAGCATTTGTTTTTGGTGCAGGCAAAATAATATTGGCAATTTCAATAGTGCTTTGGTTTTTAGCAACTCACGGTCCGTCAACTTTTGATGTTGCGGAAAAAAATGTATTAGAAAGTGTAGAAAATCAACAACTTTCAGAAGTAGAGCTACAACAAAAAATAGCTTCAGCAAAACTAGAAAATTCGTATATTGGAATAGCAGGGAAAATGATTGAGCCTGTTGTAAAACCTTTGGGATACGATTGGAAAATAGGTATAGGGTTAATAAGTTCATTTGCTGCCAGAGAAGTTTTTGTAGGAACGTTAGCAACTATTTATAGTATAGAAGGGGTAGAGGATGAAGCTACCATTAAACAACGAATGGCTACAGAAATTAACCGAAAAACCGGTAAAAAAAGATTTAATTTTGCCACAGGAATGTCTTTGTTAATTTTTTATGCATTTGCTATGCAATGCATGGCAACTTTAGCTATTGTAAAAAGAGAAACCAAAAGCTGGAAATGGCCATTAGTTCAGTTATTTGGGATGGGTATTTTAGCATACATTTCAGCAATATTAGTATATCAATTCTTAAAATAATGCAAGAAATTTTAACTTATATCACAGTTATAGCCGCTATTGCTTTTTTAGTAATAAAATTTATTTTTCCTTCTAAAAAAAAGAGCAAATGTGGTACAGATTGTGGTTGTTCATAACAATTGTGAAAGAATAAACTATTTTTGTTGGTAGTGCGTTTGTAAAGTATGACCAAAAAGCTATTTAGTATTTTCTTTTTTTTCTGTGCTGTAATAGCCTCAGCACAAATAGCCTCTAAAGAATTTCGATCTAAGATCTTTTTGGTTAAAAAAGATACTATTGAGTTAGATACACTAAGCATCAACTCTCAAAAATTTAAAATATTTACTTCAAATGATGAGTTAATTTCTCCAGAAAATTATCGGGTAGACTTTTCAAAGGCACAACTTATTATTAGTAAGGAAAAATATTATGAAATAAAAGTAGAATATTACCGCTTTCCTGATTTTATAACAAAAACATATAGCCCTTTTGATAAAAGACTTATAGTACCCAACACATCTGTAACAGATAAATTATATAGTGAAACTACTAATAAAAAAGCAGAAGAGATAAAATTGTTTGACGGGTTACAAACCAGTGGTTTTATAGCTAGAGGAATCACAGCAGGAAATAATCAAAATGCAGTTACCAATGCTTCTTTAGACTTAACAATTGAAGGAAAGTTATCTAAAAATGTATCTATCAGGGCAAATATTTTTGATACAAATTTTCCGCTTCAAGAAAATGGATATTCTAAAAACATTACTGATTTTGACAGAATTTTTATTGAACTTTTTAGTGAGAATTGGCGAGTCAAAGGAGGAGATTTATCCTTAAGTAATAATGATAGCTACTTTCTAAATTTTGAAAAACAAGTATCAGGAGTTGAGGTTGCTGCAAACTTGAGTAAAAAAACCAATGCATTGGCATCTGGAGCAGTGGTAAGGGGGCGTTTTTCATCTTTTGATTTTATTGGTATTGAAGGTAACCAAGGACCTTATAAGATTTTTGGACCAAATAATGAGTCGTTATTGGTAATTGTTGCAGGTAGTGATAAAGTATTTGTAAATGGAGTTCAGTTACAAAGAGGAGAAAATAAAGACTATATAATTGATTATAATCTAGCGGAAATTCAGTTTAATACCACTTACCCTATAACGAATGACATGAGAATAAGATTGGAGTTTCAGTTTTCTGACAAAAATTATACTCGTTTTGTTACTTATGAAAAGGCACAGTATGTGGGAGAAAAATTTTCAATTGCTGGATATTTTTACAATGAAAATGATGCTAAAAACCAACCCTTACAACAAAGTTTAACCAATGGTCAGAAACAAATTTTAGCAAATGCAGGAAACGATGAATCGCAAATGGTGGCTCCTAGTGATTATCCTGACACCTACTCTCCCAACCGAATTCAATATAGAAAAGTGACGGTAAACGGGATAGAAACTTTTGAGTATTCTACTGATGAAAATGAAGAATTATACAATGTATCATTTTCTAATTTAGGAACAAATTTAGGGAGCTATGAAGTTGACCAAACCATTGCTATTGGAACAATTTATAGATATGTGGGTGAAAACTTAGGAAGCTTTGCTCCAGTTGTTAGGTTAGTAGCTCCAACAAGTTTACAGGTAGCGGTTGTAAATTCAAGTTATAATCCGTCAGAAAAAACAAAATTACAAGCAGAAATTGCGTTGAGTAATAGTGATAAAAATCTATTTTCATCCATTGATGATGAAAACAATAAACAAATTGCTACAAAATTAGGTTGGAACCAAACTTTGTTAAATAAAAGATGGCAATTAATTAGCGATATTAATTATCAATTTATTCAAGAAAATTTTACGACTATACAACGCTTTAGAAATGTTGAGTTTAACAGGGATTGGAATTTGTTTAATGCTAATGGGAATCAGCATTTTTTAGGCTCATCAATCACATATAAAAATAAAAAAAGCAGTTTTATTTCTTACGGATTTAGTCATCTGAATTTTTCTAATAGTTTTAATGGAAATAAACACGAGTTGAATGCTAAACTTGGAGAAAAGAAAACCGTTTTTTCATTAAGAAGCAGTTTACTTTCTAATACTTCCACTATTGAGAAAGACAGATTTATTCGGTTAAAGTCTAGAGTTGAACATAGTTTTGGTAAACCTTGGATTGGAGCATTGTTAAGTTTGGAAATAAATGAAAGAAAAGAGAAAAGTACTGATAATTTTATTAATACGAGTCATCAATTTAAAGAATACGAAACCTTCGTGGGTGTAGGAGATTCTGCAAAGGTGTTTGCTAAATTTGGGTTTAATTATAGAACTAATGATAGTGTAAGAGCAAATAAATTTACCCAGGTAAACAACAGAAAAACATATTATGTAAATAGCAGGTTAATCAAAAATAAAAATACAAACCTGTCCTTGTATGCGAATTACCGATTAACTGAAAACGCTTTTTTAGAAGATGAAAAAGCATTGAATTCCAGAGTTATTTTCAATCAAAGATTATTTAAAAAATTTGTAACGTTAGGTTCGATTTTTGAAACTTCGTCTGGGAATATAGCTCAGCAAGAATATGTATACATTAAAGTTGAACCAGGTCAAGGATATTATACATGGATAGATTACAACAATGATGGATTACAACAGTTTGAAGAGTTTGAAATAGCACAATTTCAAGATCAAGCAGACTATTTGCGCGTAGCGCTTCCTAATATTAAATTCTTGCCTACTCAAAAAGCACAATGGAAACAATCTGTTACGTTAAATCCTTTTCAGTGGAAAAATTCCAAAGGGCTTAAAAAAACTCTTTCACATTTTTATAATCAAACCTATTGGTTAATTGATAATGAACAACGAAGAGAAGGAAATAGTTTTAATTTAAATCCTTTTGATTTTGATGAAAATAAACTACTTGCGTTGAGTTTTAATTTTAGAAATAGTTTTTATTACAACAGAAATTTACAAAATTATAGTTGGATCTATACGTACGGAAAATCACAAAATAAACAACAGTATACTATAGGAAATCAAGAAAGTAATTCGTTTATTCATCAGCTAGAGTTTCAGCATAAACTTACTAAGTTTTGGTTGTTTGATTTAATGGGAGCAGCTTCAAATAATAAGCTAAATACAGAAAATTTTGCCAGTAGAAATTATAAATTAAAGGCAAAAGAAATTAACCCTAAACTTACCTTTTTATATAACAAAGATCATCGTTTTTCTGTTTTTTATCACTTTAAAGAAAAAGAGAACCAATTAGAAGATTTTGAAAAGTTATCACAACAAAAAATAGGGGTAGAATATTTTTATATCAGTAAAAAGAGAAATCAAATAAGTGCAAATTTTAATATGTTTTTGAATGATTTTATCGGAAATCAAAACTCACCTGTGGGATATCAAATGTTAGAAGGATTGCAAGCAGGCAAAAACTATACATGGAATTTTTTAATGAATCAAAAAATAAATTCTTTATTAACCTTAAACTTAAATTATTTAGGTAGAAAAAGCGAGACCTCAAAAACTATACACACAGGCATGGTTCAGGTAAAAGCTGTTTTTTAATTTTTTCTGATATTTTGAAAGGAATAATTGCTATGTTTGAAGTCAAAATTCAAAAAAATTAATATGAAAAAAATTATCATTTTTCTAGTCTTAGCAATTTCAATTAATGCATTTTCTCAAGAGCAAGAAAAAACCTCAGAAACTAATAATCATAGAGCGAATGAATTAAAGTTAAACGGATTGTATATAGTAGCTGGTGCTATAGAAGTTACTTATGAGCGATTATTAAACGAAGAAACAGGTATAGGTATTTCGGCTATGGTTCCTTTATCTGAAGATATTAAAGATGAACTACAGTATTATATTTCTCCGTATTTTAGAAAGTATTTTGGTTCAAAATATGCAGCAGGTTTTTTTGTAGAAGCTTTTGGAATGCTTAATTCAGCTGATAGAAATGACTTTCTTTCTAGTACTGATGAGTTTGTTACCGATTTTGCTTTAGGTATTGGTGTGGGAGGAAAATGGGTAACCAAAGGAGGTTTTATTGCTGAACTTAATTTAGGGTTTGGTAGAAACCTTTTTAACAGTAATCAAGATTACAATAATACTGTTGGTAAAGCAGGAATTACTGTAGGATATCAGTTTTAAAAAATATTTTATTCAGTATTTTAGCAGTATAAAATTTATATAAAATAAAATGAAAAATTTTCTAGTAGCAGTAGCAATATTTGCAAGTTCAATTATAAGTGCACAGCAAGAAATTACTGTTGATTTAGCAGATGCTTTAGCTATGAAAACTCTTGAAGTTTCTTATGAGTATTATTTGAGTGATCAATCATCGGTGGGTATTTCAGGACTTTTTAATTTTGAAGGACGAAGCTCTGATTTTAGATATAATGAAGACAATATGATCACACCATATTTCCGTCATTATTTTACGAGTAGTCGTAACTGGAATTATTTTGGAGAAATTTTCTTAGGAATTAATTCTGGGAAAGAAGAAATTGAATTAGATGGAGCGCCTAATGTTTATGAAAATTATACTGACGGGGCTTTGGGTGTTGCGATAGGAACTAAATATATTTCTAACGGCGGATTTGTAGTAAGTGTTCTAGGAGGTATAGGTAGAAATATGTTTACCGATAAATCTCCGGTTGTAGTACCAAGAGTTGGATTGAATTTAGGTTACAGATTTTAATCTAAAAAAATTTTAATAAGAATCCGCTATGAAGCGGATTTTTTGTTTTTAATAATGGAATTAACAACTAAAAAACTTACAAAAGCAGGTAATACCCAACCTAAATTGTGTTTTGCAAACGGAATGTAATTCTGAATTCCACGAAGTATATTTTTGTCCATAAAAAACTGTAAAAAATCAGGAATGCTAAATATAAATGTTGTCAAAATAACCCATTTAAAAACAACTGACCTTGCCCATTTTTCTGGCACAATATTTAGTAAAATTAAAACAATGGTTATTGGGTAAATAAACATTAAAACAGGTAGCGCAATATCAATAATAAAATGCACATCAAATTGCCCAACAATAACCCCAAGTAAACATCCTACAAAAGCAGTAATGATATAAGTTGTAGGTGTGTTATGTAATCCTTTAACATAATCAGAAATTCCAGTTACAATTCCCACAGCAGTAGTAAAACAAGCTAAGGCGACCAAAGTACTTAAAAAAACGGTTCCAATATTTCCTAAAGTTTGAGTGCTTAAACCAGTTAAAACTTCTGTTCGCGTTGCATTTTCTGAAAAAATGTTTGAAAATAAAGCTCCGTTATAAATTAAGCCAGCATATATAATTAGTAAACCTGATCCAGCAATTAAACCTGCTTTAGTAATAATTTCTTTTTTTACTTCAAAAGATGAATCTTTTTTAAAGTTCATAGATATAACCAAAACTCCACCCACAACAATAGCTCCAATAGCATCAAAGGTTTGGTATCCTTCAAGTAATCCAATTACAAAAGGAGCATCAAAAGATGAGGCTTTCATAATTTCTGAAGAAGAAAAAATCCCGATCAAAATAACCACTACTAAAATAAAAAAGATAAACGGAGTTAAGAATTTACCTAATAAATTCAATACTTTACTTCTGTTGATAGCAAATATAAAAACGAGTAAAAAATAAATGCTGCTGGTTAGTAAAGAACTACTACCAAAGTACGGGTAAATAGCCATTTCATGAGTTACAGATGCTGTTCTAGGAGCTGGTAATAGAATAGCAATAGCGTAAATTATAACACAGTAAATAGTGCTAAAAAGCGGTGATACTTTTTTGCCAAAATCATAGATAGTACCTTGTATGCGTGCATGTGCTAAAATTCCTAAAATTGGAACAAATACAGCTGTTAGAAAAAAACCAATGGTTACTAAATACCAACTTATTCCTGCATCTTTTCCTAAAAAAGGAGGAAGAATTAAGTTTCCGGCACCAAAAAACATTGAAAATAGAGCAAATCCAGTAATAAAAATCTCTTTGGTTTTATTCATTTAGAAACAATTTTTGTTTTGAGCAAAAATAATAAGACTAACTAAAATAAATAAAATTTTTAATGCTATAAAGGTATTGTACTCATACAAAACAGAGAGTAGTGAGGAGCCATAATTGATTTTACATTTTCTACAAATGAACTAAAAAAAGCCGTAAATTTCTATTTACAAAAACAGCAGTACTAGAAAGTAGAACAAAAAGCAAAATTTAAACAATCTAAATTACCAGAATCCATATTTTTTATAAATAAGTGAGTTTAAAAAAGGAGAGTTTAGTATGTTTTTTAGGTAAATAACTACAGAAAGATACATATTTTTGTTTCATGCAAAGCTTCATTAATTATAAAAACATTCAAGTAGCGTATTCTAGCCAAGGTAAAGGAAGTGCTATAGTTTTATTACATGGTTTTTTAGAAAATTCTTCTATGTGGAAATATTTAATAGAAGATTTATCAAAAAAAAATAAAGTCATTTCAATTGATTTACTAGGGCATGGTAACACTGAGTGTTTAGGATATATTCATACCATGGAGGAAATGGCAGATGTTGTTAAAGCGGTTTTGAAATCATTAAAAATTAGAAAATCAACATTTATTGGACATTCTATGGGAGGCTATGTAGCTTTAGCTTTTGCAGAAAAGTACACTAAAAATATAAAAGGACTGTGCTTAATGAATTCTACAGCTCAAGCTGATAGTAAAGAGCGTAAAGAAACTAGAACTAGAGCTATTAAAATGGCACAAACAAATTATAAGAGTTTAATTCAAATTTCAGTAGCTAATTTATTTGCAGAAGAAAGTAGAGAGTTGTTTGCTAATGAAATAGAAACTTGTAAACAAGAAGCGTTAAAAACTCCCATACAGGGTTATATTGCTTGCTCAGAAGGAATGAAATTGCGTCCTAACAGAGAGTCTGTTTTATCATCAGCAACATTCAAAAAAATGATAATTACAGGAAAAAATGATCCGATCATAAGCTTAGAATCTGCTCAAAGAGAAGCAAAAAGAACCCAAACTCCTTTAAAAGTGTTAAGTCACGGACACATGAGTTATATAGAAAATAAAGAAGAGCTTATAAAAACACTCACAAACTTTATAAAAAACTAATTTTCTAGTTGTTTAGCATCACAGTATCTTTTGTAAATTGCAACCAAAATATAAATCAAATGAAAGTTCATCATATAGCTCAACAAAATTCAATTCTCAATAAATTTTTAGCTGAAATTAGAGATGTATCTATACAAAAAGATAGAATGCGTTTTCGTAGAAATATTGAGCGTATTGGTGAGGTTTTAGCCTATGAACTTAGTAAAGAACTGTCTTATACGTCAAAAGAAATAGCCACACCATTAGATATTAAAAATACGCAACTACCACCTAAAGATATTATTCTATGTTCAATTTTAAGAGCTGGGTTACCAATGCATATGGGAGTGTTGAATTATTTTGATGATGTTGATAATGCTTTTATTTCAGCGTACAGGCATCATCCAAATAATGATTTAGATATTGAAATTGAAGTTGAGTATTTTGCATCTCCTTCTATTGATAATAAAACTTTACTGTTAATAGATCCAATGTTGGCTACAGGAAAATCATTAGTTGCTGTGTATGAAGGAATAAAAAGATATGGAAAGCCAAAGCAAATTCATATTGTAAGTGCTATTGGATCTGAAGAAGGCGTTGAGTACGTAAAAAATCACTTTCCTGCAAACACAGAGCTGTGGATTGCTGATATTGACCCGATATTAAACTCCAAAGGGTATATAGTGCCAGGGTTGGGTGATGCAGGTGATTTATGCTATGGAGAAAAACTATAGCTAAATAAAAAGCATAACAAATGCGCCAATTATAAATAAGCCAAGAATTATATCAGAAAACCATTTTTTTTTAAATAATTCTAAAGCATTGGCAATGATTATAGCTGCAGGAAAAAAAGCATACGACAGCTCACTTCCATTTCTTTTGGAAGTTAGTATTATTAAACTAATAGCTACCCCTAAGTTTATTAAAACTAAAATCCAGTTTATTCTAAATGTATTTTTTACAGCAAAAGCTTTAGGTGTTTTTAAAACAATAGAAACAATAACTATTAAAATAAAGGCAACGATAGAAATAATATAAGCAGGTTGCTTGTAAAAAGTAAAATTGTAAGGAGTGTACCAGTTAAATAATCTAGTAAAATCATTAGGCAAATTGTACCAATAACAATATGTAAAATATAGAAAAACAAGTGTAAAAAAACCTATTATAGGAACAAAAACAGCATGAATAGTTATTTTTTGATGATATAAAATAGCAGCATATAAAAGTACTCCATATACTGCAGAAAAAGGTTCAATTAAAAAAGAAACTCCTAACCACAAACCACCATCAAAAAACTTTAAAACTAAATTTTTAGAAGATTGTAAACTGTAAACTTTTCTTAAAAAAAGAAGCAAAGCAACGTTACTGTAAAAAGTAGGAGAAATTTTTAAACCTTCAGGAAAAAAACCATATAAAAGCACAAAAAATAAAAAAGCATAAGCATTATCAAAAGTCAGGTTATTTTTACTAGTAATAAAGTTAAAAACACCTAAAATCAACAAAAACAAAGGTAAATACAGAGCTGTATTTAAAGGAATAATTTGGTTGATAATAGCACCTACAAAAAAACAAGAAAAAAACATTAAAATTATTACGGTAGTAATAGGTTTAGATTTATTGAAAAAGTTGGTTAACATGTATTCTTTTTATACTTTTGCAGCTGTAAAGATAATCAAGTTATGTTAGCATTAAATATTTTTAGACTTATAGGAGATTTATTTAAGATATTATTTATGCCTTTTGAATGGTTACGTTTAACTGTAGCTAAAGGAAATGCAGGTTGGTGGGCAGCAAATGCTATTAACTGGGTTTTTGTTTTAATTCTTTTCGTTCTTTTAGGATATTGGATCAGTGAATCTTTACGTTTCAAGAAAGAAGGTACTGAAGACAGAGCTTAATCTTATACTACATTGGGAAGTAAAAACAAGTTAAAACGTTTCAAAGAAAATGAAACGTTTGATAATGTTATTCAGCCAACAAGAGAAGAAGTAACCAATAACTTCCCTCTTAAAGGAAATTGGCACACCTTTTTTAAAAATGAGAATCCGATAGTTTTAGAATTGGGTTGCGGAAAAGGAGAATATACCATTGCCTTAGCAGAAAAAAATCCGGATAAAAATTTTATTGGCATTGACATTAAAGGAGCGCGTTTTTGGCGAGGAGCTAAAACAGCTTTAGAAAATGAAATGAACAACGTTGGGTTTATCCGTACACAAATAGAATTAATCGATTTAATTTTTGCTGAAAACGAAGTTGATGAAATTTGGATTACTTTCCCAGATCCACAAATAAAATACAAACGCACAAAGCATCGTTTAACCAATTCAGATTTTCTTAAAAAGTATCATCATATTTTAAAAGAAGGTGGAGTGGTAAACCTAAAAACCGATAGCGAGTTTATGCACGGTTATACATTAGGTTTATTGCATGGTGAAGGACATGAAGTTCTACATGCCAATCATGATGTGTATAAAGATTATTACTCACCAGAAGAAGTTACCGGTACACAAACTTTTTACGAAAAACAATATTTAGAGCAGGGTAAACCAATTACCTATATAAAGTTCAAATTAAAGTATTAAAAATCCTGCTTATTGCAGGATTTTTTATTTTTAGAGCATGAAATCATCATCATCAGATAATTTTTTTGAAAGAGTGTATGAAGTCGCTCGATTAATTCCCTACGGAAAAGTTACCAGCTATGGTGCTATTGCCAAATATTTAGGAGCCGCTCGTTCCGCTCGTATGGTAGGTTGGGCAATGAATAATTCCAGTGAAAAAGACGTGCCTGCACACCGAGTTGTAAACCGAAAAGGAATTTTAACAGGTAAGCATCACTTTGACGGAACCAATTTAATGCAGCAATTATTGGAAAGTGAAGGAATTATTGTTATTGACAATCAAATCCAGAATTTTGAAAGTGTTTTTTGGGATCCAACCAAAGAGCTATAAACACAAGCTATTAATCTATAAAAATTCAAAATGTAAACCTTTTATTTTCTGATAGCTAAAATGTATCTTTGCAATTTAGATTAAATATAAGTAAGCGTTTAATGAGTTTTAATAAACAAGATATATACAAAGCGTTAGAAACCATTACTGCTCCTGGAGAAGGAAAAAGTTTGGTAGAAAACGAAAATATAACAAATGTAGTAACTTTTGGTAATGAAGTAATTGTAGATGTTACTATAAGCAATCCTTCTTTACAAGCAAAAAAGAAGATTGAGGTTGAAATCATGAAAGCCATTCATCAACATGTAGATCAAAAAATTGATGTAAAGGTAAATGTAAAGGTTGAAGTTCAACAAAAAGAAAAAACAAATCAAATAAAAGGAAAAGAAATTCCGAATATCCAAAACATTATTGCCATAGCATCAGGTAAAGGAGGAGTAGGAAAGTCTACCGTTACTTCAAACTTAGCGGTTACGTTAGCCAAAATGGGCTTTAAAGTAGGTGTTTTAGATGCAGATGTGTATGGGCCTTCTCAACACCTAATGTTTGATGTAGAAAATGAAAAACCACTTGCTGTTAACGTTAATGGTCGTTCAAAAATGAAACCCATTGAAAACTATGGCGTAAAATTGTTATCTCTTGGTTTTTTCACTAACCCTAGTCAAGCTGTAATTTGGCGCGGACCCATGGCTTCAAAAGCCTTAAACCAATTAATTTTTGATGCAGATTGGGGCGAGTTAGATTTTTTATTAATAGATCTACCACCAGGAACAGGAGATGTGCATTTATCTATAGTACAAGCAGTACCAATTAATGGCGCAGTTGTGGTAAGTACACCTCAAAACATTGCATTGGCCGATGCCAAAAAAGGAGTTGCAATGTTTCAACAAGAGTCTATAAATGTACCTGTATTAGGTATTGTTGAAAATATGGCGTATTTCACCCCAAATGAATTGCCAGACAACAAATATTATATCTTTGGTCAAAACGGAGCTAAAAACTTAGCAGAAGACATAAATACAGCGTTTTTAGGAGAAATTCCGTTAGTTCAAAGTATAAGAGAAGGAGGAGATGTTGGGCACCCAGTTGCATTACAAAAAAACACACCTCAAGAAAAAGCATTTGATAACATTACCAAAGAAATGGTATCACAATTATTAAAGAGAAATGCAAATTTACCACCCACAGAGGTAGTAAGAATAACAACCATGAGTGGTTGCAGCACAAAATAAAATATAAAAATGGCAACAAAAGAAACAGTAAACAATGTAGAGAAAGCATTAGAAGAAATTCGTCCTTTTTTGTTGAGTGACGGAGGCAATATCAAGCTTTTATCTGTTGAAAATAATATTGTAAAAGTTCAGTTAGAAGGAGCCTGTAGTGGTTGTTCGGTAAACCAAATGACCCTTAAAAATGGTGTAGAAGCAACTATTAAAAAATACGCCCCAGAAATAGAAGAGGTTATCAATGTAGCCTAACATGATAAATGTCAGGTTTTTAAATCCTGATAAAAATTATTTTTGTGCGTTCCTTTCATTAATTTGAGGTCTAAAAACCTCAAATTAATGAAAGTCGGGCTATACGCGCTACACGGTAGCTTGCTGCTATCCCTAACGCTTTTGCCTACAACTATTAAAGATTAAAAATATCAAAAAACAATCCCTACATAAAGGATATTTTACACTAAATATGATAGAAACAGACATATTAATTATAGGAGCAGGTCCCACAGGTTTATTTACAGTTTTTGAA
>NZ_JAXCHH010000047.1:0-522 GCF_034043975.1 Tenacibaculum sp. IB213877 | reverse complement strand
ACCGTATCGCCTGCCGCTACCGTCACTCCTGTAGTAGGGGAACTCGTATCGGCAATCGTTGCCGTTCCACTGACAATACTCCATAATCCTGTACCTACCGTAGGCGTATTGGCTGCCATGGTAAAGCCTGAGGTATTACACTGGGTTTGGTCTGCGCCTGCTGCCGCTGTGGTCGGTAAGGCATCGTTGGTCAGTACTACATCGTCCGTACTATCGGTACAGCTTCCGTTGCTGATCGTCCATCGTAAAGTAACCGTATCTCCTGCTGCTACGGTGACTCCCGTAGTCGGTGAACTCGTATCGGCAATCGTTGCCGTTCCACTGACAATACTCCATATTCCTGTACCTACCGTAGGCGTATTGGCTGCCATGGTAAAGCCTGGGGTGTTACACTGGGTTTGGTCGGTGCCTGCTGCCGCTGTCGTAGGCAACGCATCGTTGGTCAGTACCACATCGTCTGTACTATCGGTACAGCTTCCGTTGCTGATCGTCCATCGTAAAGTGACCGTATCGCCTGCCGCT
>NZ_JAXCHH010000046.1:0-560 GCF_034043975.1 Tenacibaculum sp. IB213877 | reverse complement strand
GGATAAATACGCATCTAAATCTTGAACAGGAACTTTTAATGCTAAACTATCCATACTGGCATTTGCTTTTACAGGCGCCGAATCTATTACTTGGGTATGACCACTTACCATACCTTGAGCAATACATTGGGATAAAATACTACTGAAAACATCTTCAAAAACTGATTCGGGAAACAACTGACGAGTACGACTTATCGTACTATGCCATGGCAATTCTTCATCCAAATCATAACCTAAAAAGAATAAAATATCTAACCGCATACTACAATGAGATATGAGCTTACGATCACTAATTATATTTTCTAAATAACCCACTAAACATAGCTTGAAAAAAACAACAGGGTCAATACTTTTTTGACCGCTGACACCATAGTAATCCTTGGTGGAACAATACAAAAAATTTAAATCTAAAACTCCTAATAAACGCCTGTAAAAATTATCCGATGGTACACGATCACTTAATTGAAAACTTGTAAATAATTTCTCCTGATATTCCTTTTTGCCTTGCATACCTCAAAATACAAAAAATTACTACTTTTACATAATTGTGCAACAGACAC
>NZ_JAXCHH010000045.1:0-607 GCF_034043975.1 Tenacibaculum sp. IB213877 | reverse complement strand
ATCTGAATCGTTGGCAAGTACATTGATAGTAACCGCAATATCTTCATTAGTTGCAGCGTTATCGTCTATTGCTACTGGCGCATCGTTTGTAGCATTCACCGTTACATTCACGATAGCTGTATCACAAAGTGCAGGTGTTGCATCATCACATACGGTATATTCAAACGAGTCATTTCCGTTGAAATTAGCATTCGGTGTATAGGTTACTTCTCCCGTTGCAGGATCAATAGTTACCGTTCCGTTAGCCGGAGCTGAGGAAATGCTTACCGAAGCAGGATCGATGGTACTATCGATATCCGAATCGTTGGCAAGTACATTGATAGTAACCGCAGAATCTTCATTAGTTGCAGCGTTATCATCCGTTGCCACTGGCGCATCGTTTACGGCATTTATCGTTACGTTTACGATAGCCGTATCACATAATGCAGGTGTTGCATCATCACACACGGTATATTCAAACGAGTCATTTCCGTTGAAATCAGCATTCGGCGTATAGGTTACTTCTCCCGTTGCAGGATCAATAGTTACCGTTCCGTTAGCTGGCGCTGATGAGATGCTTACCGAAGCAGGATCGATGGTACTATCGATATCTGAATCGTTGGCAAGT
>NZ_JAXCHH010000044.1:0-648 GCF_034043975.1 Tenacibaculum sp. IB213877 | reverse complement strand
ATAGGTATATGGTGGTGTACCTCCCGTAGCCGACGTAAATGTAATCTCTCCTAATGTACTACATGTATAATCCTGTGTTAAACTTGCGGTACTTGATACTGTTGTTAACTGATTAATTACAACATTTACAGGTGTTTGTGTACATCCGTTAGCGTCTGTTACTTGGATGGTATATGTATCTGGTAATAAGGTATCATATAATATGGTACTACCTGATTGTGTAGTGCTATCTGTATAACCAGTAGTAGCTGTACCATTTACTGTTATTGTATAAGGTGCTAGTCCATCTGAAATTGTAATGTTAATACTTCCTGTATCTCCATTACAATTTGGTTGGTTGGCAACTGTAGTAAAAGATGGATCTATAGTTTGACCTACGTTGATTGTTGAACTGTAGGTACATCCTGCTCCATCTCGTATAAAGAAATCGTAATCTCCTGATGTTGAAATTGGGAAGGTATTACTTGCTCCATAAACTGGACTCGCTCCACTTCCTGTTACGATAATTGCATATTCATAAGTACCATCTCCTCCTTGTGCTGTAATAGTAAGACTTCCGTCATTACATGTTACATTAGTAGTGGATACTGTACCTGTTAACTGATCATTGATTGTTACCGTTTGTTGTGTTCCCGTACATCCTGAACC
>NZ_JAXCHH010000043.1:0-712 GCF_034043975.1 Tenacibaculum sp. IB213877 | reverse complement strand
GGCAACGATTGCCGATACGAGTTCCCCTACTACAGGAGTGACGGTAGCGGCAGGCGATACGGTGACTTTACGATGGACGATCAGCAACGGAAGCTGTACCGATAGTACGGATGATGTGGTACTGACCAACGATGCGTTGCCTACGACAGCGGCAGCAGGCACCGACCAAACCCAATGTAACACCCCAGGCTTTACCATGGCAGCCAATACGCCTACGGTAGGTACAGGATTATGGAGTATTGTCAGTGGAGCGGCAACGATTGCCGATACGAGTTCCCCTACTACAGGAGTGACGGTAGCGGCAGGCGATACGGTGACTTTACGATGGACAATCAGCAACGGAAGCTGTACCGATAGTACGGATGATGTGGTACTGACCAACGATGCGTTGCCTACGACAGCGGCAGCAGGCACCGACCAAACCCAATGTAACACCTCAGGCTTTACCATGGCAGCCAATACGCCTACGGTAGGTACAGGATTATGGAGTATTGTCAGTGGAACGGCAACGATTGCCGATACGAGTTCCCCTACTACAGGAGTGACGGTAGCGGCAGGCGATACGGTGACTTTACGATGGACAATCAGCAACGGAAGCTGTACCGATAGTACGGATGATGTGGTACTGACCAACGATGCGTTGCCTACGACAGCGGCAGCAGGCACCGACCAAACCCAATGTAACACCTCAGGCTTTACCATGGCAGCCAAT
>NZ_JAXCHH010000042.1:0-730 GCF_034043975.1 Tenacibaculum sp. IB213877 | reverse complement strand
CTTTTTAGCGAGTTTAGAAGGTACAGACGGAACGAATGGAACCAATGGTGTGGATGGAAAATCAGCATATCAAAGTTGGTTAGATACAGGCAACACAGGAACCGAAGCAGACTTTTTAGCGAGTTTAGCAGGTACAGACGGAACGAATGGTACGAACGGAACCAATGGAGTAGATGGAAAATCAGCATACCAAAGTTGGTTAGATACAGGTAACACAGGAACCGAGGCAGACTTTTTAGCAAGTTTAGCAGGTACAGACGGAACAAATGGTACGAACGGAACTAATGGAGTTGACGGAAAATCAGCATATCAGAGTTGGTTAGATACAGGTAACACAGGAACCGAAGCGGACTTTTTAGCGAGTTTAGCAGGTACAGACGGAACAAATGGTACCAATGGAGTAGATGGAAAATCAGCATATCAAAGTTGGTTAGATACAGGTAACACAGGAACCGAAGCAGACTTTTTAGCGAGTTTAGCAGGTACAGACGGAACGAACGGAACCAATGGAGTTGACGGAAAATCGGCATATCAAAGTTGGTTGGATACAGGTAACACAGGAACCGAAGCAGACTTTTTAGCGAGTTTAGAAGGTACAGACGGAACGAATGGAACCAATGGAGTAGATGGAAAATCAGCATACCAAAGTTGGTTAGATACAGGCAATACAGGAACCGAAGCAGACTTTTTAGCGAGCTTAGAAGGTACAGACGGAACGAACGGAACCAAT
>NZ_JAXCHH010000041.1:0-733 GCF_034043975.1 Tenacibaculum sp. IB213877 | reverse complement strand
TCACTCCTGTAGTAGGGGAACTCGTATCGGCAATCGTTGCCGTTCCACTGACAATACTCCATATTCCTGTACCTACCGTAGGCGTATTGGCTGCCATGGTAAAGCTTGAGGTGTTACATTGGGTTTGGTCGGTGCCTGCTGCCGCTGTTGTAGGCAACGCATCGTTGGTCAGTACCACATCGTCCGTACTATCGGTACAGCTTCCGTTGCTGATCGTCCATCGTAAAGTCACCGTATCGCCTGCTGCTACCGTCACTCCTGTAGTGGGGGAACTCGTATCGGCAATCGTTGCCGTTCCACTGACAATACTCCATATTCCTGTGCCTACCGTAGGCGTATTGGCTGCCATGGTAAAGCCTGAGGTGTTACATTGGGTTTGGTCGGTGCCTGCTGCCGCTGTCGTAGGCAACGCATCGTTGGTCAGTACCACATCGTCTGTACTATCGGTACAGCTTCCGTTGCTGATCGTCCATCGTAAAGTCACCGTATCGCCTGCTGCTACGGTGACTCCCGTAGTCGGTGAACTCGTATCGGTAATCGTTGCCGTTCCACTGACAATACTCCATAATCCCGTGCCTACCGTAGGTGTATTTGCTGCCATGGTAAAGCCTGAGGTATCACACTGGGTTTGGTCTGCGCCTGCTGCCGCTGTGGTCGGTAAGGCATCGTTGGTCAGTACTACATCGTCCGTACTATCGGTACAGCTTCCGTTGCTGATCGTCCATCGTAAAGT
>NZ_JAXCHH010000040.1:0-745 GCF_034043975.1 Tenacibaculum sp. IB213877 | reverse complement strand
TGCTGTTCCTGGACAGTTGTTACTATCTACTACGGATACTGAATAATCGCCTGCTGCTACATTAGTAAAGGTATGTGCTGCTGTGCCACTTGCCGTTGATACTATGGCACTAGTAACTGTGTTAGTTAAGGTGAAGGTATATGTACCTGTTCCTCCACTTGGAGTTACCGTAATACTTCCGCCTGTGCTACTATCACATGAATTATCATCTTTTACTACTGTAAATTCAACTAAAGTAGTATTTGCAACGGTTTCTGTTACTGTTACCTCACATCCGTTTGCATCTCTTACAGTAATATCATATGTACCTGACGTTAAATTATTAAATACGTTATTACTGCTAAATGCTACTGCTGGTGATGTTCCTGTTACTGGAGTTAAACTATAGGTATAACCTCCCCAACCGTCTGATCCGGTAGCAGTGATACTACCATCTCCTCCATTAAAACAACTTACACCTACTGGAGTTGTTGCTAATGCTAATGGAACTGTTGGCTCATCTATAGTTACCGTTGGTGAAGTTACCGGACAGAATGGACTATCGGTCATCGTTACTTGTACATAATAAGTACCTGCTGATAATCCTGTAATACTTACTGCTGTACCTCCAATTCCTGTTCCTGTAATACCTGTTGAGATACTTGTAGCATTATCAATAACATCATAGTTATAGTTTCCTGTGTATGGTGAACTTACACTGAAATCAAAATCAAATGCGCCTTCATTACTGCCTACACACGCTACA